>NZ_CP086727.1:3155000-3455000 GCF_020906275.1 Parasphingorhabdus litoris DSM 22379
GCTCCGTTTGTCAGCATATTGGCCCTGGCAATGCCCGTGATGACACTGCAGATATTATTTGCACCAGCCAATAACGCTGTCGGGAAGCCGCAGATTACCGCCCGCGCTTCTTTTGTTGGTGCTATATTAATGCCGATCACATTTTTGATCGGTCTGCAATGGGGTGCAATTGGTCTAGCCTGGGGATGGGTAGTCGCCTTTCCATTGCTGACCTTGTTCACCTTCTTCCAGTCCTATCAACATATCGGGATCAGCGCTCGCCAACTCGGCGACGCTATCTGGCCCGGCCTGTCAGCATCCATCGCCATGGCAGCAGTTGTTTATGCTGCCGACCAGTTTTTGCCGGACATGATCGTCTATGCCCGGTTTGCGATATTGGTTGCGATCGGGGGGATATCCTATGTCGGACTGCTTTGGTTTTTGGCCAAACCAACTTTGCACGAAATACTAGCACTCGTGCTGCGCAAAAAGCCCCCGGCTCCACAGCCTGAAAAAGACCTGGCAGAAAGCGCCTCATAAAAACGCCTATTGCGTGGAGGGAGCGACAAGCTAGTCCCGTTCTATGTCACATATCTTGTCTTTGGCCGCAGGCACCCTGCCCGAGTTTCTGCCTGATCAAGTCGCAGAAGCAGCCGGGCAATCCGGCTTTAGCCATGTTGGCTTTACTATAGAGCCCGAAAAATGGTCAGCAGAGCAAGCCAAAGCCACCAAAGCGGCGATAAGGCAATATGGCCTCCGCGTGCTGGATGTCGAAGTGATCTGGATACCCAAAGGCGGCCTGCTAACCGATGACCACCGAATCATAATAGAGGCTGGAGCAGAATTGGGCGCGCCCAATGTCCTCGTTGTCAGCGCCGAACCCGATCCCGACCGAACAGCAGCCGCATTGCATCAACTATGCGAATGGGCTGCTCCAGCAGATATGACGGTATCGCTCGAGTTTCTGATGATCACCGCGATACGGTCACTGGGTGCAGCGCTGGACATTGTTGCGCGCTGCGATCATTCCGCTGCTTCTGTACTAATTGACAGCCTGCATTTTCAGCGCGCCGGTCATAGCGCGAGCGATTTAAGAGACGTCGATCAAAGCCTATTAAACTATAGCCAGATATGTGACGGCAATTTGCACTGTAAAAAGGATTTTGACAGCTATCTGGAAGACGCCATTGATTTGCGCTGCGCGCCTGGCGAAGGAGAGCTGCCGCTTACTGATCTTCTAGCCTCGCTCCCGTCCGCTATTCCGTTGAGCCTAGAGGTTCGCTCGAAAGCCTATCGCGACAGATACCCCGATGCCGTTCAAAGAACGAAAGCCGTTCGGGCTGCCGCCATGGATTTCTTCCGTCGCAATGACATCGCCATCGACTAACCATCCTGCATTTTAAGACGATATATCTCGGTATCGCCAACGCCTTTCAGCATCAGATTCTCGGGACCATCAAAATCAAAACCACCGCCACACTCGAAAAAAGTGGCTGAGGATACTGCAATACCATTGGCGTCTGCTGCCCCCTCGATTCGGCTAGCGATATTCATGGTGTCGCCCCAATAATCATAAGCCAGCCGGTTGGATCCTACCACGCCGCCGACCACTGGCCCGGTGTGAATGCCTATCCGTAATTTTATATCGACGCCGCTTTCTTCGGCCCGGGCTTGCATCGCACCAATCAATTCTCGTCCAAAATTGATCGCAGCGCGCGCGCCCTGGTCGCCCGAGGCGGTCCCGCCCGAGACGGCGAGATAGGCATCACCGATCGTTTTGACTTTTTCAATGCCATAGCGATCGGCGCATTCATCAGCGACGGAGAAGAAATTGTTGAGCTGTTCGACCAAATGGCCGGGCGACAATATTTTGGCCAATCGCGAAAAGCCGACAATGTCCACAAAGATAACCGACACGTCGGCAAAGGAATCGGCTACCGCTTCGCCGGCCCGCAATCGCTTTGCAACCGTCTGCGGCAACACATTATAAAGCAGCTGCTCCGTCTTTTGCCGTTCCGCATCCAGCGCTTGATTGGCAACAAAGACATCGCGCGCGCGCCGATCGATGTCCCAGTTCACGAAAAGGGCAAAGGTCAAGAAAATCGAAACATTGGCAATCATATATATTTTCGGAAAAACCGGAATGTCGACCAACGCGACATAGCTTACATATATAAGCATCACGCTGACCGCCCAAGCCAGGAACCAACGCACATTGGCAACGAAAGCAATGCTCGCATAGACAAAGGCGATGCCCAGATTAATGACGGCCATGCCGAGGAAAGACGTTCCGGTTGTGTCTTCCGTTTGCGCCAGCGATGCCATCAGGATCACGACAGCAATCGACATCAACACAAAGATCAGAAAATCAAGCCACGCCCATTCCAAATAGTAGCGAGTCCCGACAACATAATAAGCAATTACCAGAGTCAGGATCATGACAGCCGAGAGGCTGTTATATATAATCAGCACTGCGCTCGGAAAAAACATCGGGTTGAAGATTGTAAACGCGACAAACACCCCAATGGCGATAATGATCAGCGTCCGGGTCGCTGTCCGCCGCGCCTCCCGTTCACCGATGACATAGCGATTTTCAATTGCCGCATCGGCAAAGCGATTGAATAGCCCCATTGATTCTCGCCCCCGCTATCGACTTTCTGAAGTCAGCCAGATCAGGCGGTCTGGATATAGTTGCGCATTGCCGCCGCTTCGCTTTCGATTTTATCGATTCGATATTTGACCAGATCACCGATTGATATGAAGCCGACAAGCTGTCCCCCTTCAACAACCGGCAAATGACGTATGCGACGTTTGGTCATGAGAGATAGCGCTCCAATCGCACTTTTTTGCAAGTCAACAGATATGACGTCTGCAGTCATGCCTTCCACGACACGCTTGTCCATGATTGCCGGGCCCAGTTTCTGAAGGCCCCGCAGGACATCACGTTCAGAAAAAATCCCTGCAACCCGATCGCCATCCATGACCGGTAGTGCACCGATCCTTTTCTCAGCCAATATAGCAACGGCTTCGGCAACACTATCGTCTATCGAGCAGCTGAAAATCGGTCCTTCGCGCCCCTGTAATATCGCTTGAATTGTCATACGCGCCCTTTCCCCATCTCCAAAATTAGCTATCGAGTCCCATCTCAGAGCAATAGCATAGCATATTTTTGGCGGAAGTTGGGCTTGAAGGCAAATCCAATAAAGTCCAAAGAGGCGCTAATCCAAAGGAGTCATAAATCGTGCCTGGTCCCTCACAGCTAGATGATCCCCTATATGCTGGCATTGCCTGGTCGCGTTATTGGCGCCTGATGCGCTGGATGACAGCGCTGACCTTCCTTTGCATCGTCGCAGCTTTGGGCTTTCTATATTATCTCCATGGACTGGTTTCGATACATATGTATGTCGCTGCAGCAGCCGGCGTCGGTTTTGCCGTTCTGTTGACCGCCGCTTTGATGGGGCTGGTGTTCATGTCGAGTGGCACCGGGCATGATGACTGTATCGACGATCCCGTGAGCAAAGATATATCGCCAGATGAGTGAAGAAGAATTAAGCGCGCTGATAAAGCTGCAACCTGTTTTGCGCGTTGCACCACAGCCGAGAGATCTAAACAATAATGGCCATATCTTCGGTGGCTGGGTTCTTTCCCAGATGGATATTGCCGGCGGCATCATGGCTGCACGCGTGGCACAGGGCTCAACCGCCACGGTGGCAATCGAAGCGATGTCCTTTCTCGCGCCTATTTTGACCCGCGATATTGTCTCGGTCTATGCGCAGGTTGAGCGGATCGGCAATACCTCGGTCAGCCTTCGCATTGATGTTGTCGCGGAACGCAATCGCGGTGAGGAACATGTGCCCGTGACCAGTGGCCTGTTCACCTTTGTCGCGCTGGATGACCAGCATCGTCCGCGCTCCATTCCGGAAAGCTCAAAGGCCAAATATCTGGACTGATTCGCGACCCTGTTCAGAATAGAAGATATTTTTCTGAATGAGTTTATACAGCTTCGACACAGAATCGCCTAAAAAAGAGCCTGAATCCCGGTCAGCGGGGGTGCCCGTCTGTTTTTGAGCGTTGGTAGAGAGTTTGGCGAGATAATATCACAGCCATCTGGTTGTAGGAAAGCTCGCTGGCGCTGCCCCAATGGCCAATCACTTCATGCGCACCACGCGATATGTCAGCACCCGTTCACCATTGGCCGGCACAGTGACTTTCCAGAAATCCTTACCGTCTTTGCGGCCAAGCTTCTGACTGGTCTTACGCAGCTCTTCATTGTCCTGATGATCAATCTTGATTTCAACCTGCGCCGCGCTGCGAGATGCATTGGTAATGGTGAGCACCATGTCGGTCCATTGGCTGTCTTCATCATCGAAATTTTCCACCGCTTGTAGTTGATAGCGAACGAGTGGGCTTTCCCCGATGCTAACTTCCACCTCTTCACCAATTGCCTTGTCATCCACGCCGCCTTCACCGAGCAAGAGGCGCTCACCGCCCGCTGCCTTGAACGCAACCAATTTGCCAGCGGGTAGCGCCAGACCCAGGCCATCGCGTTTCTTGTTCTGGAACCGCAATGTCGTCACCAGCGGTGTGGCTTCCTGATAATCATTTGCCCAAATTTGTGTTTCATAAAATTGCACAAAGGGAATCGCGGTTTTTTCGAACATCGCTACCTGCTTCTGGCTCTGCGATGCCACGGTCACAGGAACCGGGATGCGATAGAGTTTAAGGTCACCAAGTTCTTCCTGTTTGGCTTGGACGGGAGGGGCCGGCGGCGCCATTTCCATTACCGCACCAGACAATCTCTGCGCGGTTACAGTAATGACATCTTGTTGATCCCTATGCCAACTACTTAGATCACCAAGTTTGGCGCGATTTCTGAGCTGTATATCGCTGGTCGTAGCTTGCGGCCAACAACGCAAAGAAATCGCGCCTCCGGTCGCACGCTGGATGTTGTCACGGCCCTTATTCGGTTGTCCTGCCACCGTCTGGGTCTGGGCATTGGCGAACGATGTTTCATCGCCATTGGCCAGCGTCACCCATGAAAACAGATTCATCGTCTGGCCGTCCGCGCTGACATCAGCAACATAATTGGCTTGCCAGTCAAATCCGGTGGCGAGATAGGACAAGGTTACAGTTGCACGGGTTGGCGTCGCCACCCGGCTTTTGACGGACAAGGTTGGCTTGGCAGAGAGACCTTCGGGAATGGCCGGATAGATAATTGTTTCATTGAGGCCTGTGCATTGCAGCGCTTCAAACCCCTCTGCCGTTTGCAGCACGACCCCGCCACTGGCATCGGTACGGATTTGCGCGTCGAATTCTTTGGTTCCACCAGTGGCCGCGCTTGTCCGACGGATTGTAACGCCGCGCCCCAAATGGCCATTTAACAATGCCGAGGGAGACAGAAGCGCCGCATCGCGGTTTTTCTCAATCACGCCATCGGGCAGGCCAGTGACAATTGCCGATTGGGGAATGATCCCGCCAGCAACCCCTTCGAAGCGCAGGTCAACTTCACCGGCAGGCAGCGTCACGGCGCGCTGTTCGGTAATCAACGCATAGCCGCCAAGATAGTTGAGGTTCATGCCATTATCGCCGGTGCGCCGTGGATCGCGATAGACCGTTACCGATACCGAGGACGGGCCGTCGGATGTCACCACCTGCCGCGCCCATTCCGATTGCGCCGTAGCAGGGGCGGCAACTACGAACAGGATGAACGCGATGAGCGTCCGCATGGTCATGCTCTAGAACCGCGTCTCAAAGGTAGCGGTCACGGTAGTGCGGCCATTGGCTGGCACCGGCACTTTCCAGACAATGCTATTGGAAGACCGCCGCTGGCTCTTCATACTTTCGCTAACAATGCGGGTATCGCTCCAGTAAAAGTCGAGCCCGTCTTGAATCACCGACACGGTAACCGGGGTCGACCGGGCATTGGTCAGCTCATAAGACATGCTGCTGCGCCACTTGCTCCGAGACAAACGCCGCCTTTCGGTGACGGTTGGCTTGACCTTCACATCAAAAGCCTCGCCGGTTTTCAGGCCCAGTTCCGATCCCATCGGCGTATGGCCAATGCTATTTTCGCCAATAAATTGCGGCTGACCAGAGGCGTCTTTCATATAAACGCGCACTGTTCCAGCCGGCAACGCATCACCCAAGCCGCCATCTGCTGACGCACTGAATTGCAACACCGTCGCCGCGCTTTGCGGTTCATTCTGGGTGCCGAGCCAGCGGTTGGTAAATTCATAGGCCTTTTGCGCCGATGCGCCGGTCACGTCGAGAAAGCTTACCTGCTTGGTCTGCGCATTGGCAATCGTCGTACGCGCGGCCAGGGGATAGAGATAGAAATCACCGAGCGATTCGCGATTGGCCGATTCAGTTCCAGCCCGGCGGATATTATTCCGACCGCTCCGGTTCCGCTGCCCATTCACGCTCGGCGTACCAGCGACCAGCAAGGTTTTGGCATTGTTGAAAGTCGTGCCCGTATTGTTAGTCAGAGTGACCCAGCCTTGCACATCCATCTTGCCAGCATTTTCATCGAACAAGGCGACATAGTCGGCTTTCCAGCCCATGCCGCTGGTCAGATAGCTGAGCTGCGCTGGGCGTGTGCCGCTTCTGGTGCTGTTCAACGTGACCGACAGCGTCGGCCGCGCACGCAGGTTGTTTGGCACCTTGTCAAAAATCACCCGCGTCGGTAGCCGGTCATCGCGCAGCACTTCGATCCGTCCGCCGATTTGCAGGACCACCCCGCCATTGGCCGCCAGCACCTTCGCCCGTTCGCGCGTCTCTTTGCCCGTCGCCGGATTAATCCGCACAATCGTGACTGTCTCACCTACTGCTTTTTCCATCAATTTCTGCGGAGACAGCAGGTCATAGTCAAAATTCTGTTCAACAATCCCCGTATTGGCGGCGTTAAAACCGACGGTCTCGGCGCGGATCTGCCCGGAAACGCCCGGGAAGGTCTGTACCGAACGACCGGATGGAATATTCAGGCGCCGCGTATCCTGCACCAGCGCCAAATTATTATTGTAAATCGTGACCGATATATCGCCCTGACCAGAGGACTGGCTGATCGCCGGGGTAGCCAAAGTAACCAGCGCCAGACCGGTAAAAGCAAGAAGCCGCATATTCTCTCTCCATCGTTCGTATCGCACGGCCTAACGTGGCCAAAATGAATGTAGCGTAAACGGTTATTCGGTTTCTTGTTCAGCATCTTGCGGAGACAGCCAGCGCAGCCGCACCGTCCCGCTAGCATCGCTTAAACCTGAAGTTCTGATTGTCGTTGCATGCGTATCTAAGAGCGTCTTTCTGGCAACCTCAACGTCTTCCGGCGCGCCATAAGCGCCGAGCGGCAATTGAACGCGCGCTGCAGCCCAACCGATAAGCGGCAACTGCGCAGATGATCTTTCGCTGATCGCGCCGTCAGTGACTTCTAGCGACGGCAACGCCACCGCCGGAGGTTTAATTTCGATCGTCCAATCCAGCGCCTGATCGGCAATCCGTTTTTCCAACGCATAGTAAGTGTCGAGCGTGGCTCCTTGCAGCGGTTTCGCGGTAACAAGAGCGCGACGTTTCGTCGTATCGATGGTGACATCGTCGGCCGGGACACCAGCAACCAAAGCCAGGTTTTCGCGCAATTTGACCACCCGAATTTCAGCTTCCTGTGCCTGCTGCTGCGCACGTGCAGCCGTCAGCTCAGCCTTCACCGCATCACTTCCGGTTTCGACCCGATATTGTTCAATCGCTACGTCGATTGGGCGATTGAAGGTGCGGCTTAGAACACGAGCGCTTTGCTGCTCGGCATCGCCAACGATTTTGGGCGTGAATACCGAAGCACTGACCAATATCGGTTCGGCATCCCAGTCGATATCAATTTGTGAAACCCTCGCGCGGCTGCCAAATTGGTCCTTGATATAGCCATTGGCCTGACGCGATACATTCGCCTCCCACGCGATCTGTTGCAGGGAATAGCCAAGGGGTATGGCGAGCCCTATAAATATTACTACCATGGCGCCAATCTGAAATTGCGACTGCCGTTCAGACAGGCTGGAACGAAAACCATAGAGTCGCGCCATTCCAGCAGCGGCCAAGGCGATGGTCATCAGGTTGGTAAAAAACAAAAGAAGCGATCCGCCGAATACCGACATATTGAGCGTCGCCAGACCAAAACCAACCACGGCCAAAGGCGGCATCAAGGCCGTCGCAATGGCTACGCCTACAATGGTTCCCATGCGCCCGCGGATCATTGCATAAGCACCCGCCAAAGCAGAAAAAAGAGCAACCGCCAGATCAAATAGATTGGGACGGGTGCGAGAAGCAATTTCCGAGGTCACGGTTTGCAATGGCGATAGCGCAACCACAAAGGCCGCAAACAGCACCGCAACCAGAGTCCCGAGAACCAGCGCCTTTGCACTCCCTTTCAACCAGGCATAGTCACCGATCGCCAGTGCAAAACCAGCGCCCATGATTGGCCCCATGAGCGGGGATAGCAGCATCGCGCCGATCACAACCGCAGGAGAAGATAGCAGTAGGCCCAATATGGCGATACCGGCCGACATACAGGTCATGAACGCATAGCGCGGGTTAAAAAAGCTATCTTCCTTGACCTTGGCGATTACTGCTGGTTGGTCGATGCCGGAACATACGACAACTCGCCACCAACGGCGGAACAGCAATATACTGCCGGTTACCGGTTCGAAAGGGCCGGGCTCTTTTTCCGGCTCAGATCCAGGCGAACCTGCCTGCGCTTGCGATTTTTCGGTCATGATTTTCTATAAGCCCTCCGCAGCGGCAACGACAATATAGAAAAGACATAGCCCCAATTACGTCCGGGGTAATTGAAAAATAAAAAAAAATATCTTTTATCATAAAACCGTCTCATCTATGTATTACAGATACGTGAAGCTAAGCAGGAGTCTTCCGATGCCCCGTCCCGAAACCGATATTGAAGCCGGTCGAGAAAAACTGATCCAGACAGCGGAAGCGATTATCCGCGAACGTGGTGCGATTAATTTCACCATCACTGATCTGGCAGCCGAAGCGGGTATGTCCCAATCCAATGTCTATCGCTTCTTTGAAAATAAAGACGAATTGGCCGAGGCCATGGCTGGGCGTTGGTTTGCCGAGCTAATCACGATTATCGAAGATTTGATCGAGGCAGACATGCCGGCCAGACAAAAACTCTACGAGTTTTTCGCTCGGCGGTTGCTGATCAAACGGACCCGTTTTGAGGAAGATCCGGATCTGTTCCGGTCCTATATGGAATTGGGTGACCAGCATTTTGAGGTGATCCGCGGATATGTCGATCTTACCGACCATTATATGGCCATCATTCTCGCGGAAGCGATGGAAGAGGGTTATTTTGAAGGGCTAGAGCTCGACAAGATTGTCTCGCTGGTGAACACGATGGTCCAACCATTTTGCAACCCGAATCTTATGATGAATATGATGCACCTTGCTGATGAAGAACGGTTACATCAGGTCATCGACACGATCCTCATGGGCCTGAAAGCACATAGCGAGGATGCGCCGAAAAAGGCGAAACTCCATATTGCGAGTTAAAGCATCGGCGGTTGCGGCACACGATGAAATAGGCGGTTGCCCTTGGTCATAAAATCGGCGAGGAGCCGGCATGATTGACGCGCTCAATAGCTGGCTGAACGCCCATGCTGGACTGTCACTACTGCCGTTCCTGCTGGTGTGCTCGATTGTATTTGGCGCCTCCTTTTTCCGGGGATTAACTGGTTTTGGCTATGCCATCCTGGCGGTTCCGCTGGTCAGCCTGGTCGCTGCGCCGACCACCGCCGTAATCATGGCTATATTGATGCAGCTCATCATCGGACCGTTCGGCATCCGCAGCGCAATACGCGTGATCGAGCGTCCCTTGGTAACCAAGATAGCCGTTCTATCCTGTCTGCTGACACCGGCGGGGCTGTGGCTGCTGGATATCGTCAGTGCCGATCTCGCCCGGCTGACCATCACGATGATCGCCATTGGCAGCTTTCTCGCCTTCATGATGAAGCGGCCGCCGGAAATGAACCGATCGCCTCTGCATATCCTCATGGTCGGCAGCTTGTCGGGCTTGCTCAATGGCTTTGCCGCCATGCCAGGGCCGCCGGTCATATTGCATTTTGTCCGCAAGGGCGTTCCGCCGATTGTCGCACGCGGATCCATGATCACGATTTTCTTTGCTGCCGCGGCTATGGCAACAGTGGTCGCCTTGTGGCGCGGCATGATCGACGAACAAGTATTGGTTTTAAGCCTGCTCGCATGTCCGTTGATGATTGGCGGCAATCATCTGGGTTCCCGGTTTTTCGGTAGCGTGTCGGAGCCGGTGTGGCGCGGAGTTGTTGTCCTACTGCTGGGCATTGCCGCGACAATGGCACTGATCAGGGCCTTTTAGGGGATCAGGCGACGCCTTGGGGTACTAAGACGCCGCCTGACCCGCGACCCTTGCACTAAATTCCCCCGTGCAAGGGCCTTTCCGCCGACTTACCGGTGACGGAAAGTCCGATGGCCATAGAATTTGGAATGGCCAAATTTGCGGAATTGGCGGTGATGCCCAAAGCTGCGATCATGGTGGCGGCTGAAACGCCGATCAAAGCCCTTATGATGGCCGAATATCTTCTTATGCTTCAAATGCGATTTGCCATGATGCAGGCCGCGATGATGACCAAATCGACCATGCGAACGAAAGCCGCCCCGATGGCCAAATCCGCGTGACCGAACGTGCCGGCGATTCTCGGCCTTGCCCTGCAATGCGTCGGTCGAAACCGGCGATGCGACGGCGATATCCGCAGCTATTTTAGTCTCTGCAACCGCGGCATTGTCACCAAGATTGGCTGCTTGTGCAGGGGCGACGGCAGCCAAAGCGAGCAGTCCCGTCATTGCTATCGAAGTCAGTTTTAACATTTCTATTCTCCGTTAAGTGTCTTACTCAACGGTTCGAATATGGCAGGACTTTGGTTACAGACTTTCGTAACACCGAAGGTAGCATTGCAGTCTTTGGGACATTTGTTGCAGCGAACCGGCATTTCGATTTTCTTGAGCTATTCAGCCATTTATGAAGCACGTCAGGTTGCTCCACGGATCACCAATTCGTGATCGGAATCTACTTCAAAATATGTTGCAAAGCATGGCCGAAATTCCGACTCTTTCGAATTTCAGCCCTGATATTCCGATGCCAACCACTGCTTCATTTTTGCTGGTGGCGGTGTCGGCTTCATCTCTTTTTCATCCAGTGCGGCCAGCGCGCGCTCCCGCTCCGCGTCACCAAATTGTCCGGTGGTCAGGCAAAATTCGACCATATTGCCATTGGGATCGCGGGTGTAGATGGAATGGCACCAGTTATGATCGATCTCCAACACATCATGGCCTGCGGCGTTCCATTGCTGCCGCCGTTCGTTCAATTGATCAGCGCTGTCCACGCCGAAACTGATATGATTGGTCCCGGGCGGGGTTTTGGCTGCAAGGTTCAGGTCAAACTCGTGATCCTCTTGTCCCGGAACATCGTGTAATTCCCAAAAAGCGATAAACTTGCTGTCATCACCGTCCATCCGGTAGAAAAAATGCTTGCCCCAGCCGCCGCCCATGACCGGCGCAATTTCAACCGTCACTAGTTCAAATCCCATGACATCTTCGTAAAATTCGTGGATCGCGGCCATGTCTTTCGCGGCCAAAGCAAGATGGTGATAGCTCATGTCCTGGCATCCTTCCGTTTGTCGACCATACCCATTACGTCTGCCGTTGCCCCTTCTGGCGCGGGCACTTCAACCACCCGCTCATCAACATCGTCAAATTCAAGTCGCAGCGCCCGGCTCATCACCGCGTGCATCATATAGGTGCAGGTAATGTAGGTCAGCTCGATGATCTCGACTTCACTGAGATGCTTCTTCAGCGCGTCGAAAACACCATCAGGCACCCGACCGCGCTCCAATACCAAGCAATCCGTGTAGGCGAGAACAGCACGTTCCACTTCGTCGAAACAATCCGCCGTAGACCAATTGGGAATTGCCTTGACCTGTTCCTCCGAATAGCCCTCGAAGCGCATCGCCTTGCTATGCTGGGAATAAACAAACTGTGAGCCAACGGCATAACCAGCGCGAATTTGGCCAAGCTCGCGGAGTTTCGGATCCAGCTTGCGATTGGGCGAGCGGTAAAAACCAAAACCTTCAGTCGTATGTTTGAAAGCGTCTGGAACCTGCGCAAAGACGGTCCACCAATTACCGGGCGTCCCGGTGGCTGTCCCCGGCTCCGCCACCGGATCGCGATCTCCGAACAGCGTCTTATAAAGCGCCAACACATATTCGTCGGTGACTTCGGAAAGCGGCATTTCGCGCAGTCGGGGCATGGGTTTCTCCTATGCCCCGACTATGCACATAATTTTGCGGCTTGCTAGCCCGCCAGATTGCGCAGCACATAATGCAGGATGCCGCCGTTGAGGAAATATTCCATCTCGTTGGCGGTATCGATCCGGCAGAGCGTGTTAAATGTCGCCGTGGTGCCATCAGCGCGGGTCATTTCAACTTCCACCGTCTGACGCGGTTCCAGCGTCGCGACACCCTTGATGGTGAAGCTTTCGCTACCATCCAGGCTCAACGTATTGCGATCAACGCCCTCGGCAAATTGCAGCGGCAGCACGCCCATACCGACCAGATTGCTCCGGTGAATACGCTCATAGCTCTCAACAATCACAGCGCGGACGCCCAGCAGGTTCGTGCCTTTCGCAGCCCAGTCGCGTGACGAGCCGGTACCGTATTGTTCTCCGCCAATCACAACCAGTTCATTGCCGTCGGCTTTGTGGCGCATGGCGGCGTCGTAGATGGGCATGATCTCGCCATTATATTTGGTGTAGCCACCTTCCTTGCCGTCAGCCATTTCGTTCTTGATGCGGATGTTCGCGAAAGTGCCGCGCATCATAACATCGTGATTTCCGCGGCGGGAGCCGTAGCTGTTGAAGTCCTGCTTGGCCACTTGGTGGTCGCGCAGATACTCTCCGGCGGGCGAGTCTTCCTTGATCGCACCGGCCGGCGAGATATGGTCGGTCGTGATCGAATCTCCCAATAATGCCAGTGTCTTAGCATCAATAATGTCCCCCACAGGCTCCGGCGTCATGGTCATGCCCTCAAAATATGGCGGATTGGCCACATAGGTAGACCCCGCACGCCACTGATAGGTGTCGCCGCCGGTCACATCGATATCCTGCCACGCCGCGTCACCTTTATAGACATCGGCATAGCGGCTCTCGAACATCTCGCGCGACACGGCCCCACCCATCGCGGCATTGACCTCATCATTGGTCGGCCAGATATCGCGCAAATACACATCCGCGCCATCGCTGCCCTGCCCGATCGGCGTTTCGTACATATCCTCACGCACCGTGCCTTTCAGCGCATAAGCCACAACCAGCGGCGGCGACGCGAGATAGTTCGCCCGCACATCCTGAGACACACGGCCCTCAAAATTCCGGTTGCCCGAAAGCACGGACGCCGCGACCAGATCATTGTCATTAATCGCCTTGGAAATCGGCGCCGGCAAAGGCCCGCTATTCCCGATACAGGTCGTGCAACCATAGCCGACCAGATTAAAGCCCAGATAGTTGAGATCCTCGGAAAGCCCCGCCTTGTCCAGATAATCCGTCACCACCTGCGATCCGGGCGCCAGCGAACTCTTCACCCATGGTTTGCGCTGCAAGCCCCGCTCCCGCGCCTTGCGCGCGACCAGACCGGCGGCAATCAGCACGCTCGGGTTGGACGTGTTGGTGCAGGACGTAATCGCCGCAATCGTGACATCGCCGTGGCCCAGATCATGATCCGCGCCGTCCACCGCGACCCGCTTGTCAGGCTCGGTGCTGTTAAACACCTCGACAATATCCTTGTTAAAGCCCTCGTCGAGATCGGCCATGGAGACGCGCTGTTGCGGCAGCTTCGGCCCCGACAGCGACGGCACAACACTGGTCATGTCCAGCTCCAGCGTCTTGGTATAGATCGCTTCCACCTCGTCATCATGGCGCCAGAAACCCTGTTCCTTGGCATAGGCCTCGGTCAGCGCAATATCCGCTTCGCTGCGACCGGTCAGGCGCAGATAATCCAGCGTCTTGTCATCAATCGGGAAGTAACCGCAGGTCGCACCATATTCCGGCGCCATATTGGCAATCGTCGCGCGATCCGCGAGCGACAGAGCCGCAACACCCGGACCATAAAATTCCACAAAGCGCCCGACCACGCCCACTTCGCGCAGCATCTGCACACAAGTCAGCACCAGATCGGTCGCGGTAATGCCCTCGGCCAGCTCGCCGGTCAGCTTGAACCCGACCACTTCGGGGATCAGCATCGATACCGGCTGGCCAAGCATCGCGGCTTCCGCCTCAATCCCGCCCACGCCCCAGCCGAGCACGCCCAGGCCGTTGATCATCGTCGTATGGCTGTCCGTTCCGACGCAGGTGTCGGGATAGGCGACCATATCGCCATTCTGATCCTGGGACGACCAGACGGCCTTCGCAATATTTTCCAGATTCACCTGGTGGCAAATGCCGGTTCCGGGAGGCACAACGCTAAAGTTATCAAACGCCTTTGATCCCCATTTCAGGAATTCATAGCGCTCCATATTGCGCTGATATTCCAGCGCGACGTTATTTTCGAAAGCCTGCGGCGTGCCAAATTCGTCGACCATGACCGAGTGGTCAATCACCAGATGCACCGGCACCTGCGGGTTGATCTTCTGCGCGTCACCGCCGAGCGATTTAATCCCGTCGCGCATCGCCGCGAGGTCAACAACGGCCGGCACACCGGTAAAATCCTGCATCAAAACGCGCGCGGGACGATATTGAATTTCGGCGCTGCTCTTCGCCTCTTTCTGCCAGTCAACCACCGCCTGCGCATCCCCGGCCGCCACCGTATGGCCGCCATCTTCAAAGCGCAGCATATTTTCGAGCAGGACTTTCAACGTATAGGGCAAGCGTTCGATATCCCCGAGCTTCGCCGCCGCCTTGGCGAGCGAATAATAGGCATAGCTGGTGCCATTAACATTAAGCGTCGCGCGCGTGCCGAGTGAGTCTTGTCCGGTGGTCGTCATGTTTCGTCCCTTATTTTAATTTTTTGCCGGTTTGGCCTGTCCGCCGAAGCTTCAGCGAAGGCGGAAGGGGAGCAGGAATTCCGGCGAATGAATCGATGTTCGGGAGCGCTTTAGCGCAGGGGGTGCCGGGGTGCAATGCGGACAACCAACAAAATCACGACCCACCTTTGTCAACTTTCCAAAGCTGATTTTGAATTTTTCAACTGTCGGGTGTAGATGTTCGCAACGCCTTCAATCGAGGATCATCCGGTGCTCGGCCTCCCAAGACGTCAAGGAATTCAATCCATTGGTGTTCTGCCGATTCTAACAAACCGTGCCATTCCACACACTTCATATCTTCCTTTGCCATGCCAGTAAGTAGCGACTTTACTCCAGCTCGATTAGCTAATTTTTCGGCTACTAACAGCCCGGACAGTGTAGAAAAATCGTACTTTGTGTTTGCTTCGATCTTTTCACGCAAAACATAAACATAATGCTGAAAGCGGTTTATATGATCCATGTCTACTGTGAGCCCTGGGCGCATAAATTCGACTAAAAGTAGCTGCCTTCCTGAAGACAAAATCAAATCGACTCTCTTCTTGAAACTCTCATCGTCATCAAGTTTCGCTTCTCTGGCCGCTTGCATCATAAGGGTTTTAAGGCTGATTTCCTTTTTAAAGGAATCCCATTCTGGAGAAAGAAGCCAAGGATTTTCGTATATGTAGTCTCTGACCTTATTCTCCAACTCCTTCGTCTCAATTCTCATGCGAAGTCCGTGGATAATATCTAGTTTAGTTCTAACGGTTTCTGCAGCATGAAGAGCGGTCAACACCTGGGCTTCTGCTAACAGAGATAGCAACAATCCTTCATCCATAGTTTCAACAGTGGCTAGGTCACTAATCAGCCCCTTTAATCTGCCCCCTTCCCAAGCTGTCAAAATAGCTTCCGCCAAACTACCGAACTGATCAAAGTTGAGAGTTTCAATTGTGGCGATTTTTCTAATCGCGCCTCTAACGATTTTCCTCTCCGGAGGTGGAAAAGCATCCAGCCTGTCCTTAAATCGACCGACCCTTTCATCAAGCTTCTTGATGTTTTCTTCTGCTCGCCGCTCTTTCCAAATTGCCAACAACTGCTTTGTCCGCTTTTGGCCCCAGCTCTCAAGCGGCCTTGCCTCAGCCAACTCCCAGTTAATTCTCTGCCTTTCTGTTGTTATCGCGTCTCCATCAAGCTGATCTAAGTAATCCGCTTGAACGATTCCTGACATATATTGTTGGCCATGTTGGCCGTCTAAGCCTCCAGAAAGATTGAAGAAAAAAGGCGTTTGCGCCACTTTAACACCACAATAAACTGCGACTCCTCGAAATTCATCGGTGGTAATTGTGTTCTCGGTAAATTTAATTCTCCAGCGAACCTCCTCACCATCAATGTTCTCTATTCCCCAGCCCTTGGAAACCTTCAATCCATCGGGCTTTTCGTTAGCTTTATAGTCGCTTGGAAAATCAAACTCTACGTTAGTAAGAGTATCGTCTTCTGGGATCGGCACATCATCAACAAGAACTTGGAAATTGTCTGAAACTTGGCTGAGCAAAAATCGACGAGCCATCGACTTTGAAAACTGATCTGAATTGGGCCGCCTCGATAGTTTTAGCTTTTTGAGATAAATTTTTGTGCCATGCTCTTTCTTCTGAGCACTATCAGGACCAGTAGCTTCGATAATTTTTATCTTTTTGGGGTTTGTCGAGACATATTCATCATCGCGCAAAGCTTCCAAGTCCATGCGAAAATGAGTTTTCTCTCCCGTCGCTTTGCTGATCGTTTCGATTTCAACTACTTCGGCAATTCCAAAGCCAGCTAGCTTGCCGATCCCTTTACGGCCCAGAACTGGACGACCACCTTTTGATTTGTTGGAATCTTGATCTATCCGTCTGTTTCGACCGACATTCAGATAATTCTCCTGACACTCATCAAAGGTCATACCATGGCCAGTGTCTTTGATTGTGAATCGCGAACCGGATGAAAGTGATTTGGGTAAAGAGATTTCAACCACTTCGGCATCGGCATCCCAGGCGTTCGCAACTAGCTCAGCAATTGCAGCGACTGGACTTTGATACATCTGTATTCCGAGCGAATCTATTATACGCCCATGAAACTTCAGATGCAGTTCTTTATTTATTTTTTCAGCCAACTTTGCTACTCCAACAATCCTATTGAATACTTACTAAAGTATTCAGCTAATTTTGGCGGCACAGCATTACCTATCATTTTAGCAACAGGTTGCAATTTATTATCAGGATAAAATATATATTCAGAGGGAAATGACTGTAGTGTCGCAGCCTCTCTCATCGATATTGCTCTTACTTGGTCAGTATCAAAATGACCAAATCTACCATTAGTTATACTGTAACATTTTGTGGTGATTGTAGGGGAAACCCTATCAGGGTGCATTCTGGAGTAAGTATCACCAAAGCAATTTTTCTCAAATTTCTCTGAAACATTCTGATGGCATTTTAGTGTTAGATCACCGAACTTCGTTTTCTTAAGGTCGCGGTTCGAACCACCGGGAATACTGCAAATCAGTCTTTGTTTGTTGAGATCACTCAGATTTGCTGCCCTATGATTTGCGATCGAATCATGTATCTCACCAGCATCTATTTTTGGAAAACTGCTTAGCGCTTCGCCTACTGTAACTGTCTCAACTGCCTCATCTTCTGTTGGCACATTGATAGCTTGTAGATTCTGGTCCGCGATTCGATCACTCCGAACAGCAATCAATATTGATCGGCGACGTGACTGAGGGATACCAAATTTGGAAGCGCACACTACCCTTGTTCCGGTTTTATATCCTATTGCTTGCAGTCTTCTCTCGAATTCTGTCCAAATACCTCCATATTTGGGATCGCTTATACCTGCTACGTTCTCGGACAAAACCACTTCAGGCCGATAAGCTTCGACAAACTTAGCCGCTTCCGTCAACAACCCGCGGTCCATCAACCGGACAGCTTCTCGCTCCTTCGTCATCTTGGCCCTCGCAACAGTAGTGAAAGGCTGACAAGGAGCGCAAATTGCGAAAAGTAAGGGAATATCTGGAGCTTTATCCCTTATAGGTGGAATCAATTCATCCAGCTTTGCTTTTATTTCATGTTGCTGCCCAGTCGGATATTTATCGGTGGCGGGGAAAATATCAAATTCCAGAAACTTAGCATAACCTCGGTCCAGAGCTTCGTTGCCATTATTTGACACAAACGTTTCCATAGACGCACGATCTTTATCGATACCCGCGATCACGTAGCCACCAGCATCAATTAGTCCACGTGTCGTTCCGCCCGCGCCGCAGAAGAAATCAACTGCCAAAAATTTGGGTTTTTTTTGTCTTCCGGGCCGTGCCCGCCTCGGCAGCTTTTCAATCAACTCATCCAATTGCCCAACATTCATGTCAAGCCACCTCCATTGGGACACAATTGCCCTCTAATAGATAAGTTATTGAGAATGTCACTCTATCTCTGACTTTTTGGCCACCGCGGTCAACCCCCCTTTCCTACAACCCCCACCTTTTGATACACCGGCCCGAATCAAAAGAACAAATCAGGAACGAAAGGGCCGCTCCCCCATGGCAAATAATCCGTCTGATGATACGCCTTCTCCCGCCAATCTGCCCGTCCCCGCCGAACCGGCGGAGCCTCCGGAAACGCCGCGCGAAAAACCCTATCGCGTCCGCCATGATGGCTGGACGGCGGAGCGGCAGAATATTTTTATTGAATCGCTGGCCAAGACGCGCTGCGTGCGCGACGCCAGCCGCATGGCGGGGATCAGCTGGAACAGCGCCTATCGCCATCGCAGGCGCAGCGCGGCCTTTGCCGAACGCTGGGCCCTCGCGCTGCGCCGGTCAGAGACCACCGTGGGTGAGGTCGTGTGGCAGCGCGCGGTCGAGGGCGTGGAGGAGGATGTCTGGTATTATGGCAAGGTGGTCGGCAAGCGCACCAAATATGCCAATGACCTGCTGCGCCTGCTCTATCAGCATGACACCAACGGCGCCGGCCGCGACGCGCAGGGCCGCTTTGCGCCTGCTGGCCATATTGATGCCGGGGATGGGGCCAGTGATGGGGCCGGTGATGGAGAAGTTCATGACGGGGCGCATCCCGGGCCGCAATATCCGGACGTGGATGAGCCCACGACGGTGGCGGGCCGGACAATCTATCCCAAATGGGTCTCCCTGCCCCCTCCGGACCCGGGGCAACCAACGGACACGCTGGATGAAAAACTCAAGAAGATCAGCGACAATCTCAAACGATTGGGCAGCCGCAGCATCAATGTCCGCACGGGTGAGGGCATGACCGATGAAGTGATCGAAGCGGTCCAGCGCTTTGTCGCCGGCGGCCGGGTAATGCTGCCCGAGAAAATGAAATGGCTGCCCCCGGAAAAATTTGAACAGGCCAGAGCAGAATTTCTCGCTGAATATCCAGGCGGCGCGTCAGAGGGAGAAGGAGCGGACCAGCACGAACAGGCGGTGCGAATAGGCGGCGTGATTAGGCGGGGCGGTTAATCCGCGTCGTTGATAATCAGCTCCATCGCCGCCACCACCGTCGCGATGGTTTTTGCGCCCAGCAAATCATCAACCTTGGCGCTGGTTTGATCCGTAATCGCCCGCGCCTTGGCCGCCGCCTCCGCGCCCGTCTTGGTCAGCTTTAACCGCCACGCCCGCCCGTCCGTATCATCGCGCACCCGCGCCACCATTTTCAGCGCGATCAGCCGCCGCACCATCGCCGTAATCGCAGAGTCATTCAGCCCCAGCTCCGCCGCCAGCCGGGTCTGGGTCATCGTCTCTTCCGACGCGATAATCGACAGCGCCGACATCTGCGCTGTCGTAACCCCCGCCGCCTCCAACAGCTGCCGGTCAGAGCTTTTCTTAAGCACATGGGCCGCAATCTGCAGCCGGGAATAAAATCTGAGATCGCGTGCGGTCATGGGTGGACGTTATCCCATTTCACTCCGAATGGAAACCGATTATAATTTCATATGTGAATTATAAAATCCGGCGCAATCGGCCCGCTCAGCTTAAAAATTGATGATCTTGCCATATTTCCCGTTCTGATATAGTTCAGTGTTGAACTAATTAACGACTCGCATTCCGACCAACCTCTTGCCCGGACATGCCCGTCTCATCAGCCTGGAAAAGGAACCATAATGACCCAAGATCCCAACGATTCCGAACTTAATGATCTGCGCATGTCCGACGAGGGCCGCGTGCTTTATGATCAGGTCAAGCGCTTCGTCATGGAAGAAGTCGACCCGATCACCGAACAGTTTTTTGCGATGGGCGAAGGCCGCGAGGATCGCTGGAGCTATGTGCCCGGACAGCTCGAGCTACTGGAAGGCGTGAAGGATAAGGCCCGCCAACAGGGACTGTGGAATTTCTTCCTGCCCGATGCGGAATCAGGCGAAGGTCTGAAAAATCTCGACTATGCGTTCATCGCCGGCGTGCTCGGCCAGAACCCGCTGGCATCGGAATGCATGAATTGCAGCGCGCCCGATACTGGCAATATGGAAGTACTGGAGCGTGTGGGCACGACCGCCCAGAAACAACAATGGCTTGTTCCGCTGCTCGAAGGCAAAATCCGCTCCGCCTTTGCCATGACCGAACCGGGCCACCCCTCTTCCGACGCGCGAAATATCCGCACCGAAGCGGTTCTGGAAAATGGCGAATGGGTGATCAACGGCGAGAAATTCTACATTTCCGGTGCGGGCGATCCGCGCTGCAAGGTCATGATCACAATGGTCCGGACCAATCCCGATGGCCCGTCCCATTCGCAACAATCACAAATTCTGGTGCCGATTGACACGCCCGGCGTGGAAATTGTTGGACCGATGCATGTCTTTGGCGATGACGATGCGCCTCATGGTCATATGCATATCAAGTTTAACAATGTTCGGGTGCCTGAGGAAAATATCCTGCTCGGCGAAGGCCGCGGCTTTGAAATTTCACAGCTTCGCCTTGGCCCCGGCCGTATCCATCACTGCATGCGGTCCGTGGGTGTCGCCGAACGCGCGCTGGACCTGATGATCCATCGCGGCGGCAGCCGGGAAGCCTTTGGTCAGCCACTGGCCCTGCTCGGCAAAAATCTCGAAGTTATTTCACGCGCGCGCATCGATATTGAAGCCATGCGCCTCATGGTACTGAAAGCGGCCAAAGCCATGGATGTCATGGGCAATAAACAGGCGCGTGTCTGGGTATCGATGGTCAAGGCTTATGTCCCAGAGATTACCTGCCGGATCATTGATGAAGCGATCCAGATTCACGGTGCCGCCGGGGTCTCGCAATGGACGCCGCTGTCACGCATGTATGCCAATCAGCGTACATTGCGTCTCGCCGACGGCCCGGACGAAGTTCACCATATGGTGGTCGGCCGGAATGAAATGGCCAATGCCGGTTACAAGCCGCAACGCTAAACCCCACGTCAGAAATTACGCAAGGCCGGATGAGAGTCCGGCCTTGTTCGTTTGGCCACGAAGAAACAAAGATCGTGACAACCTATCCGGACTATCCGCTAAGTAACGCCATCTGATTTCCAATGATTGCGGAACATTGCAGGTGAAATCGCAAATTGCTTTTTGAACGCTTTCGAAAATGCCGCGCTATCCGAAAAGCCGCAAATCTTGCTGATCGTCGCAATCGGAATCTGGTCCTCTTGCAGGAAATTTCGCGCATGATCGAGTTTCAGTTCCAATGCCAATTTGGCCGGGGTGCGCCCAAATTGTAGCAGGCATTGGCGATGAAATTGACGCTCGCTCAATCCCACTTCCATCGCCATGTCGGCAACGCTTGTGGTTTCGGACAACCTGCTTTCGAGCCAGGGGATAAGCCTGTCGAGATTAGGGCCAGCATTTTTCTGTAGCATTAAGGGCGCGGAATATTGGGATTGGTTGCCAGGCCGGATGACGTGCACGACAATGTCCCGTGCAATCTGAAGCGCCGTTGTTTCATCAATATCCCGTCGGACCATAGCCAATGCCAAATCAATACCGGTTGTAACACCAGCCGAGGTCCAGATTTTTCCATCCTCGACAAAGATCGCGTCTTTCTCAATTTTTATATTGGGCGCGGTTTTAGCCAAACGGTCCGCGGCAGACCAATGTGTGACGGCACGCTTGTTTTCCAACAATCCAAGACGAGCGAGAACAAAGGCACCGCTACAAATCGATGCAACCCGGTGAACCTGTGCAGCAGCATCGGTCAACCAGTTGAGCAAAGCCTGATCAGCCATCGCATTGAAAACCGATCGGGCCATCCCGCCGGGGATGATGATGGTATCGCTTGATCGCACCTTGGGCAGCTTTTCGAGCTGGAACACCAACCCGTTGGACGCTCTGACACTAGCCCGTGTGCCAACATAGTGAACCGCGTAACGCCCGTGCGCCCGCATGCTGGCTATGGAAAACACATCCGCAGGCCCCACCAGGTCGAGCATTTGCAGTCCCTCAAAACCAACAAAGAGGATGCGTTCCGTTTTGGCAGATATGGACATAACTAAGTCATAACAGACATTTTGCAATCGGTCTATTGCTCGATCCGAAGACATCAAAAGGAGACAGAATGATGAAGATTCAAATGTTCATTTATCCTGGCATGACGCTGCTCGACCTGGTCGGACCATTGCAGGTGTGGAGCATCTGGCCTGGTGCGGACGTTCAGTTGATCGCTCAGTCCATGGATCCCGTGCCAACGGATAGCGCCATGAGTGTTAATCCGACTCACGTCCTTGATGATGCCTGGAGCGACCCTGACATATTATTCGTGCCAGGCGGCACCGAAGGCACATTTGCGCTGCTGGGCGATGAAGACATCCTGTCTTTCCTGGAGCAACAGGGCAAAGCCGCCAATTGGATCACCAGCGTATGCACGGGATCGATAGTGTTGGCGGCCGCCGGTCTGTTGTCAGGATATAAGGCAACATCCCATTGGATAGCGCGCGATATGCTCCCGGCTTTCGGTGCAGAGGTTGCAGAAGGTCGCTGGGTCATTGATCGCAACCGCGCGTCTGGCGGCGGTGTAACCGCCGGCATAGATTTTGGATTGGCATTAATGGCACATATTTCCGGGGATGAAAAACTGGCGCAGCAGGTGCAATTGGCGCTGGAATATTCGCCAAACCCGCCATTTTCTTGCGGCACACCAGCGCAAGCAGCTCCGGACATTGTCCAATCAGTGACCACATTGTTCAATGCCGAGGGCGCTGAGCAGCGAGCTGAGCTATTAGCGAGCAGCGTCAGTCGCTATCAAAGCCGCTTTGGCAGTTGAGGACGGCGAGGCTTTTGCGAAGCTCTTTTACGAAGGCGGCGCAAAAGCTGGCAGTCCTTCCAACAATTCCCGGTCAAACGGGTCGCCCTTGAAAAGCATGGGATAGTGGAACGCCCTTAGCTGCGCATGAAACTCTCGCACCGCGTCCTCATAGGCGATCATCGAAGCGGCATCCGTGCCAGCCAGTTTTTCGAATGACCGCTCGACAAAGGATGTCGGTGAGAGAAAGGCTACAAGCTGTGCTGCATCATCACGCGCCAATCGGGCTGAGCGATATTGGTCCACCAAGGATGCTGCCTTCACATCACCAAGCTGTTGAAAGGCATAATACCATTTCCACTCAAATAGCTGCTCGATTGTCGCATAGTCGCGCCATTCCGGATGCCCCTCAAGAAACGCATCCATTGTGGCTTCCTTGGGCATGTCCCAGGCATCGTTTACTGTTTCTCTTTGGAGCAGTAAAATCTCGCCACCGTTTGGCAATGGATGGCGCGCTTCAATGGCGAATTTCGAAAGTGCTGGAATGACAATCGCCAAGGCGAGCCACAAGCCGATTAACGCCGTGAGCAAGACAGAT
The DNA here is from genome assembly GCF_020906275.1 of Parasphingorhabdus litoris DSM 22379. Classification (GTDB taxonomy): domain Bacteria; phylum Pseudomonadota; class Alphaproteobacteria; order Sphingomonadales; family Sphingomonadaceae; genus Parasphingorhabdus; species Parasphingorhabdus litoris. Next base: position 3,178,889 of record NZ_CP086727.1, read on the forward strand.
GGAGACGCATCAATCCGGCTGACCAATTCTACAATTAGCCACCAGACAAGAAGAGCACCAATGAGAATAAGGCTGGCCTGACCAATGTTCCCCAATGACGTGCCTTCCATCGCCGATGCGGTCCATAATGGTATCAGTAGCAATGAAGATAATGTCGCCACTCGGACCAATGCTCTTGGAAACCATAATTTTCCGGATGACCCAGCGGTGGAGACAAGCAAATCGTGCCGCCTTGCGGTTCGTTCCGCTGCACGCAGATCATAGAGCAACAATATCAACAATAAAGGCGCCACCGATGCCGCCAGAAAGGCGAAGTCAAACCGCCCGACCAATCCAAAATCGGCATTTTTTGTGTCTGATTCCTGGATTTGACCTTCCAGTGCCAGCATCCGAACACGATGCTTCCAAGGGCTGCTGTCACGCTGTCCCATCGCTGCAAAAGCGAAATCAGACGGCGGCGCATAGGTAAGATGAAAGGCATAATAGGCTGCACCGCCCCAATCTTCCTGTCCTTCGAGCGCATTCGCCCGATCCGCTTTGTCTTCGTTGATCAGCTCAGCGATTGTCTGCTGCTGATCGCGGACCTCCGCGACGCCAAATGTGACCGAAATGACGGACAAGACAAATGCCAGAAGAAGCCAGAATAGCGCGCCGCGGTCTTTGGCAAGGAAACGTAATTCTCGAGAGAAATTGCTCAGCATCAGACTCGCACCCTCCGCGCGGCAAAAAATGTGATGGCGGTCGCAAGAACCAGCCATATGAAAAGCATCGCAAATGGGAAGGCAGACCGGTCCACACGATCCGAAGCGCTATCTGGTGCGAAGCGAAATTCATCGAGCACGCGCCAGGCTTCAGAATTAACGCGCGTCCGCCGCTCGGCCTCGGGGTCACTGCTGCGATTGAGGTCATCCGCGTAAGATAGTTCATTGGCGTGTACGGCATTGAGCGATTGGACAAAATCGAAGCGCAGCGCCTCGCTCTCTCGCAAGAAACGATGATGGGTCGCGAGATCAGTCCCGGCCAGAGTGCGCGATACAGAGCCGACTGCAATAGTCGGTGAGACGAGACCGAATAGATTGAAAATATCGGACTGGCTCGCCTCTTGCTCCATCCGGTTTTCGGCATAGCTGTTCAGCAGATCGGTCAGTTCCGCTTCAGAGTAGGAAGCGACTACTCCGCGCCAATTGATCGGCAAGTCTTCGACTTTCTCGACATCATATTGTTCCAGCACTTCTTTTTGCAGCCTTAGAAAAGCCGGGTCGGCCGCATTATGGCCGTCTCCCAGCTTGCGCTGCTCGGCCAGCATCACCAGGTCGCTTTCGATCTTGCCGGGCGCATCGATGGCCGCGCTGCTGGCGTTGATCGCAAAGCGCGGCACAATCAGAGCTGCGAACAGCCATATGAAAATCAGAGCGCCGAGCGAGACAGCGCGTTGTTTCAAAATGATGGATGCTGCCAGAACAATGGCACCCCAAATCGAAAGATAGAGGAAATAGCCGCCAACCAGAGACGCAGCGGCCAGCACCGTCTCCCCTTGGGCAATGGCATAAATGGCCAGCGCAGTTAATGGCAGCATGAACAGAACGATCACGGCCAGCAGTGCCACTGCCTTGCCGGCTGCCAGCGACAAGCCCGAACGGCCCTGCGCCAAAATAACCGCCAGCGTGCCGCTTTCTCGCTCTCGTAGCAACAGGGCGTGGCCCAATATTATGAGAAGCAGTGGCAGCAGCAATTGATAGAGATTTGCCGGCGTCAGCGCTGCAAAACCACCAAGATCGGCGGCAGCCTTGGTATCCGCAAACATCGGCGTATTTTGCCTGTGTCCTTCTAGGAAAATCGACTGGCCGGTCACAGCATCGACGCCAGGTTCAAAGGCTGCCAGTGGCGGCGGGGGACGAAAAGCATAATGGCCGTAATGGACCATCCGGTGCGGATGGCGATCCGGCTGGGCGAAGAACGTTTCTTCTGCGGTCACTTGCTGTGCCAAACGCTGCGACTGCTCGCTTGCGACACGATCAACCGTCAAAATACTCGTCGCAGCGAGCAGAATGGCGACAATCAAAGTCGCGGCCACGATCACTTTGGAGCGCAGCCAGAGCCGCCATTCCTCTTTCGCAATCCGGAAAATCATGCTCATGCGGTTTCTCGCTCTGCAAAGGCCGCATGGACCGTTTCTGTATCTATCCGCTCTCCATTTTCGGCGGCAAAACTGCCGACCAGCTGACCGCGACGCAGCAATCCGACCCGGTCGGCGACCTGGCAGGCGCCATATACATCATGGGTGACCATAAGGATGGTCTGGCCAGCGCTTGCGAGATTTTTCACCAGATCATGGAATTCATCAATCGCCACCGGATCAAGGCCGGACGTCGGCTCGTCCAACAACAGGATGGGCGTTTCACGCAACAGCGCCAGCGCAATCGCGGTTTTTTGTCGCATGCCTTTTGAGTAAGACTGCAAGCGCCGTGATCGCGCTTCATCAGGAAGCGCAACCCGATTGAGCGCTTTGTCATAGTCCGCTTTGCTGGCGGATTTGCCCGCCAGATCAAGAAAATAGTCGAGATTTTCATAGGCGGTCATATGGCCATATAATGCCGCTGCCTCGGGCAGATAGGCTATTGCCGATCGAGCGGCGGCGATATCTTTGCCGACGCTCTCGCCATTTACCAGCACTTCGCCTGCGGCAGGTTCCAGAAAACCTAGAAAGGCCAGCAATGTACTCGACTTCCCTGCCCCGTTGCCGCCAAGCAAGGCAAAAATTTCGCCTTGTGCAACCGTGAAGGACACATTGTTCAGCACCGCGTTTTTCTCGCGGTTCAATGAGAGGGAACGAGCTTCAAGTGGCGAGTTCATGATACTATTTTCCATTGCTTAGAATTTGAGTTGGTCTGGGAGTAAGTTCGCCATCAGAAATAGCTCAGCCATGGCTTGTTGCTCTTTTCCCGATGCTTGTAAGCTGCAAATGTCTTTGCGATGGGATAGTGCACCGCGACCAGCAGGAACATACCAACCCATATCCAAAAAACACTGTCCAGGCCGTAGCGCTCACCATGCGTCGCGCCGAATATGGCATAGAGCACCCAATAAGCCGCCAGCAAAACATAGAGATGCAGCACATAGATGAACATCGGAATAGATCCGAATGTCTGCATCAAATCGAGCAGCCCGTTTTGCTTTTTCACCGTCTCCAGCCAGGCGAGCAGCAACAGGCCGATGCCCAATGTCAGCAAAACATAGTCAAGCGACGGCGGGTATTTGGTGAAGTTGATAAAGGACATCACCGTCTCAATGCCTGTCTCCTGCACCGACCAGGGGATCGTCTCCCCGTAAATGTTGAACCCGCGCAGGACCAATAGAACAGCAAGGCATGATGCGCCGAGCCCAATGAGCCATTGCCGCCGTGTGATGGCCGACGTTGACTTTGCGAAAAGCGGGCCGGCAAAATAGCCCAATAGAATGACACCAAACCAAGGCAAGCTGGGATAAGACAGGCTTATCGTCAACGGGCCGATCTGGCCGAGCTCGCCGCCATCGTGCAGGATGGCCCAAGGAATATATCCAAGCTCAACAGGTTCGAAATTGATCGGAACCAGAGCATTGTGACCCAGCACGATCAGGAAACCGAGCCCACCGATGACCCGGTAATTCAGGCGGCAGGCGAGCGACAAGGCAACCATGCAAAGCCCGATCGCCCAAAGCACTTGCAGGAAAAGATAGTTTGGAAAACTGTCTGCCCAAACAAGATAGTAGAGCACGATTTCGATTCCGATAATGACGAGACCGCGCGTGAAGAGGAACCGGGAAGGTGAACGATATTCACCCTCCTTGGGATGCGCGTAGAGCCATGCGGACATGCCGGCAAGAAAGATAAAAACCGGCGCACACAAATGAGTCAGCATCCGCGTGAAGAACAGATCTGGCTCAATCGTGTCGGCAATCGGATCGCCAGTGCGGACATGCATATAAAAACGCTCGCGCACATGATCCAGCATCATCAGGATGATGACCAGGCCCCGCATGATATCGATGGAGGCAATGCGTGATGCTGGCATGTGTGCGTTGGGCATGGCTTTCAATAATAGACGACTTCCGTCTGCTCCTCCCGGCTAAAATGAATAGGATGCCGTGAATCGGAACCGGCGCGGTGCACCCGGTTGAACCCAGACATCGGCAAAAGAGTTGGTGTAAAACGTCTCGTTGAACAGGTTATCGACATCGAACCGAAGCGCGAGACCCTCGACAGGTTCTATCTCTCCGAACAGGCGCACCGTTGTGTAGTCCGGCAGGAAAAAATCAAAGCCGGTCCAGCCGAGCCGCTCACCGACGTGCAGCACACCACCGCCCAATTGCGCCGGGACTTCAGCGATACTGAACGACTGGCTAACCAATAGGCTCAACTGATGATCCGGCGAGTTGATCAGCGGGTCACCATCTTCGATCAGCGCGCCAAAGTCTGCATCGGGATTGCTATTAGTAAACTCTGCATCGGTATAAGCGTATGAGAACCAAATGCTCAGACCGCTGTCGAACGCCAGATTGGCATCGAGCTCAATGCCGCGGCTGCGCGCTTCACCGGCCGGGATAGAGAAGAAGCCCGCGGCCACAGCCTCCGGCCGATCATCGTTCACCAGAATATTGCTTTGCTCGACCTGAAACGCGGTCAGCGTGACAGCGCCATTAACGCCAGTGAAATAGGTCCCCAGGTCGGCCTTGATCCCAATTTCGGCAGACTCGGTGATATTCGGATCAAACTGGTTACCCTGGAAGTCGGAACCGGTCTGTTGGCGGAAACCCTCGCCATATGAGGCGTAAATACTGATCCCGTCATCAACCCGGTATACGGCTCCGACCTGCGGAGAGAAGCGCGTGTCGGATGTCGTAGTGGTGGTCGCCGGTGTGGCGCGCAAATTGGTCAAGTCCTGTTTGAAATCATCAAACCGTCCGCCCAGGCGGATTTGCAGGCGATCGGTAAGGTCGATCTGATCCTGAAAATAAAAACCAAATCCTTTAAGCACCTCTTCGCGATCCGTATTCGGTCCAGGCACAGGCTGCGGGAACTGGCCATAGACGGGATTGAACACGTCAAGGAACAGATATTCAGCCGGGTCCAGTGTACTGATGTCGGTTCCGGCGGGAAAGAAGCCGGGGCGGAATCGCTGGATGAAAAGGCTGTTGTCAAAACGATCATAATCGGCGCCGATCAGCAATCGGTGGCGAAGCGTTCCCGTGTTGAACTCGCCAGCAAGTTCGGCGCGCAGAACGAGATATTCGGAATCGAAATCGCGAAAGCGGAAAAAACGGGAAAGTGTGCGTCCGTCCTCAAACAGCGTCTGACGCCCTTCGAAATTCGTTTCTGACGCATTGCCGACCAGCGAGGTCTCGCGGAAACCAATGCCTGTCAGCAGGCTCCAATTGTCCGAGAAATCGTGCTGGAGTTCAAATTGATGGCCAAGAACCTCCGTCTCAATCGGACCATCGCCTGGTTCACCGACAAAAGTCCGGCGCGGTGTGAAACCAAATTCCTCGGTAAAAGCGACACCGCGATCAAAGGGAATATCCTGCCGGGTATATTCCAGCTCATAGGTCGCCCGGGTATCCTCGCCAATCTTCCAGGTCAGGGACGGATAAAGGCCAAAGCGCTCTGTCTCGACCGTTTTGCGAAAGCTTTCCGCATCTTCAAAGAAGCCGACCAGACGGATGCCCAGTTCGTCGTTCGAACCAAGCGTGGTCTGAATATCGCCTTCGATACGATATTGTTCCCAGCTTCCGATCGTACCCTGGATATATCCTGTCGTTGCAAATTCAGGGCGCTTGGTGACGATGTTGACTGTGCCTCCTGGCTCGCCCCGCCCGAACAGAGCCGAACGCGGTCCCTTCAGCACTTCAACAGACTCGATACCGGCAATGTCACGCGGACCGCCAAAGCCGCGCCCGGCGTTAAAGCCGTTGACGAGAAATCCGCTGGGTAGATTGATGTCGCCGGAGAATCCGCGAACCGAAAATGCATTCCATAATCCGCCAAAGTTATTTTGCCGCGCAACGGATGCAGATAGATCAAGCGCACTCACCAGATCTTCCGCCCCAAATTCGACGAGCGTTTCATTATCGATAATCTGCTCTGCCTGAGGAATTTCCAGATCCTCAAAATTCCCGCGATAAGCTTGTCGCAGTCCTGTCACGACAATCGGTGACCCGTCATCGACGCTATCATCAGTCTCACTTTGGGCGTGAGATGGCGCAGCCAGAGCCAAGGTTAGCGCTGCTAGAGAAGCTGAAGCCGAAAGTTTCAAAAAGGTCATTATTTAGAGTCCCCGTATATTTTTATTATCTGCAAATTCGATAGATGTGAGCGGAAGCGATCAGGACGCCGCCGATGATGGTTGGCAATGTTTCTGCAAATCCAAATCGCTCGGCAAAAAGCCCGCTTGTGATCAGAATTGCCCCAAAGCTTGCTGGAATTAGAAACGTGGGAACACGCGCAGATGGCGAAGAGATCACCACAGTCGTTGACGCGAAAAGAGCAAGAACAGCCATTATCCAATGAAGCCATTCCGCTTCCGCAACCGCTGCAACGAACGGAGATGAAATGGCTATGACCGGCAAAAGAACACAATGGACGACGCAAGCGGCGCTAAGCGCAATTGCCGCGCCATCTTTATAGAAAGCAGACTGCATTGAAAAACTCGTGTTATGTTATAATATAACATTATTAACTCGGCTTGGCTGAGTCAACAGGGTTTTCAGCTCTGTTCCGGAAGGAGCCCAAGACCGTGAGAGCCATCACTTAAGGTGGTTGAAAGCCGGTTCCAAGATCACTCCCGAATGAAGCATGGACCAAATTAGGGCCAGACACCGCTTCCAGTTTGCAACACGCCAAGTGACTGGAATGTCAGCTCAACATCAGAACCTACTGACAGGACCTCAAGACGTCTGAACTATGGAAGAAAAATGGCGCGTAGTGCAGTTGTAAGCGAACTGGCCTCGAGCAGTTTTTCCTTGTTCCAGTAAATTTGCCGGGAAAGCCACGCCAATTTGCCCGCTTTCTTCCGATATCAAGCCGTAAAACCTGAGTATTCTGCCGGCCTTGCGTAGGTATCGAAGCTCTGTACCCAATAAATAACATGGAATTCGAACCGCGCCACAGGCTGTATTTGGGATGTCGTTCTGCCAGATGTGGGAGCAACTATATGATACAGAAGCGGCACGACCGGGTACGGCTCGAGATCTTTTTGCCATTAATGGCGTCGCACTTCTTGATCTTACGGTCGGGGAGCCTGCGACATATGTCCTGGGCTCTCCAGCCTAAAGGTCTTAGGGATCGGCGTGCTCGGTTTACTAACTCCCCGATCACTAAGGATCGGGTATGAAGCCGAAAGCGGGAACGTACCGCAGACGACTTCCGCGGAAACCGGAAATGCCAAAAGGAACAATACATAGAGAAACAGGCATATTGCGCCGGGCGCCATTGGGCCATGCATTGGAAATGGACGGCGGTGGTCGGTGGGTGCTTGATAAAACAGAAGCGTAAGAAAGCTGATAGGAGAACGCGTGACCGTTGAGGGAAGCGGATGGGGTTTGATTTAATCTATGTCGATCGGGTCTGGCATAAAGGGAAACAATGGCGGCAAAGCGGATTGAACTCCATGAGCTTTTGGTTCGTGCTGGCTGTCCTACTAGTTCCGTTTCTGGCTCAATGGCTTTGAGCTCTCGCCAACATTTTGTACATGAGCAATTAAACTACGAGGCGAGTTGCAGGTGAACAGTGAGCTACGGTGTGATCAGACTGTGACGGGTGAGTGTTTGGCTTAACCTATGTTTGATCTCATCTGCTTGGGATAGGAATATTGACGCTTGATTTTAGGTCGATGACCTATTATTGTACTTCGCATCTAAGACAAATGGCTTAAAGTTTATGAAGATGGCGATTGCCAGACGTTCCAAGGGTGAAGAGCGGCGCGAAGCGATTGAGGCTGCAGCGCGGCGCATGTTGCTTGATGAAGGCTATACCGGCATTTCTTTGCGTCAAATCGCAACGAAACTCGGTATATCAGTTGGCAATCTGCAATATTACTTTCCAACCAAGGACGATTTGGTTGAAAGCGTTATTATCGGAGAGACGCAGAAGCCGATCGACATGTTGGGCGAAATTACCTGGGACCCAAACAATACGACAAAAAGCATCCGGCAAGCCGTCGGATCGTTAATGCAATATTACGCCAGCGAGGCCGGTCGCTTTTATGCCATCATGGAATCTCTGGCACTTTATGATGCTCGTTATGTCAAGCTCAAGGCTGACGGTTACGCTCATGTTTTGAGCCATATCGAAAAGCTAATTAGCCTTGTAGCGCCAGAGCTTCCAGCTGGCCGGGCCTCAGGTTTGGCACGGGTTCTTGTCGCATTGATCGATGGCGCATCGCTGCAGGTTCAGTTCGCCCGTGGCGACGACGGTAGCGTTCGTTCACTGATTGTCGACGTGTCTGCGGCCATTGAACATCTTCTTGAGAACTGGGAGTAGCGCATGCACTGGATTTATCTTGGCATAGCCATTGCCGCAGAAGTCGCTGGCAGCGCGGCACTGAAGGAATCCGCTGGGTTTACAAAACTCGGATTTGCAGCTTTCTCAGTTGCAAGCTTTGCTGTGGCCCTTTTTTTCCTGTCGCTTGCGCTACGGGTCGTGCCGCTTGGCATTGCCTATGCGATGTGGGCTGGCATCGGCATTGTGCTGATCTCATTGCTCGGCGTTGTTGTATTTCGCCAGACGCTCGATTTCGCGGCCATTGCAGGCATCGGGCTCATCATTACCGGCGTGATCGTCATCAACACACTTTCCAACGCCACAACCCATTAACGGCCATCATCAAGGAGATCCCATATGCTGACCTGTTCATTTTGCGGTTTGGAAGCGAAGTCTGTTAGCGCGCTCCTTGCTGGTCCTGAAGTAAATATCTGCGACCGATGTATTGACGTTGGCGTTCGCACGATTGCAACCCGTGACGCGCTGGAACAGCCTGATCGAAGCTCACCAGTCTTGGAAAAGATCGGAGATGAAGCGCTGCTTCACGAGATGGCGGCAACGTCCAAGCTTGTCGATAAAGCTCGCGACCGCCTGCAGAGCCAGATCCGGGAATTGCGTCACAATGGTGTGGATTGGACTGCCATTGGTGCCGCGCTTGGCGTGTCCCACCAGACCGCGCAAGAGCGGTTCGGATAGAGACAGAGCCGCCTTATCTAACTGGATAAATTAGAGATCTCCCCAATGAACACAGCCACTCAGCAGACCGTAAACGATACCCATCGAGAAAATGTCACTACCTTTCTCAAACATCTGACCGTCGACATTACAGACCGCAGTGTGGCCAGTGACGGTAATCGGGCGGCGACTGCATATTTCGAGGCGCGTGTGTCCAAAAATGGATGGTCCACACAAGCACAATGGTTCGACGCCATCGACTGGATTGGCGATATAGCCTTACTGACGTCCGACGACGGCACTATATTTGAGGTTTTCCCTAGCCCTTACGCGCCGGGTATTGAAGTGTCGGGCCCGCTGATGGCGGCATCCACAACTGAAGATCTCCTACACTCTGATGCCGCGGGCATGCTGCTTTTGCTTTACGGGGATATTGCCCGCGAACCGCTGATGCCTAAACGATTCCCTTTCTTCGCTATCGAAGAACATCAGCGAATTGTTGCGGGTCTTGAAAACTCCGGTGCGAGCGCGATCATCACGGCCGCGGCAGCTGACAGCATCATTGCAGGCGGAGCCTATCCGGCGCCGATGATTGAAGATGGTGATTTCAATGTGCCGTCAGTGTTCATGACCGAAAAGGAAGGCGAACGGCTGCTGCCATACGTCGGCCAGCGACTGACACTTGTTTCAGAAAGTCGCCGCATTGCAGGCAAGGCGGCTAATATCATTGCCAGAATCAATGCCGGTGCGATTCATCGCATCGTCATCACAGCGCATATTGACGCAAAAAAGAACGTCCAAGGTGCTCTGGACAACGGCACAGGTGTCGCGACGCTTTTGCTCCTCAGCCATATGCTCAAGGATTATAGAGGCGATTTCTGCATCGAGCTTGTGGCACTCAACGGTGAGGATCATTATGCGGTCCCTGGGCAGGTCGCTTATATGAACAGCAACCACGATACCTTTGACACGATTGCGCTGAACATCAACATTGATGGTGTCGGCTATTTCGAAGGGGACACGGCCTATTCCTTCTTCAATCTACCCGAAAACATAAACGAGCTCGCTGTTGCTGAGCTTCTTGGCGCACCGGAGGCCTGCGCGGGGATAGAATGGCCGCAAGGCGATCACAGCATGTTCGTTCAATCAGGATGCCCGGCCATTGCAGTCACGTCGGACTGGTTGCTGGAGAACATGGCCACTCAAACCATCACCCATACGACGAAAGATACCGTTGATCTCGTGGACCCCGATAAGGTGGTTGCTTGCGCTCTCGCTTTGGAGCGTTTCATCGACAGGCTCTCTTAAACAACCCAGACACAGCCTCGGCTTGCCATTTTTGACGGTTCACTTTGGAAGAATTTCGTCCTAATTTAGGTCATTGACCTAGAAAGGTTAATATATTGCGACGATATATGAGGCCACTCAGCAGGAGCATCGGCTTTGTTAGCCTGATTGATGCACTATCGTGCAATCTTTCGCTGTCCTGCTCGCCGCATGCCATAGTGGCCGGATGGTTCAGGACAGCCATGATACTCTCCATCACCTGTCTTTTGGTTGCTTGCCACGCAGTCGAAACGGATGAAGACGGCGCGCTGTTGCCGCGCACCGTGGCATTAAGCAAGACAAAACCGGCCGACGGTTACGCATCCCATATTTTTGTTGGCTCCGTTCAGTCATCGGAGCGTGCCCGCCTGGCCTTCGCGCAGGCAGGCTCAATTGGAATCACAAATGTCGAGATCGGTGATCACGTAAACCAGGGGACACAGTTGGCGACGCTTGAAGTACAACCTTTTGAACGCCGCCGGGAGCAGGCTCGGGCAGGTCTGGATCGAGCGAGAGCTGCGTTTAACGAAGTCGAAAAGCGTCACGCTGCCCAGAAAAGCCTTGTCGAGCGAGGGTTTTTCCGCAGACTGACTTTTGAAAGTACAGTAGCGCAGCTTGAGGTCGCACGCGCCGACGTCCGTACGGCAGAGGCCGAGCTGGCACTCTCCGAGCGGACAATCCGCGAAGCGCGCATTGTGTCGCCGATTAGCGGGACCGTGGCGCAGCGAATGGCGGAACCAGGTGAGTTTGTGCAGCCCGGTCAGACCATATTCGAAATTGACGGGGACGGCAGCTTGGAAGCGATCATTCCAGTGCCCGCGGCAATGGCAGCCAAATTGTCGCAAGGTGTCGATGTCATTCTGGAAAGCGCTGGCGAAAAGATCGAAGGAAAGGTCTTGCATATCGGCGAGCGGCAAGGCCGTGGCGGCCTGGTCACAATCGAGGTCCTGATAGGTGAACAAGCCGACGGTTTCCATCCGGGCGCAACGGTGGAGGCCCGATTCATTCTTTCACAACAGCAAGGCGAGATAGTCGAAATTCCCTTGTCGGCTTTTCTTCCTGGAGCAGCGCCAAACCGCGGCACGGTATTTGCGTTCAATAGCGATACCAGACGTGTTAAACAGCTGGATGTAGCGGTGCGTCCGGCTGATGGAGAAACATTGCTCACGTCATCCCTTGCCCCGGGCATGTTGGTGGTCTCCGCAGGGGTTCGATTTCTGAACGATGGCGACCTCGTCAACGCTCTTCCTGTGACGGCGGATTAGAACAATGCGCATCGCTTCTGCCGCGCTCCGTTATGATCGCCTAACACTGTTCTGCATTCTGATCGTCGTTATCGGCGGCCTGCTCGTGCTGCGCAGCTTCCCGTCGCAGGAAGAACCGACAATTCCCGTCAAACAGGCTGTCATTTATGTAGAAAACCGAAGCCTGTCCGTTTGGGAAGCCGAAAACCTGATCGCCAAACCGCTGGAGGCCGCGATCGAGCAGTTGCCGGAAGTAACCAATATCTTCCCGACGGTCCGCGCCGGTGTGGTTCAGCTCCGCGTCGAACTGGCCGATGATCATGTCGATACAGACGCTGCATGGGCGCGACTGCGCACGCGAATTGCCGAAGCGAGACTCCCCGAAGGATCTATTGGCCCGTTTGTTGACGACGATTTCGGCAAGGTTGCAGTCGCGACATATGCAATCGTTCCCAGCGAAGGCTATAGTTGGGGTGATACACGGTTGGCCGTTAGAGAATTTGTTGACGCCTTGAATAAGTTAAACGGTGTCGGCCGGATCACCGTCACCGGCATGCAGACCGAGCGTGCGGTAATTACGCTTTCCAGGAACGATGTTGGGGCTCTCGACCTTTCGACAGCGGAGATCGCGGCGGTTGTCAACGCCGAAACCGCATCCAAACCGGCTGGTTTTTTGCAAGTCGGTGGGCAACTGCTCGATATTGATGCCGACGGTCGTATGAGTGACCTCGAAGATCTTCGCAATGTCAGAATACCGCTTTCTGACGGCGGCGCAGTAGCGCTGCGCAACGTCGCGGACATTCGGCGCGAAACCGTCGAGCCGCTTGAGACAGCCGTCTTGTTCGATGGTCGACCCGCCGTCGTCATTGGTGTCGAAATGCAACCGGGGATGAATGTCCAGATGTTTGGCAAAGAGCTTCGTCATCGAACCGAGGCGTTAGAAGATCGGCTGCCCGTCGGTTTCGAGCTTACCGAAATCAGCTTTCAGGCCGACGTGGTCACCGACGTCATCGCCGACATGCAGCGCACCCTTTATCTGACCGTTGCCGTGGTCCTGATTGTCACGATTGTCTTTTTGGGTTGGCGAACGGGACTTGTTGTCGGTTTGTCGATCCCAATTACCATGCTGGCCTCTCTGCTCGTTATGCATCCACTTGATCTCGAACTTAACCAGGTCACAATTGCATCCTTCATCATCGCGCTCGGCATCCTTGTCGACAATGCAACGGTGATTGCCGAAGACATATCGCGGCGTGTTGCGAGCGGCGAAGCAAATGAAAGCGCGGCGTCGGAGGCTTCCAGAACGCTCGGCCCGCCCTTGCTGGTGTCAACACTAGCCACCGCGTTGGCTTTCGCGCCACCGATCTTCGCTGGCAGCCTGTCGGCGGAGTATATGCGCGGCCTCGCTTTCGTCATGGCAATTGTACTGATCATCTCCTGGATCGTAGCTGTTGCGGTGACGCCGCTTTTAATCCGTATGTTGACTTCTCATCACCAACCCCTTCCATCAGCCTCTGCTGAGACAAATGCGGAACAGCGCCGCGAACCATGGTTCATAGATGTCTATCGCAAAATTCTCATGCGCATCCTTCGGGTTCGCATTGCTTTTTCTGCGGCGATGGTCGGTCTCTTGATGATAGCGATCTGGGCAACGTGGAGCATTCCCTTCAGCTTTCTTCCACCATCTGATCGCGATCAGTTCCAGATACCCTTCGAAATCGCTCCGGGAGCGCGGCCACAGGCAACCCAAGACGCAGTTGAGGCCGTTTCCACGTTTCTGAACGACCGCGAACATAATCCAGACGTCATCAATCACGTTGCCTATATCGGCTCAGGAGGACCTCGGTTCATCCTTGGTCTTAACCCGCCCACAGCGGCGCCCCATCGCGCCTTTTTTGTCGTCAATACAGAGAATGGCGCGAATATTGAGGGGATCATTACCCGCGTTCGCGACCATATCCGAACCACAATGCCGAACACTGAAGCACAGCCCAAACGCTTTTCACTTGGCGAAACCGATGCCGGCACCGCGGTTTTGCGGATATCAGGGCCCGATGCAGACAGCTTAAGGGCACATGGCGAAGCTCTACGGAAAGCTTTCGCGCAGATTCCGGGGACAGTGGAGGTTCGCCATGACTGGGAAACCATGGTCACGAGGCTGCATGCCGATGTCGATGATGTGCGTCTGCTTGGCAGCGGCCTCTCCGCAGATCAGGTCGCCACAGCTCTGGAGAGCGCAGTTCGCGGTACAGCGGTCACGGTTTTTCAAGAGCATGGGGCGCAGTTGCCCGTGATCATCCGAGTGCCTGAAACAGAAAGATCGGATTTCGACGCCATCAGATCACTAACTATAGCTGGTCAAGACGGTCAGTTAATTCCACTTTCGACTGTCGCCGACTTCACATTGGTCGACGAACCGAGCGTGATCCAAAGGCGAAATCACCAACGCACGATTACGATTTCCGCTCGCCATCCTGACATGACGGCGCAAGAGCTTGTTGATCATGTGCAGCCTGTGATCGATGCCCTTCCATTGGAAACGAACGAAATCATTGCAGTTGGTGGCGAAATTGAAGAATCAATGGAAGCCTCAGCCGCGATCACCGAATATATGCCGCACTGCCTAATCGTGATCCTGGGCCTGTTTCTGCTGCAATTCAATTCGGCTCGCCGGACGGCGATCATTGCTGCCTCTATTCCATTTTGTATTGTCGGCGTTAGCACGGCTCTGCTGATGACGCGCATGCCTTTCGACTTTATGTCGTTTCTTGGCATCTTCGCGCTCATTGGAACCATCGTATCCAACGCGATTCTGGTGATTGAGCGGGTGGATCAACTGCGCGCCGAAGGAGCTACAGCTTATCGGGCCTTGGTCGATGGCGCAGCGCAACGGCTGCGGCCGATTGTGTTGACCCAGCTGACCACCATTTTCGGATTAATCCCCCTAATGCTAGCGGCCGAGCCGTTATGGATATCCTTCAATATCGTGGTTGTCGGCGGACTAATTGCTGGCACATTGATCAGTCTTGGTCTCGTTCCCGTCCTCTATGCCATGATGTTTCGGGTCGTACCAGACGATCAAGATAACTCTCCTCACAAAAGCGGACACGGAACCAGCAAGGAGGATGAAAACCATGTACGGGCTTAACATGCAATATGTTGCCGTCGAACGGTTCGTGCCGATTGGCTACAGCCTTATTGGACCGAAAAAAGACGTTCCGCTGGTCATCTGCCACGGGCTCGGCGCCTACCATATTCAGTGGGAAACGGAGGCGCGCCAATTGGCGCAATCCCGGCCAGTGCTGACGATTGATCTTCGCGGTCATGGCGCCTCCGCTGTTGTGCGTAACGGGCAGATCGAGGACTATTCGCTAGAGCGCATGGCGCGTGATGTGATTGGAGTTATCGAGCATTGCGGCTTCGATCGTGTTCACTTTCTCGGCAACTCGCTCGGCGGTATGATAGGGCTTGAGATTGCCCGAACACGTCCGGACTTGTTGCGGTCACTCGTCACTTGCGGTACGGCCTTTAAATTCAAACTGTCACCGCTGGTGGTTTGGACAAAGCTGGTGATATACTATCTGCTGGGCCGCCGCCTGCCGAAGTTCATTGCGCGCCATGCAACGATCAATGAAGCCATGCGTCCGCTTGTCGAAGAAATGTATGCGAACGCATCTCGCAAAGTCATGCACCTAATCGACCGTCAGATTTACATTTTCGACCGCCTGGAAACCGCGCAAGCGTTCGAAGGTCATCTCATCGTGATGCGCGGCGAGCGCGATACCACTATCAACCGGTATCTTGATCGCTCCATTGAAGTTCTGAAAAACAAAATAAATTTTCATGTTATCGATTTGCCCGGCGTCGGCCATTTCACCAACCTCGATCAACCCGCCCTATTCCAGAGTTGTCTGAAAGAGGCGCTGGATCGCGTAGAAGAGTCAGCGGAAAACGCCTGCCCCCCATCATAAGACAAATTATCAACCTGACCCAATCCAAGTGATAATCCTATTTATGTTGAGTCGGGTACTGGGCCGTTATCGGACTGTCCGTTTTTGATCTGCTGGTGCGATAAAGCTGCCGTTCCGCTAACGACCCAATTGCAGACGTTCGAAGAAGCCGGCCCCGATGTCTGGTTAGGGCGCAAACGCAGAGATTATAGAAACGGTCAGACGAGCAAAGTCCCTAACCAAAATTTCTTGATGAACCATTGGAATCAAAACTCAATTAGGCCAATCGGTCCAACACCTGCTTCATTCTGACTGCACAGACCAAGCATGCAATCGGAACTGCAAAAACCAAAACTATACCGAGTACAATCAAGTAACCAAGATAGAATTGGACCCGAATTTCACCGTCTTCCTGTTCGTGGAAAAATTCGGTGACCGCACAGAGTGCCATGACCAGCATAGTCATTGTCCCGCTAAAATAGAGAATTGGAGATCCAAAAATTTCCGTGCCTATCCCGGATATCGAGAACTGGGGACTAACAACATTTGCGATAAAGAGCGAAAATGCTGCTCCAATAACGGCCCAACTGATAGATTTCTGTATTTTTTCATTCACCAACAAGCGCAAGTCACCAAAGCGATTGCGATTATATATCATGACCCAGATTAACGCATAAGCTGGTATTAGAACCTGTACGTTCATATAGTGAAACTCATTTGTCAGATAACCAGCAACCAACAGGATACACAATAATGGCCCTATCCTGAGATACCAGCGGATCAGGAAGCTTTCGGAATCCGCAACATAGCGCGTACCACTGCCGATCAACGCGGCACCCGACAATAGCGCCAAGCAAATTGTTGCAATTAGCGAGTTAGATACAAAGACTGCGGCTAGCGGTAATAACAACAAGCATAGATAGCTGACCATCTCGATAAACAACGATACCGTGCCGCCTTGACGACCATTTTCGACAGAAACTTGGTCGTTGATCAGAAACGTTCGTAGCCTGGAAAAAACCATGAACGGGACTGCCAATTTGAAGACAGAAAAAAGTGATTTGAAACTGATATCATTGACCGCAAAATAGCTAAACTGCTCTTCAAATCGAAGGGTCATCAAGTAGGCAAAGACGGGCAAACAAATGAAGTAGTGAAATACAGAAACCCAATTGGCGGAAGGCTCCTCTTGTGGTTTGCGCCACGCGTCAATTGCATCCAGATCTAATAAAAACTCGGCTCCGGGATAGTTGACATCTATCTCGTCAATAAAGTCCTGGACATAATCGCCATCGGTAAAACGATCCCATCGAGAAGGCTGCTTGTTTCCGCTGCGTAGTATTTTCAGGGCTGCTTTATGGCTGCCACCCTTCTCTTGTTCGTCAAGCCAGATTTGCGCCGCAGCCATTTCAGCGGCTTGGGATATCGGCCATTCCAGACCGATTGTATCGGCCCGCTTAGCCCAGCCATAGTCTATGTCCGCCATTCTTAACAATGTAGCGGCTTTCTGATCAGCACATACGACCATATCGGCCAGCGCGTTTTCGACCGATTCTGCAACATATAATTGTTCCAGTGCTGGATCGCCATGGATAGCGCGATAGTGGGATTTCATCGCCGATGTAGCAAGCGGTTCATCCGTCGTGGAATTGAGCAGCTTGTTAAGAGCGCTCAAATTCTCGTTTATCGTAGCGGACGATTCGATCTCAATTTGAAAGTCTTGTTCTTCAGGTTCTTCACTTTCCGGTTCAGCACCGATCTGGGAAAGAAAATCCTGGCCTATCTCGGGTTGATAGTCGCCGCCTTTTTCATCTGCTTTACCGAAATATTCGTCTTCAAAGTCATAATCATCGTAGTCTTCATCATAGTCATCTTCCCATTGGGCTGGCCCCAGCGCGTAGTCATAGGCTTCACGCAAAGCGATAAAGGCATTCGGGTTGGCGTCGACGTCTATTGTTTTCAGAATTTTTGTATAGGCGTGTTTGATCGTCCGTTTGTCGTCGGTCTTTTCAATTTGCAGGTCTTTCCAGGGATAGTCGCTGGTACTCACAGTATCGGCGCACCTTCTATTTCCGTCAGCCTCTCCGATATTTCATCCCGGGACTGTTTGATCAGTTTGGGGTCCTGCTTTTCCAAGACTGCGGAAAATTGAGAAATGAGCTCACCGATATAAACGCGCTCTTCGCCAAGAGCGCTTTGGAAACACCGGTCTGCACGCGCCATGATCGCGGCATTCTCGCTTTCCTCACGGGGGTGGACTTTCAGTTTTTCGAGGGACTGACGCCGGTTTTTCAAATCTTTGGGTGATAGATTTTCCGCTCCATCCTGAATTACCAATTGTTCACGCAGGTCCGTTTTGGGAACGTGGATATCGACTTCCAGCAAGCCGCTGACATCATAAGTGAAGCGGACATCCAGCGATACTTCCCCGTCCCGCCCGGGCGGGACCGGCACTTCAATCCGGCCCAAAAAGACATTGCCGTCAACCCTGCGTGACTCGCCCTGATAGATATTGAACCGAACTTTTCTCTGGTTGGCGCTCATGGGGAAGAAGGTTTCCACCCTGCTGGCCGGTATGGCTGTATTCCGTTCGATGATCGGCGCAAAGAAGCCTTCGTGGATTTTGCCATTGGCATCTTGATGGGATGTATCAACGCCAAGGGTAAAAGGACAAACGTCGGTTAACCGTATCTCGTCTAGCGCTGAATCTTTTTGTTTGAGGCCAGCTTGAACTGCTGCACCCAACGCAACGGCATGATCCGGGTCGAGAGATGTGTCGGGAAAGCGTCCAAATAATTTGGTAACCGTGCGTCGCACTGACGGCATTCTTGTCGCACCGCCGACCAGTATGATTTTACCCAATTGATCCGCTTGCAGTCCGCTATCGCGAATGGATTGACGAAGTGGTCCGCGCAATCTCTCGATCAGCGGGTTGGCCTCTTGTTCAAATTGTGTTCTTGAAATGGAGCAGCGATGCTCCTGATCTTTCCACACAATGGAGAATTCGACTGTCTCTTCATCGGTGAGTGCCCGGCGCGCGCGTTCGGCCGCTGCGCGCATGACTTCATGAAAGGCGGCTTCATCATCAACTTTGATAGCGCCCCAAGTGTCTATCCGGCTGCGGGCAAGCTTGATCATGACATCATTAAAGTCTTCACCGCCAAGCCAATTATCGCCTGCTGAGGCATGCACTTCTATGACGCCGTCAAAAATCTCAACAAGTGACACATCAAAAGTTCCACCGCCCAGGTCAAAAATGAGAAAGGGATCCTCATCATCTTTTTCATGTATGCCATGTGCCAGAGCCGCTGCTGTCGGCTCGTTGATAAGGCGCTGTACATTCAATCCTGCGAGTTCTCCGGCAAACCGAGTCGCCTTTCTCTGCCGGTCGTTAAAATAAGCAGGGACAGTGATAATTGCCTCGCTAACACTTGTTCCCAAATGGTTTTCGACATCTTCTTTCAATTGGCGAAGGACCAATGCGGACAGTTCTTCTGGCGAAAACGTCTTGGTGTTGAGGCTGATTTTTTTGTCTGTACCCATTAAACGTTTAAATGCTGACGTGGTGGATTCCGGGTGATAGGTCTCACGATCGCGCGCGGCTTTGCCAATCAGCAGTTCGTTTTTGTCATTCAAGCCAACAACCGATGGCGTCAGGAAATCTCCAAGTGAATTGGGAACCAATTCTGCTTTGCCGTCACGCCAAATTGAGCAGGCACTATTTGTTGTGCCTAAATCTATACCAACAATCATAGCGTTTCCCTTCTCCCGTAGACTATATTTTGGCAAGAGGTTTCGAATGTATTTTGATAGTTGCAAATATCTTATAGCTAGGTTTCCGCAACATCGACTTTGGGTTTGTGGTAATCTGCTAAATATTAAACGCTAGAGTTGATGCGCGCTTTTGTCCGTTTTTTGGATGAATCTGCCGTTAGAAGTTGCTCGTTTTAATGACCGCTCTCCACCCCAATCTGGGTCATTCGGCGGTGGCTCGAAATGGGCCGGTTGCAGACAGTCTGGTTCTGACTGCTTGGAGCGCAAAAGCTGACGTTAGTTCCGAACAGGTCAGATGATCCAAGTATAACTAAATATCAAGAATACGGTCATCTACGGTCATGAGGAATATTTATGCCAGACTTCCGCCAAGAACATCTAATCGTTCAGTAGCCGCGTGATTTCTGATTAACGTAACTCCACTGAGTGAACTGCAGAAACGATAGAGTTTCGATGCGTAAAATTCAAATTCTGTTGAAATTTCCGCTGTTTAGTGTAATTAGGGTCAGTAAATTACTTTTTTAAATGGGGTTTTGAAAATATATTGATCGATACAAAGGGGATTACAGATGACTTATATTGCTCGGGTGATAATTGTTTTGACAACATCAAGTGCTCTTACTTTTTTACCATCTACAGCGATATCGGCAAAAGCTCCTGATGAAATCAGGGATGTTGTTGGTTCCCCTATTGGCCAAGGCGAGAGACTTTTGCGCTCGCGGGGCTATATCCATATTGATTCTTCAAGAGGCGATGACCAGCATTGGTCCTATTGGTGGAACGGTAGGAAGAAGCATTGCATCTCGGCAATAACAATCGATGGAGCTTTCCGTTCCATCGATAAAACATCTTCATCAGATTGCGGTCACAAAAATAGCGGTTCGGGCGCTGCTGTTGCGATTGGTGCTGCAGCCTTAATTGGTGCACTGGCTCTATCTCATAAATCACATCATCATAGCGACGGGAAGCACAGCTCATCTCATCAATGGGAGGCTGACCATGAGCGCGGATATCGCGACGGCCTGTATAACCAAGCCTATCACAACTACTCGCGTTCGGATGCATATTCTCAGGGATATGCAGCGGGCGTTCAACAGAGAAATCATAATACTTCCTATCGGCCCGGCTATGGCGGCGGCGGGGGCTATAGAGAGCACGTTAATGTCAACAATCTGGTGGGCCAACTTAATGTTGCGGCAACACGGACATTGACCGGACGCTATGGCTTCGTTCTGAAAGACAAATATAGCGCAGGCAATGGAGATGGTCATTATTCGATCTATTGGCGCAAGCCATCCAAACAATGTATTTCTGTCCATACGCGCAGTGGAACGGTTCGCGACATAAGCTCGATGCGCAAACGAAACTGTCGATAGAAGCCAGATCGTAATTGAGTGAACAAGCTTCTCGTCTTTTGCTATTGGATTTTCATGCTGGCTTATGTTGGTGCCGCAGCAATTTTTGTGACCGGCACTCTGGGGCTTTTCGGTCAAAGCAAAGACCCGATTTCTGGAATTTTCCTTCTGCCTTTGGGGTTGCCCTGGAATCTAACGTCTCAGTTTTTTGCCGAATCTCTTGATCAATGGATAGTCATTTTTGCGCCGCTGATTAACTTATTGATATTGTGGCAGTCCGTTAAACTAACAAAGAAAAAACCAGTTGACGATTTATGACTTTTGAGCGGCTGCAAATTGTAGCTGATAATATAACTGGAATTTGGGGATAATGATCATGATTGATGCATTGAAATATGGATTTGCGAACTATTTCAACTTTTCTGGGAAAACGGGTCGATCAACCTTTTGGTATTGGATTCTCGCGACTGTATTAATATCAATTTTGCTGCAGATTACCGATTTTTTTATAGTAGCTCCTGGGTTAGGCGTGCCGACTGAAGGCGTTGGTGCATCGCAACCCCTAACTTGGCTTTATTCATTGGTGATATTGATTCCGACTATTGCAATGGGCATTCGCAGACTGCGCGATGCTGGCAAACCCGGTTGGCTTATTTTATTAGGCCTAATTCCACTTGTTGGAACATTGGTGTTGATCTACTTTTTTGTACAACCTTCTGAGGGAAGCGAATGAATTTTCGATTATGAAAACCAATCATCTGTAAAACTGCAATTTGAGAGGACCAACTATGAAATTTTATGGAATATCTGCTGCATCGGTTCTCTGTCTTGCCGGTTGTACCTCTGAACCAAGTCAAGAAGCTGCAGTTGATGCAGAGACCTCTGATGCCGTTACCGATGCTCGATCCGATCTTGACGCAGATGCACAAAGCGAAACAGAGGGCGATTTTGATGCCGCGAGCATAGCTGCAGCCCAAGTCTGCCATGATCATGTTTGGTACAATATCGAGAAATTCAAAGATTTGCCAAATGCCGCTATTTCCGCTTTTCCATCTTCAGAAACAGACGGGGAATATGTAATCAATTGGAATGTCAGCTGGGACGATCCCGAGATCAAAGCGGCCGGCACTTGTTTGGTTAAAGATGATCAAGTCTCGGGCTTTGAAGACTATACCGAAAAGTAGATATCAATGGTGGTGCAAAGTGACTGGTTACCGCCAACGGTCATTCCACAACCTCGCGTGGGTAAAAAAGCGATATAGGAATTAAGTTGCCGTTATTCGTCTAGCGCTTCAAATTCCGGAAGCTTGATCCCCACTACAACA
Source organism: Parasphingorhabdus litoris DSM 22379 (assembly GCF_020906275.1). Classification (GTDB taxonomy): domain Bacteria; phylum Pseudomonadota; class Alphaproteobacteria; order Sphingomonadales; family Sphingomonadaceae; genus Parasphingorhabdus; species Parasphingorhabdus litoris. Next base: position 3,201,053 of record NZ_CP086727.1, read on the forward strand.
ACATGGCCCAATACTTGTCTTTGCGCTAAAATCTGGTTGGCATCTATTGCAGCTTCAGTTTCTCCCAACAAATTTCCATGCTCCAAGCTATTATGCGTGGTTTGAATAAGAGGCGTCTGGTTATTGCCCAATGCGGGCGGTGTCGGCGCTTGAACATAGTTGGGACCGCGATATTCTATTCTACCGGCGACATTGGGCGTCAATGATCCGTTAGCCAAAATCAGTCCGGTTTCATAAAGTTTCAGAACATCGACATTTGTAAGAAACTGTCCGGTGAACAAAGAATAATAGGTTGATCTTCCCCCAGGGTTGGTCGTCAGATTTGCTATGTCCAATCCTGGCGGCACGGGCGCCGTGACATTGGGTGATTGCGGTGTCTGCGCATTGCCCAAAGTGGGCGGTGTCGGCGCTTGAACATAGTTGGGACCGCGATATTCTATTCTACCGGCGACATTGGGCGTCAATGATCCATTAGCCAAAATCAGTCCGGTTTCATAAAGTTTCAGAACCTCAACATTTGTAAGAAACTGTCCGGTGGGCAAAGAATAATAGGTTGATCTTCCCCCAGGGTTGGCCGTCAGATTTGCTATGTCCAATCCTGGCGGTGTACCGATAACCGGGGCAATCGGAATCTGATTGTTTCCCAGATTTGCAGGCTCGGGCGCATTGTTCCCTCGCATGGGTGGCGTCTGGTTATTGGCCAATTGTGGCGGCACGGGCGCCGTGACATTGGGTGATTGTGGTGTCTGCGCATTGCCCAAAGTGGGCGGTGTCGGCGCTTGAACATAGTTGGGACCGCGATTTTCAAAATTCCCAGCTATTGCAGGTGCAAATATTCCATTCGTCGAAATCAGACCAGCCTTATGCATAGCTAAGGCGGTTTGGTTGTCGATGTATTTGCTTCCAAGGGTGGAATAAAAGATCGAGCTTCCGGTTGGGTTGGTCGTTGCAAGTCCAGCAAAATCTATGGGTGCTGGTGTGCCTAAAATAGGCGTAGGCGGCACAAAAATATTTTGTGCGCTTGGAGGACGAGAAAACTTAGTTGCCGTCGGCGTCTGGTTACCTCCGAGATTTGGCGGCACAGGTGCTGTGATATCGGGTGTCGGCGGTGTTTGTGAGATGCCGAAGTTTGGTGGTGTCGGAGCTTGCACCATAGGCACAGGCGGCGTCTGGTTACTGGCCAATTGTGGCGGCACAGGCGCTGAAACATTGGGAGATTGCGGTGTTTGCGCATTGCCCAAAGCGGGCGGTGTCGGAGCCTGAAAATAGTTTGGACCATGGTTTTCAAGCTCTCCAGCCAAAGACGGTGCAAGAGTTCCGTTCGTCGAAATTAAACCCACTTCATGCAATTGCAACGCACCTTTATTACTGAGGTACTTGGATCCCTGCACAGAATAAAAGATCGAAGCCCCAGTAGGATTGGCTGCAGCAAGTCCGGCAAAATCTATGGGTGCTGGTGTGCCCAAAATCGGGGTCAGCGGTGTGAAGTTATTTTGTGCAGTCGGTGGATGGCGAAATTTTGTTGCCGTCGGAATCTGATTACCTCCGAGATTTGGCGGCACGGGTGCAGTGATATTGGGGAAAGGCGGTGTCTGATTGTTGGTCAACTGGGGCGGCACGGGTGCATTAATATTGGGGGTTGGCGGCGTTTGCGCTATGCCCAGTTCTGGCGGCGTCGGGGCTTGAACAACAGGCAGTGGCGGCGTCTCGTTATTGGTTAACTGAGGCGGCACGGGCGCTGAAACATTGGGCGTTGGCGGTGTCTGCGCTATGCCCAAATTTGGCGGTGTCGGGGCTTGAAAATAGTTCGGACCGCGATTCTCTAGATCTCCGGCTATTGACGGCGCAAATGTTCCGTTCGCCGAAATTAGACCGGCTTGATGCAACTGTAACGCATCTTTATTGCTGAGATATCTGCTCCCCTGCACAGAATAGAAACTCGAGACACCAGTAGGATTGGCTGCAGCAAGTCCGGCAAAATCTATGGGTGCAGGCGTGCCTAAAATCGGGGTAGGTGGCGTGAAGTTATTTTGTTGAGTCGGTGGACGGGAATATCGGGGTACCTGTGGTGTCGCAGATGGTCGACCGACCGTGATGATGCTTTCCGCCCCTTTTGCAACTGATCCATCGGGTAGAATTAGACCGGCTCTGTATAATTGCGCGACTACGCTGTTCGTTATGAATCGGTCAGCCTTCGTGGAAAAATAGGGAGATTGGCCATTAGGGGCATCGCGTCCTATAAGCGCAAAGTTTATTCCCGGCGTTACGGGCCCTGTTGCACTGGGTACCAAACCAATTTTATGAGTTCCACGAACTGCCAAAGACTGTTTCAGCTTCTCTAGCTTTATCGGCGGATGCGCTGCTCCAAATTTTGCTGACGATGATTCTTTTTTGGTAGAACCCAATGTGCTGCCCAATGAATTGATGCCATGTGCACTGCTGTGACCGTGCTTTTTTCCGTGATGAGCATTAGATGCACGATCTTGTTTATCCTTTTTATCATCCTGATCCGCAGCTGGACTTGATTGTGCAACCGCTGGAATTGCGCCGCCGATGGTCATAGCTGACAAAGCAATAAGGCTTGCAGTTGCGATACCGATTTTTTTGTTCATGGTCGTTCTATCCCTCACGCTCGGAATGCTCAAAATCGAAAAATCGACTGTATCCAAAACCGTACGTCACTGTCCGAAAAGTCACGATTTTCGCCGGTCACCGGATTCCGGGTTGGGCTTTCTTTCAGTTGCCAGCCAACCATTGCCCGAATAATTTGCTTGTTATTCCAATTCTGGTTCAATCCTAGCCCAACACTGCTCAGCGAGAATGAATTCTCAATCAGTGGATTACCCGGTTGCGAACTGGCAAATGGGTCTTCGCGCAATATGATCTTTCCTATAGCAAAATTTGTGGCAACCTGAAAGTGGCCACCCCAGGGCGCATTGTGAATATCATATCGAATATCAAAATGTGCAACGACACCGGAATCACCGTAAACTTCTCCCAGTGGATAGCCCGTCAGGTTTTGCGGACCACCGAGGGAAATCTGTTGCGAGGAATCGAGATTACCCGTTGCTTTTTGTGCGCTGAGTGAAACCAATGCAGACCAGTTCCCTGCTAGACGCTGAAGGCGTGAAACACTTGCATTGAACCGAAGGAAATCTCCCTGTGTTCTTGCCGTCAGTGTGTCAATCAATGCGGCAGTTGGGACGCCATCTAGATCGACTGAACCGGCTGTTGCCCCAAAGGAATAGTTTGTTGAGCCGCCCCCGCCAAACTGATCAAGATTGTTTCCCGCAAGAACGGCCGTCACCAGGTCCAGTTTCCGTTCAGAAAATTTCACTCCAAGCTCTTCATCTTCGAGCGACAGATGCTCAAACTCGATAGAAGCACCCAGATTGTTGCTGCGGCTGCGAATTATGGGATAACTAAGAGATGCCCGAATGTTAAACGCATCACCTTCTGGTCTCAGAGCGCGAAACTCATTTTCCAGTTCATAGTGCAAATTGCTAACCGAAATAGCGCCTCTTAGACCTGAATAACCGATCGGTAAGGACAGCTCACCAAATCCGTAAAAAGAAGTGTCGCCTGTAGTAACAAACCGAGCACGTAACCGCTCACCATTGCCGGTAGGGCTGTTAACATCAAAACCAAAAGAAAATTTATTCTTACCAGTACCGGCGCTGCCGAAATTATTATATGCGACATAGCCGGTAAATTGCTGCGTGCGTTCAGCCCTGGCTACATAGCGCCCGCCACCAGTTTGGGTACCAGGCAATATGACAGCGCTTGCCGAAACACCTGGGGTATCTCGCAAAAGTAGCAAAGCGCGATCGACCGTTTCTTCGTTAAAGACTTCACCGGGCTTTAGTGCATTCCTGACAATCTTGTCCGCATAGTTCTGGTTCAACCCTGTTCCGACCACGTCGACCAAGACACCATCGGGCTCCAGAAACCCTTCAACCACGCGAAGATTAACCACCCCATCCTTAATGAAATGCGGAGGCACAAGAACAGTCGCAGTAAGATAGCCTTTTGAACGGTAATGGGCCGTCAGCGTATCAACCGCTTGTTGCAACTCACCCATAGTAATCTCACGCCCAGAAAAAGGGGCAAGAACAGCCTGAATGTCGGCCAACGATAATTTGGTGTTCCCAGTTATATTGTAATTCGCAATATAAACAGATTCACCGCTCAGCTGTGTTTCGGAGCCTAGATCATTTGGACTAGGAACTCCTTCGTCGTTGTCGCGCGGAGGAAGCGTTAAATCATCCCGTTCAGTTTCCTGGAGAATTGACCCTGAATCCGGTGTCGTTTGAGCATTGACTGGATTGATCAAACCCATCGCCGAAGCTGCCAACAAAAGGGCAATAAAATTGGGGCATCGTCTCTCATGAAAGAAGATGTTTCCAGACACAGTTGCCAGCAAAAAACGCTTGTTATTTTTTGCTTGAGAATGCTGCGCCACGTCAAACATAAGACCCCACCCTATCCATTATTGATCCATCAAAACAAATGCCTATCAATATTTACTAGCCTGTAAATATATACATATATTGATGGTTAGCAATGTTTCGCCGAATTTTAACATTGTTGGCCAGCAGCTCGGACATCAAAGTTCTTGAAATCCGATACCCAATAATTTGCAACATCTGGAACGCACCTGAACGCGAACACAATCGACCTTCATCGAACAAGCGATCGCGAACTTGAATCCCGATACTAAGGCGTGCAGTTCCGATGCAAGATTGAACCGCTCGTTTTATGTCCGCATTTGGGATAAAGCGGAAACCGGAAACCGAAGCGCAAAGCGGTCATTCCCGAGTAGCTCCAATCGCCATCAACAGGATTTCTATCTGGTTGGCTTGATCAATCAGGTCGTCCAGCGGTTTCAACACTCAGATTGATCACTCGCGCTATGTTGGCCACGCACAGCCGATACATGCGCATCTTCCAAACGCGCTGTCACAAGAGTGAATAACCCCGATCGCGCTTTTCAGGGATCGATTTCATCCAATTTGATCATGCCTCAATTAACGCTCATCCAGCGCTAGAAGCCCACATGTAGCTTTGACATCTTTGTGAACTTTCGACTGGACTTCGATGCTGTTCCGAGCATTGCTGCTGTTGCCGAACACGACTGATGTGGACCGCCGCCGCGCCCTTGAGGTCATCCGCGGCTTGGGTCAGTGGAAGCGCTGGATAACCCAGCGCCAAACTGGAGACCCGACATGGCAACGTCCAAACCCAAGACCAAATCTGCAAAAGTCATCGCGCTGCTTGTTCGAGGCAATGGTTCGAGCATCAATGAGATCGGCAAAGCCACAAACTGGAAACCGCATAGCATTCGCGCTTTTCTTACCGGTCTCCGAAAGAGAAGCTATCTGGTTGTACGCGAACAGCATCGAGACGATGAAACAGTCTATCGGATTGCTGAGCAGTCAGAGGCAAGAGCATCGTGACCGTGCTCGACAAACAGCTGGCAGCATTGAAGACAATGCCTCCTGCCCAACTTCGCGCGATGTGGCAGGATGTCTATCGCCGCCCTGCGCCGGATGTCAGCCCAGATTTGCTCCGGTGCAGGATTGCCCACCGCTTGCAAGAACGTACGCGCGGTAAGCTGCAGCTTCCAACTTTGCGAGAAATCGACCGGATCACCGGACAGCTGATCAGAAGCGGAAGGATCGGGACCAGAACGCAAATCGCGCTCAAGGTTGGCACAAGGTTAACCCGCAGCTGGCAGGGCAGAAATTATCATGTTCTCGTTTGTGATGAAGGCTTTGAGTATGAGGGGCGCCAATACAACAGCCTTTCCCAGATAGCTGAAGAAATCACTGGAGCGCACTGATCAGGGCCTCGGTTCTTTGGTCTTCGAAAGCGAAGTGAATACAAACCAAAAGCGGTCAACAATGACTGATCGAAGGGTTCTGCGTTGCGCTATTTATACACGCAAATCCACTGAGGAAGGTTTGGAGCAAGATTTCAACAGTCTGGATGCCCAGCGAGAAGCTTGTGGCGCCTATGTCTTGAGCCAGGCCAGCGAAGGCTGGGAAGCAGAGACGGAACAATATGATGATGGTGGATGGTCGGGTGGCTCGATGGACCGCCCTGCCCTTCAGCAGCTTCTGTCAGACGTCAAGTCTGACAAAGTAGATATCATCGTGGTTTACAAGGTGGACCGGTTAACCCGATCATTAGCCGACTTTGCCAAGATTGTGGAAATTCTCGATGAACATGACGCGAGCTTTGTCAGTGTCACGCAAAGCTTTAATACTACCACGAGCATGGGACGTTTGACGCTCAATGTCCTGTTATCCTTTGCCCAGTTTGAACGTGAAGTTACGTCCGAACGCATCCGGGACAAGATTGCCGCTTCCAAGAGGAATGGCATGTGGATGGGCGGTGCAGTGCCTCATAGCTTCAGGGTCGAGGATCGGAAACTGTTGGCTCGTGAAGACGAAGCGCAAGACGTGAGGCACATTTTCCATACCTATTTGGAGATCAGATCCATCCCTAAGCTCTCCGGTCATCTTGCCCGGCAAGGCATTCGCACCCGCAAGCGGACATTGAAGAATTGGGAAAACCATAGGCGGCGTTTGCTTTGGTACTGGCCCCCTCGCGGTGCTCCTCAAAAACCCTATCTACATCGGCAAAGTCCGGCACAAGAACCGCGTCTATGATGGTGAACATCAAGCCATCATTGAAGAGGATGTTTTTGAAAGGGTTCAGACCACTCTTGCTAAGAACTGTCTCGACAAGACCCTGGGCAAAAGAGCGAAAAACCCTAGCCTGCTTGCGGGAATGATCACCGATCCTGAGGGGAGGAAAATGTCACCGGCAGCAGGCAAGAAAGGATCCAAGCGATACAGCTATTATGCCACTCGGATCAGCCCAAACCAAGACAGTGCATCGAAGTGGCGACTGCCAGCTGGTGACATTGATCGTTTTGTTATTGATGCCATTGCTCACCATTTCCGGACCGATGCACAGCCAGAGGAAGCTTGCCCGAATGAACTCGCGGAGAAACGCAAGCGATACAAGAACTGGGCCACAATCCTGCCTGGTCTGACTGTTCCTGAAAAACGAAAGCTGCTGATTGAATGGAATACAAATGTTGAGCTCCGTAAGCAAGAGATCGGCATATCGCTGCAGCCTGATCCGGACGGTGCAGTCCAATCCATCTCGGTCGAGGTCAAACTCGTCCGAAGGGGCAATGAGCTGAAACTGGCCCTGTCACCGGACAGCAAGTCCGCAAAGCGAATTGCCGATCCGTCCCTGCTCAAACTGATGGCACAGGCCTTCGCGGCCAGGGAGCATCTGATCGATGATGCTGAATCCGAGTTCGTGGGCCGATACAGCAAAGAGCACCTGAGCAAGCTTGCCAGGCTAAGCTATCTTGCTCCTGACATTGTCTCTGCGATTATCAATGGCTGCCAGCCACCACAAATCTCGGCCCGTCAGTTGCTACGTAACGGTAATATCCCGTTCGACTGGGCCGAACAGCGGAAGCAGCTCGGGTTCGCTTGAAGCGGCCGAAACCACTCCAAATTCAAACTGCATCCGAGGACGCCAAATCGGCCTCTAGAGATAAGGGCCATATTGCGCCTATTTCTACGAGGCCAAAAGGGTCTCTGGCGCACGCCGTTATCGCTGCGCTGGCATAACCCTCTAAGAAAAAGCGATTAATCCTCCGAAGCCAGTCGCAATCTTAGGACGCGCAAAAATTGAAGAAAAAATGGTGCTGCTAGGGAGAATTGAACTCCCGACCTCGTCATTACCAATGACGCGCTCTACCACTGAGCTACAGCAGCACTGATTTTGATTGCGAGGAGCGATCTGCTCCAAGCCCCGCGCCTATGGCCAAAGGGTTAAGGACTTGTCAAGCGCAGTTGCAATTTTGATGATCTGCTGGCAAATATTTGCGATGCCCAAACCACAACCCAAGTCTGAAAAACAGCGTAAAGAAGCCGAGAAAGCGGACCGGCTTGCCGAACAATTGCGCGCCAATTTGCGGCGACGCAAAGCGCAGGCCAAGGATATGAAATCGACCGACCCAGAGTAAAGGTCAGCATTTCGGGGCGTTAGGCAGCAACGACAGCCCGTTCGGGCTCAATAATCTCAAAATCCGTTACAGCATCGATAAAACTCTGCGCCACGGGCGTGACTTCTTCTGTCGTTGGATCAAACCAGACATAAGTCAGTTTAACTATGTTCAGCAGCATATCATCGCGTACGATATGCGCGATGGCAGAATAGCTGGTCCGGCCGAATCGGGTGATGCGCAAACAAACGTCGATCAGGTCGTCCGCCTTGGCCGGAGCGCGAAAATCGACTTCAGCATGGCGTACCCAGTTGTCACCGCCAAATAGTTCAAGAAATTTGCCGGGCGAATCTTCATTGCCAGTTGCACCAACAAGCTCGCGAAAATACTCCGTCACGCCGATATCCGCAAAAGCAAGATAATTTGCATTAAACACAATGCCCTGCATATCCGCCTCCGCATAGCGCACGCGGACGGGAGTGATCAGCCGAAAGCCGGCGCGCGGGTCTTTAACATCTGTTGTCATGAAGAAATTTGTCCGTCGGTAGGGGTGCTTCACCCATCATGCGAAGCACGTTAATAGTCAGATCATAGCGGCGCGCATTGCTCCTGAAGCCAATCATGGGCGTCGCCTTCCACTTGCGGGCCGACAATTTCAAGCACCTGTGCATGATAATCGTCAACCCACTGTCGTTGGCTTTTGGACAAAATGGAGACATCAATCAGGCATCGATCCAGCGGCGCGAAGGTTAAGGTTTCAAAACCCAGCATATCCTGCTCCGCCGCGGGCACAGCGCGTTCCTCCACCAAAATCAGGTTTTCAATCCGAATACCGAACGCATCATCCTTATAATAGCCGGGTTCATTGGAGCAGATCATGCCAGCCACCAGAGGTTCCGCAAATCCGCCGAAAGCGGCAATTCGCTGTGGTCCTTCATGCACGGACAGATAGGCCCCCACGCCATGTCCGGTGCCATGGGCATAGTCGACGCCATCGGCCCACAGATATTGTCGCGCCAATATATCAAGCTGTCCGCCGGTGGTGCCTTTGGGGAAGACCGCCGTTGCCAAAGCGATATGGCCTTGCAGTACCTGCGTATAACGCTTGACCATCTCTGCCGTGGGCTCACCCACCGCCATAGTGCGTGTGACATCGGTGGTGCCATCGCGATACTGTCCGCCGCTATCGACGAGATAAAGCGTACCGGTTTCAATCTTGCGATTGGTTTCTTCATTCACGCTATAGTGACACAGCGCGCCATTGGGTCCGGCACCTGAAATGGTTCGGAAAGACAGATCCATCAGCTTGTCCGATTGTCCGCGAAATTCGGCGAGCTTGGCCGCAACCGACAGTTCGTCATGGCCGCCTTTGGGCGCTTCCTGTGCAAACCAGTGTAGAAATTGGCTCAGCGCCGCACCGTCACGTGCCTGGGCCGCTCTGTGGCCATTGACCTCGGTTTCATTTTTGATTGCTTTGGCCAAGACGGTCGGATCGCGCTTTTTAACAATATGTGCGCCAGCGCCTTCCAGCTGTTCAAATATCGCGGCCACCGACCGTTCCGGATCGACGCCAAGCTTCTTGCCTTCATATTCCGCCAAAGCATCAGGAAATTCGCTGTAGTCACGAAGCGCAACCGCATTACCGAGATGCACCCTGACTTCATCCGTCAGTTTTTCCGGCGCCACAAACAGCTCCGCATTACCGTCCGATTTCACAATCGCATAACCGCGCGGAACCGGGGTGTTGGCAATATCTTGCCCACGAATGTTAAAGGCCCATGCCACGGAATCTAGCGCTGCAATCACCGTTGCATCAAGGCCTTCCTTATTGAGCCATGCGGCAATATCACCGCGCTTGTCGGCAGCGCTTTTGCCTGCAAATTCGTCCGGTTGCACATCCAGCTTGGCGAGTGACGGTTCTGGTTGATCTTCCCACACTGTATCAATGGGATTGGTCTTCACAGCCGCCAATTTGGCATTTTGCTTAGCGATTTTCGCTTTGGCTGACTTGGCCCAGTCTTGTGTATGCAGCCATGCATCATAACCTATCGTAGAATTTTCAGGTGCATTCTCACCGAGCCATTCGATCACGCTCTGATCGGCCGTGCCAACATATTCATAGAGATTGCCATCAACCTGATCCCGGACCTGGATGGTGTAGCGACCATCCACAAAAATCGCGGCCTTGTCTTTCAGCACAACGGCAGATCCGGCCGAGCCGCCAAAGCCTGTGAGCCAAGCCAGGCGCTGCGCATAATCGCCGACATATTCGCTCATATGCTCGTCACAAATCGGAACGACAAAGCCGTCTAGGCCATCTTTTGCCATTTGCTCGCGCAAGGCTGCGAGCCTTGCTTCATAGGTCGACATCAACATTGGCTGTGAAACTCCTTGAAATAGCGCTTTAGCAGACACATAGGTGTTTCAGACGATTTCCGCCACCAATTTCCCCAAAGAGAGGCGCTATGAAACAGATATTTTTACCCCTGATATTGGCCCTGAATCTGTCCGCTATGCCGGCATATGCACAATCTCAAACAGAAGAGACCACGAAAAAAATGGAAAAACCGCCCATCGCTGAGCAGCGACCCTATAGTTACGAGCGCCATGGTTATACCATCAGCGATCCCTATCACTGGCTCAAGGATCAGAGCTATCCCAAAATCGATGACGAAGATGTGCTCGATTACCTGAAAGAGGAAAATAAGTGGTTCGAACAGAATATGGCCGGGCAAAAAGCGCTGACCGATAAACTGTTCAAGGAAATGCGGGCCCGGATCAAGGAAGACGAAAGCACGGTACCACAAAAGGACGGTGACTGGATTTACTGGACTGCTTTTGACGAAGGGGCGCAATATAGGAAATGGTATCGCAAACCGGTCGCGGGTGGTGAAGACCAGCTCATTCTCGATGAAAACGAACTCGCCAAGGACAAAGAGTTTTTCCGGCTAGGCGCGTTGACCATCAGCAAAGACGGAAGTCTGATGGCTTATAGTTCGGATACGAATGGTTCCGAACGATATACTGTCCGTTTCCGTTGTCTGGACGATTCAGTGGACCTGCCAGATGAAGTCTGTGGTGCGAGTGGCAAGTGGGGCGACGTTTCAATAGAAGGTACTATCGGTAACATCGTTTTCTCGGCGGACGCAAAAAGCCTTCTATATGGTTTGGTCAATGAAAACTGGCGCGTTGACCAGATATTCATGCATCGTCTCGGCACCAAGCAAAGCGACGATGTCTTGATATACAAAGAGCCAGAACTGGGCTTCACGGCGGGCGTTGGCCTGACCCAGTCAGAAAAATTTATAGCGATTTCTACCGGTGACAATGAAACCAGTGAAGTGCGGCTGATCCCCACCGACAATCCAACCGGGGAACAAATTCTCATATCCCCGCGAAAGAAAGGCCGGGAATATTCGGTCGAGGAACATGAGGGAACGCTCTATATTCTCACCAATGATGATCATGTGAATTTCCGGCTGGCGACTGCATCGTTGGACAAGCCTGGTGAATGGGAGACCCTGATCGCCGGATCCGACGCATTTTATCTGACGGACATGACCGCTTTTAAGGATTTCTATGTCACAGAAGGGCGTGAAAATGGTCTCGATCAGGTTGAAATCCGGTCCTATGCTGATCCCAACAAGATAGAACGCATCGCATTTCCCGAGGCCAGCTACAATGCCGGACTGGATAACAATCCGGAATATGAAATCAGCAAGCTCCGGCTAAGCTATGAATCCATGGTCACGCCCGATACGGTCTATGACTACACGCTCACCGACAAGGCGCTGGAAACGCTGAAAGTACAGGAAATTCCGTCCGGCTATGACGCCAGCCAATATACAACGGAACGCCTGACCATAGAGGCACGCGATGGCGCTATGGTTCCCGTATCCCTGGTCTATAAAAATGGCACCAAGCTGGATGGCAGTGCACCGCTGCATCTCTATGCTTATGGCGCCTATGGCTATGCCGTGCCGCCAAGCTTTTCGACCACCCGCCTTTCACTGGTTGATCGCGGATTTGTTTACGCGATCGCCCATATTCGCGGAGGGGATGATCTGGGCCGTAACTGGTATCTGCAGGGCAAGCTGATGCAGCGCACCAATACGTTCAACGATTTTGTCGATGTCGCGAAAGGATTGGCCGACAAAGGCTATACAAGCAAGGGCCGGATCAGCGCTTCTGGCGGGTCTGCCGGCGGCGAACTAATGGGTGCGGTCGTCAACAGTGATCCTGATCTCTGGGGCGCAATTGTTGCCCATGTCCCCTTTGTTGATGTGCTCAACACGATGCAGGATGAAAGCCTGCCGCTCACCCCTGGTGAATGGCCGGAATGGGGCAATCCGATAACCGACAAGGCCGCCTTTGAATATATACGCAGCTATTCGCCCTATGATCAGGTGAGCGCGCAGGATTATCCACCGATGCTGATTACTGGCGGACTCAACGATCCGCGCGTGACCTATTGGGAACCGGCTAAATGGGCGGCCAAGCTGCGCGCAACCAAGACGGATGACAATATCCTGTTGCTCAAAACCAATATGGGAGCGGGCCATGGCGGTAAGTCGGGACGCTGGAACCGGGTTGAGGAGACGGCAGAGGAATTTGCCTTTATTCTCTGGCAATTGGGCGTGACCGAATCTGAGAAATGAGCGAGCATGTCCTGGAAATAACAGCGCAGCCGGAAGATATTGACGAGCTAGGCCACGTCAATAATGCCGTCTGGGTGCGCTGGATTCAGGATATGGCAACGGCCCATTGGAGCGCGATCGCACCGCCGGAATATGTTGAGCGCTATATCTGGGTCGTGAGTCGCCATGAAATCGACTATCGCGGCAATGTCAGCGCGGGCGAGACCGTTACCGGTCGCACCTGGATATCCGATCCGCCCAAAGGTGCGCGTTTTTGGCGCAATGTCAGTTTTACGGGTGTCGATGGAAAGCTGAAAGTATCGGCCAAGACCAATTGGGCTATTATCGATCAGCAGAGCGGCAGGCCAGTGCGGGTACCACAGACATTAGCGGACTTGTTCCTAAAACCCGAATAGGCATTCAAGGCGCCGGTATCGGCGTTACTGGAGCAAGCGGTGAAGGCTGATCAACTCTTTCTCCTTCGGCCGTGCGCAATTGCTGCGGCTCCAATATCGCTGCTGTCTCAATGACATCCAATGCACGCCGCGCTTCATTATAACGCCGCGCCTTCTCCATCCATTGATTGGTTAGTTCATTGCCACTGTTAGTGCCCGGTAATTTTTCAATCTCGGCAATGGCCGCATCAACATTCCCATTTTCAACATAGCGCTTTGCACGGATGAGCCGCTGCTGCGGTACCGGTGATGGCGTTCCGTCCCTGCGGATCACGAATAGCTCGGACATTTCCCGCTTGAAATCAGTCCAGAATCCCTCGCCGCTGGAACCGCTGGTCAATGATGGGCCAATATCGTCCAAGCCTGTCGCTAATTCCTCCAGTGTCACTGGTTCTCGCGATGCATTGATAATAGTAGTGGTCGCCTTGGGTTGGGCATCACCAAATCGCAGTCGTAACTGCGATTCGATATAGCCCAGCGGCGATCCACGATCGAGAGCGCGCCGAGCGGCAAAGGCGATCAGAAGGCCTTCGGCCCGTGCGGCATTGCCTGAGGCCGCTTGCGCCTGGACATTGATCCGCGATAACCGGTCCTCAAGATCGGCAACACGCACGGCCAGTGCTCTCTCCTTGTCGGGTGTAAGCGCTGGAATTTCGGTTGGCACAGGTTTTACGGGCGGAGGCGGCAATACGGTTCCATCGGCGTCAATGCGTTTGGCCAAAGCCGTCGCTGGATCAGCTGCGCCCGATGCTTGCGCTGTTGTAACGCTAGCCGCAGCTTCATCCGTATTGTCAAAAGGATTATAGCGCGAAAATATCCAGCCGGTCAGAATAGCGCCGCCAACGAAGGCAACCACCATCAACACCAGAACGTTCCGGGTCAAATTGCTTTTTCCGCCCGACGAGGCGATTTTTTCATAGTCCCGGCTCATTCAACTTCCCTAGGTCCTGCTTGTCCGCGCTAATCGCGGTCCCAAAATAGCATTTTTGTATTCATGGCAGACATAGTCGCCCTGCCAGAGACAGTAAAGCATCGTCCGTCGGCTGATCGGCGATCTGCTTGCTTTTCCAGCCGCTTCCCGCGGCTTGCGCAATATTGGGCGACAATGCGGCGACATAATTAATCGACCGATCCAGATCCAGTCGATCCATCTCGGTGATCAATATTTTTGCCGCGCGAACTGAATAGAGCAAAACCACCTGACCTTGTCTTAGTGCCTTTTGGGCTATGGCTCCTAAGGGCAATGCGCGTGCTTGATAGACCCTGCAAAGGGTGATTTCCCGCCCTGATGGCACCAGCTTTACATGGTCTTTGCCGGTGAGTCGCAATATCCGAGAATAGCGATCAGCGGGCAATGATTGCAAAAGATCAATCGCTCCACCGCTGCCTGTTTCAACCACATTGAAGCCCGCTTGCCGAGCCGCAGCCGCCGTTGCTTCGCCGACGGCCAAAAATGGCAATTGCTTATAGTTCGAAAGTTCTGCCCCTGCATATTGCACGCCATTGGCACTGGTCACCATTACAGCATCAAAATCCGACGCGGGCGGGGCTTTCCAATCCATGGATTCGATCACAAATAGCGGGTCAATATTGACTGTTAGACCGATTTCTTCTGCTCGCCGTGCTGTTTTCCGAGCGCCCTCAATCGGTCGCAGAACTAGAACTGAAAGCGTCATCGCCCAAAAATAGCTTTTAGATCTGCACTGGCCTGGCCGAGTAACTTACGGGCTAGCCGAGCCGGCGCCTTTACATCGCCGCTGTCAAAATCAGATGTACCGCTGACACTCTCGCTACCATCCGGCAACAATATTTCCGCCCGCAAATGCACCCGCAGCCCATCCACTGTAGCAAGTGCCGCAACCGGGCTGTGACAGTCAGCGGTTAGTTCTTTCAGAAACATTCGTTCTGCAGTCACAGCGCGGGATGTACGCGTACAGGAAATTTCCTTCAGCAGGCGACGCACATGTTTGGCATCCGTCCGCGCTTCAATACCGATCGCGCCTTGGGCGGGTGCTGGCAGCATGATGTCGTCAGATATCTCGTGCCCGATCTCTGTCATATCCAGACGATCGAGACCAGCCCCAGCCAAAAGTGTCGCGGCATATTCGCCATCTTCGATTTTCTTCAATCGGGTTTGAACATTGCCGCGAATAAGGCGAATGTCGAGATCACTACGCAGACGCAGCAACTGTGCTTTCCGTCGAGGGGAAGCGGTGCCGACAATCGCACCTGGCGGCAAAGCAATCACGCTTTCTGCGCCAATCAATCGGTCATGAATATCTGCACGTTCCATCATTGCGCCGATAACAAAGCTATCGGGACGCAACGTCTCGACATCTTTCATACTGTGTACCGCACAATCAATTTCACTATCATGCAGAGCCCGGTCCAGCTCCTTGGTCCACAGCGCCTTACCGCCAACATCCGCAAGCGCTCGATCCTGAATCTTGTCTCCTGTCGCGACCATCGGAACCAGTTCTACCTGCTCCGGGCGCCAGCCATGTGCGGACAATATCGCCGCGGCGGCCATCTCCGCCTGGATCATGGCAAGCGGGGATTGGCGCGTACCCATCCGTAAAGGTCGTTCCACACCGGCCTTTAATTTTGTTTTGCTATCGCCATGACTAGTCATAACCCTTGTCCTAATCCCACCATGGCTTAAGTAAAAGAGATATGAGTATAATTTTGGGCATTGAATCGAGCTGTGATGAAACAGCCGCCGCATTGGTCACTTCGGACCGGGAGATTTTGGCCCATAAATTGGCGGGCCAGGAAGCGGAACACGCACCTTTTGGTGGCGTGGTCCCCGAGATTGCTGCCCGCGCACATGCCGAAATCATAACACCGCTGATCGAAGCTGCTTTGGTCGAGGCTGAATTAACGCTGGATCATGTGGATGCTATCGCGGCAACTGCTGGTCCAGGCCTGATAGGCGGAGTGATGGTCGGGCTGGTGACTGGCAAGGCGCTTGCGATGGCGGCGGATAAACCGTTAATCGCTGTCAATCATCTTGAGGGCCATGCGCTTTCCCCGCGTCTTGCCAACCCGGATTTGGAATTTCCTTATTTGCTGTTGCTCGCATCTGGCGGACATTGTCAGATATTGCGCGTAGAAGGCGTCGGGCACTATCGGCGGCTGGCCACCACAATTGATGATGCCGCTGGAGAAGCCTTTGATAAGACTGGAAAAATATTGGGTCTTGGCTATCCTGGCGGTCCAAAAGTTGAAGCAATTGCCAAAACGGGCGATGCCGATGCCGTTCCCCTGCCCCGACCGCTTAAAGGATCCAAAGATCCCCATTTTTCTTTTGCCGGACTGAAGAGCGCCGTGGTTCGGGCGCACCAGAGCGGTGAACATAAGGCAGAAGATATTGCCGCTTCCTTTCAACAAGCAACCGTGGATTGTTTGAAAGACCGGTTGGAAAAAGCAATTGGCGATCATGGACCCGCGCCCCATCTCGTGGTTGCTGGCGGCGTGGCAGCCAATGGCCCTATCCGCGCTATGCTGGAACAACTGGCGGCGGACCACGGCATGCAGTTTACCGCGCCGCCCCTTTGGCTATGCACTGATAATGCTGCGATGATCGCTTGGGCAGGTGCAGAACGGTTTGCCGCCGGGTTTACCGATCCGCTCGATTTTGTCGCACGGCCGCGCTGGCCACTTGATCCCGATGCCGAAAAGGCACGCGGGGCCGGTGTGAAAGCATGACCGAAAAACGTGCCAAAATTGGGGTGATCGGTGCCGGTGCCTGGGGCACCGCCCTGGCACAGGTTCTTTCAGAAGGACAAAAGGAACTGCTGCTTTGGGCCCGGGAGCCGGATGTTGTTGAACAGATCAACAAAAAACACGAAAATCAGAGCTTTCTGCCGGGACATATGCTCAGAGAGAATATTCTCGCAACGCAGGATATGAATATGCTTGCGGGATGCGATGCCCTTCTGATTGTGACGCCTGCACAGCATCTTCGTGCAAGTCTGCAGGACCTGCCGGATAGCAGAACCACTTTGGTTCTGTGCAGCAAGGGCATTGAAGAGGCGACACAACAATTGATGAGCGAGATTGTTGAAGAAAGCCGCCCCGACAATCCCTTGGCGGTTCTTTCAGGGCCAACATTCGCCCATGAGGTTGCCCAGGGTCTTCCCACAGCTCTGACATTAGCCTGTGATACCGAGGCAACCTGGGAAAAGCTTTATCCGCTGATCGCGAAATCGACATTTCGCCCCTATTTTTCCAATGACATTATCGGTGCTGAAATTGGCGGTGCGGTAAAAAATGTACTCGCTATCGGCTGCGGCATTGTCGAAGGTGCCGGCCTCGGCCAAAACGCTCGTGCTTCGATCATCAGCCGCGGTTTTGCAGAAATGCTGCGTTATGGCACGGCTAGGGGCGCAAGGGCAGAAACGCTTTCCGGACTATGCGGCCTGGGAGATCTGGTCCTTACCTGTTCTTCCATCAGCTCGCGCAATTTTTCATTGGGCAAGGGGCTGGGTGAAGGTCAATCGGCGCAAGCACTTCTGACCGACAGAGCTACCGTCGCCGAGGGCGCAGCAACCGCACCGGAATTACAGCGCGATGCCAGAAGACGCGGCATCGACATGCCCATAGTTGACGCAGTTTGCGCTTTGCTGGCCGGCGAAACAGATTCCCAGTCGATCGTCGCACAGCTTATGGGGCGCCCCCTGGTTGCCGAGCAGCGCTAGCACAAAAGATGACAATCCGGATCGAGTGCGGTAAGGCCGGGCGTTCAATCTCAACACCACTTTTATGAACACGTTCATCAACCGGAGACAAATTTTTGACTAGCCCGGAATCATCAGGCGCATCGTCGGACCCGTTATCTGAAAAGGTAGCAATGTCTGGTGATAAAGCCGCTTCCGGCACTAAGGATCAGGAGACCGATACAGAGGATCTCGCTGCGCTGGCAAAAGGCGGCCGCACCAATGTTTTTGGTTTTTTGCTGCGCTTGGCCGCACGCCTCCCGTTTCTGTTCATCGCTGGCCGCATATATGGGGCGGAAGCCCTGGGCCGCTTTGCTTATGCGATTTTGGTCATCGAATTCGTCGCGCAGCTTGCCACACTTGGCTTGAAACGCGGCCTTGCGGAGCAGTTAAGCCGGACAGAAAGACCGCATGTCCACGTTGTTTGGGACGGATTATTGGTCAGTCTTTTCGCCTCCATGATTGGGGCAATATTGCTTATCCTGGTTCCGCAGATCATGTTTCCAAACAGCGAAATAAACGGTCTCGACCGGTTTTTGCCGTTGGTGATTTTCACAATTGCCGGTGCGGATATTGCGCTGGCCGCGCTGGCCTATCGCTATGATATTGCATCCACCGTCCGCGCACGCGCAATTGTTGAACCCTGGACCATCAGTATCGCCGCTTTCTTATTCTCTTACTATTCGCTGAGAGATGGCCTGATATTGTCCTATGTCGTATCAATGATTGCGGCGTTGATTGCATCACTATGGCCGCTGCTGAAAAGCTACGGCCTGCCGTGGGGTTGGCGGCCAAAGCCAATAGCGCTCGCCAAACTGGCCCGACAAAATATGCCGCTAGCCGCAGCCGACGCCGCCGAATGGGGATCCCGGCGGCTGGATCTCGCGATCCTTGGCCTGTTCGCCTCCCCTGCTGTGGTGGGTATCTATTATATCGCGCAACAAGTCGCCAGCTTGCCTCAGAAACTCAAAACCAGTTTTGACCCGATTTTGGGACCCGTCATCACCCGCAATTTGGAAGCCGGCAATATGAAGGCCATTGCCAATCAAGTCAGCCAGGTGGGTTTCTGGATTATCGCTGCGCAAGCGGGTATTGCGCTGGCCCTCGCCATTCCTGGTGAAGCCGTCATGGGACTGGTCGGTCCCAATTTCGTCGGCGGCACAGGCGCACTCGCGTTCCTTTTGGCCGCAGAGGCTGTGGCGGCGACCGCCGTGGTTAGTGAAGCAGCGCTGGTCTATATCGCTCGCCATCGCAATTTGCTGATCTCACTTTCCATGCTGTTGCTACAAGCTGCTCTCAGCGTGGCCTTCATCCAAATTTGCATGCGCATGGGATTGCCGCCGCTATTCCAGGCCGCTGCTGTGGCTGCCGCTTTGATGGTCGCACTGGGCTATGCTTCTGTTGTCAAAGCCGTGTTCCTGTCGAAACTGCTCAAGGCACCGGTCAACGGCTGGCGCTGGTCCTTGGTGTTCGCGGTCATGGCGGGGACAGCCGTCGGCTATCTGGCCACTTATTTACCAGAATGGGCCGAATTGATTATCGGAATTCCCATGATATTGGGCAGCTATGCCTGGATTATCTGGCGATGGGGTTTTGGACCGGAAGACCGCAAACTATTCAAAATGAATGGCTGACCGATCGACAGTTACTAATATTTACCCCAAACGCTGTTTCACCAGTTCCCGCAAATCCGTTTCTGGCCGTGCGCCATAGTGCGAAATCACCTCGGCTGCAGCAATCGCACCGATTGTCAGGCAATCTTCCAAAGACCGCTCCTCAATATATCCGCTCAGGAAACCAGCAGCAAAGAGATCGCCAGCACCGGTTGTATCGATAATTTTCTCGACCGGTTCTGCGGCAACGGCATAAGTCTTGCCATCTTGTACAGCAATTGCCCCTTTTTCACTGCGCGTCACAACCAGTGTTTCGACCTGAGCCGCGGTTTGCGCCACTGCTGCATCAAAGTCATCTGTTTCGCAGAGCGATTTGATTTCTGCTTCATTGGCGAACAAAATATCGATCGAGCCTTCTTTAATCAGCCGCGTAAAATCGTCCCGGTGGCGTTCGATACAAAAGCCGTCTGACAGCGTGAAGGCAACCTTACGATCATTCTGGTGCGCAATGTCGATCGCGAGCGCCATGGCCGCTTTGGGCTCTTCGGCATCCCATAAATATCCTTCAAGATAAAGGATGGCACCGCCTGCTATCAAATTGGCATCAACAGAAGCGGGCGGCAGAAATTGGGAAGCTCCTAAAAAGGTATTCATTGTCCGCTGTGCGTCCGGTGTAACCAAGATCAAGCAGCGCGCTGTTGGCGGTTCTTTCCCGAGCGGCGGAACATCAAAATCAATTCCGGTTGCACGGATGTCATGAGTGAACACCTCCCCAAGCTGATCATCAGCCACTTGAGCGATCAAAGCGCATTGCCGCCCCAATGTGGAAGCACCGGCCAAGGTGTTAGAACCAGAACCACCACTGATTTCACGGGCCACGCCCATATCACGATAGAGTTGTGTGGCACGTTCCGCATCGATCAGCGTCATCGACCCCTTAGTTAGCTGTTCTTCCTCAAGAAAAGCGTCATCCGCCTGCGCGATAACGTCAACAATCGCATTGCCAACAGCAACAATATCATAACGGGCATCTGTGGTCATAAACATGTCCTTATATGGGGAACGTGTAAGCGCTGTGCGTTAGGGGCAAGCGCTGTCCGGTTCAAGTAGAATTGACCCAGCGTGCAATTTCATGACAAGGGTTTGTAATGGTTGATGCCTTTCTTCTTTCCATCGGTCAGCTTTCGGACCGGCGGATATTGTCCCTGCTTTTGAAAGTGTTTCTGATATCGCTGTTGCTGTTGGCGACATTCGGGGTTGGCGCCTATTTCCTGTTGGCATGGATCCTCGCCCTGACACCCTTGGAAGGTGGCGGCTTTGCGGCTGCGGCTGTGGCCTTCATCATCACCGCACTCACCGCCATTTTCCTGTTTCGTGTCATTGCCATTTTCGTGCTCAACATATTTTCAGATGATATTGTGGATGCGGTAGAAGCCCGCCACTATCCCGCGCGCGCAGAGCAAGCGAAGCCGCCGAGCTATGCACTGGGTCTCAAAATGGGTCTGGCGTCGGTTGGCAGGGCGATTGGTTATAATATCCTGGCATCGCCAATTTATATCTTCCTGCTTGTCACGGGCATCGGTGCACCCCTCGCTTTTTTTGCAGTCAACGCCATCCTTATCGGCCGTGATCTGCAGGATATGGTGGCCGCGCGCCATGTCGAAAATATTGCGGTGCTGGACGATCGCTGGCGGCTCAGCAAGCTGACCCGTTTTGGGCTCGGACTGGCTATCGCGCTGTTGATGGCTGTCCCTTTTGTCAATTTTCTTGCACCGGTTTTGGGAGCCGCTATGGCTACGCATCTGGTTCACAGGGCCGATGCTAATCGCCCGGAGGAGAGCAATTGATATGATCCGCAAGCTATTCATCTTACTCACTCTGCCGGCATTTGGCGCCTGTGTATCGGCGACTGCGGTTGATAGTCCCGCCCTACCCACCGCCACCGCGTCCCCGCTCAACAAAGTGCAAGGGTTGGAACTCGTCATGGGCAAAACCGCGAACCAGCTGAAGCGCTTGTTCGGCAATCCCCAAGCGGATGTTGTTGAACCGCCGGCGCGGAAATTACAGTTTTCCAGCGGTGCATGTATCCTGGATGCTTATCTCTATCCGCAAAAAAGCGGGGGTGAAGGACGTGTAACCCATATCGATGCGCGCCGCAGCGATGGCGCGGAGGTTGATCGCGTATCCTGCGTCAACGCGTTACGGGTTCGCTAGAGTCAACTGCTCTCCATTCCAGCAAGACATCTGCGTCTTGCTCCTTTGACAATCTGCTGTCCTTTTCCTGCTCAAACCGGTCGGGATCAAGCTGCGCCAAGGCCCAAGCGGCAGAACCCCGCACAACATTATCTTCGTCATCCAGTAATGCGGTAACCGCCGGGATCAATTTTGCGTCCCCGCTATTACCCGCTGCAATCAGGCAGTTGCGAACCATCCGGTTGCGGCCGGATCTCTTGATCGGTGATCCGGAAAATATTGTCCTGAAGCTGGCATCGTCCATCGCAAGCAAGTCCGCAAGCGCAGGTGCCGCAAGTTCGGCGCGAGGCAAAAAGGCCTTGTTTGCTGCGGCGGCGACGGCAAATTTGTTCCATGGGCAAACCGCCAAACAATCGTCGCAGCCATAGATATGGTTGCCCATCGCCTTTCGGTACTGACGTGGGATCGGACCTTTTGATTCTATGGTCAGATAAGAAATGCAGGCCTTTGCGTCTAATTGATAAGGTTCCGGGAAGGCATTGGTTGGGCAGATATCCTGACAGGCGGAACAACTGCCACAACTGTCCCGGCCGCTACTCGATGGTTCAAGCTCCAACGTCGTGTATATCGCGCCAAGGAACAGCCAGCTGCCATGCTCTCTGCTGACCAGATTGGTATGTTTGCCCTGCCAACCCAAGCCAGCCGCTTCTGCCAATGGTTTTTCCATGACCGGGGCTGTGTCGACGAAAACCTTAACCTGCGTGCCATCGGGACAGTCTGTGGATTCGAGCAATCCGCGTGCCAGACGTTTTAGCGCGCGTTTGACAATATCATGATAGTCTTTGCCCTGCGCATAGACCGATATTCGGCCGCGGTCTTCCACGTCAGCGAGCGCAAATGGATCGCGCGCTGGCGCATAGCTCATCCCCAACATGATGACGGAACGCACATCTGACCATAAGGTTTGCGGATCGGCGCGCTCATCGGCGCGGCTTTCCATCCAGATCATATCACCATGCTGCCCGCCGGCCAGCCAAGCTTTGAGACGTTTGGCCGTTATTGGAGCAAGGCTCGCAGGCGCGATACCAAAGGCGGTGAAGCCTTCGTCACGCGCCCTTTTTTCGAGGCTTTTGGTTATTCTTAACTTGTCATCAGCCATAGAGAGCCATTATCAATCACCGCGTCCCATTAGGAAAGCCGTAAATGACTTCCAGCGCACAAGAACATAAATCCCCCAACGCCATCGAAGCCCATAATATCGTGAAACGATTTGACGGTGAGACTGCTGTCGATGGTATCGATCTGACCATCAAGAAGGGTAGCATTTTCGGTATCTTAGGTCCCAATGGGGCTGGCAAAACCACGACTTTGCGGATGTTGTTGGGCATTATTGACCCGGATGAAGGTGAACGGTTTCTGCTCGGCTCTCCCGATCCAATCAGCAAAGCCCATCAAGTCGGATATCTTCCTGAGGAACGCGGTTTATATCAATCGATGAAGGCCTATGACGCCATCGCTTTCATGGGCGCGCTGCGCGGATTGCCCTTGGCCGAAGGGCGCAAGCGGGGACGACAGATGATGGCAGATCATGGTCTGGGCGATGCGGCGGATAAGCAGATCCGCCAATTGTCGAAAGGCATGGCCCAGACGGTGCAACTGCTTGGCACTATTGTCCACGAGCCCGATCTCATCATCCTAGATGAGCCGTTTTCCGGTCTTGATGCCCTGAACCAGGGCAAGCTGGAGCGCTTGATTCGCGGACAGGCCGATAAAGGTGTGACGGTTATTTTTTCAACCCATGTAATCGCCCATGCCGAGCGGCTGTGCGAAGAAATTGCGATCGTTGCCAACGGGAAAATCCCGTTTACCGGCAAGGTATCCACCGCCCGTGACCGACTGCGCCCGCAGGTGCATCTGGAGACGCGCAATATTGATGGGCCGTGGCGATCGGCAATTCCGGCTGATTGCGAACCATTGGGGCATAACTGGCATTTTACCTTGCCCGAAAGCGGCGTCGAACCTTTGCTGCGCGCGCTGATTGAAGGCGATGCTGGCATTCAGTCTCTGTCGATTGAACGCCCCGGACTGCACGATGCCTTTGTCCATATTGCTGGCGAGGCTGTAGCCAAGAAGATGGAAGAAGATCTCGCCGCCGATGCCGGCTTGCAGGGAGAAGCCGCATGATTGAAACTATCCGTGCTGCCTTCGTTATCGCGCGCCGCGATTTCACAGCGATCATTTTTTCCAAATCCTTTTTCTTCTTTCTGCTCGGCCCGCTCTTTCCGCTTATCATCGGTATAGCCGCAGGCGGACTGGGCCAACAGGTTCGGCAGGATATTGATCGGCCGGTTATTGGAGTAGCGCTTGAAGAGGCACAAGCAGCAAAGCTGGCTGACGCGCGGGCTGCATTATCCGAAAGCCTGGGTAATAACGCCATACCGGAACTGTTGGTTTTGGATGGCGTCGCCCCCAATGATCCCGACATCAGGGCAAGGCTCGATACCGCATCTAAACCGTTAACCGCAATCATTTCGGGTTCCCTGGAAGCGCCGTTACTCACCGGATCTGAGCGAGACGTGAAACGCTGGAGCGGCAAAGTGGCGCTGCTTTCCGAAACTGCATTAGCAGGATCGAATCCCGTTGCTGTAAAGACCGATTTCGTGGCTGCGACCGGCAGCTCCAAGAAACGAACGCAGATTGCTACTGCACAGGGCGGGCAGATTATCTTGATCCTGCTCACCATGATCCTCGCGGGTATGGTTCTGTCCAATCTGGTGGAAGAAAAAACCAATAAGATCATCGAAATATTGGCGGCAGCCATTCCGATGGATGCTATTTTTCTGGGCAAACTATTCGCCATGCTGGGCATGGCATTGGTTGGAATTACCGTCTGGTCAACCTTGGGTTTTGTCGGTGTATCTGTTGTCGCAGAAGGTATTCCCGATCTGCCAGCGCCCGCGGTGGGCTGGCCCTTATTCTGTGTCCTGATGGTGCTCTATTTTTCCATGGCCTATTTGCTCTTGGGCTCTTTGTTTCTGGGCATCGGCGCTATGGCAACAACGGTGAGGGAGGTTCAAACCCTTTCCATGCCCGTCACTATGGGACAACTTTTGGTATTCTTTTTGGCCGCTTTCACCGTCACCAAATTGGGTGAACCCGTCGAATGGTTTGCGGTCGTCTTCCCCTTCAGTTCGCCTTTTGCAATGATAGCTCGGGCAGCACAGATGGACAATATCTGGCAGCATGGCTTAGCCCTCATATGGCAGGCGATGTTTACGCTGATCATCATCCGTTTCAGCGTTTTACTGTTTCGCCGCAACGTTATGAAGTCAGGCAATAGCGCGCGTAAGAAAAGTCTATTGGCCCGGATTCGGGGTTGAGATTCGATCGAAAATAGCGCTAGATTCCGGGAAGTTGGCGAAAGCCCGTTGACATTGCTGTCAATAAAGGCAGACTGAACGGGTTTTGAAACGCAACCGATTGTCCAAGAAAGGGCAACGGGAGGAGAGAATCATGGCCACCAGTCCCGTTCTAAATGCATCAACCCTTACCACCTCCCCCACCGCCATGGAGGCGCTTGAGGCCTGGTATAAGGAAAATCCGCCAGCTGCGGACTCCAATCCTAATCCACGTGATGTCAGCAAGGCTGATCTCTACAGCAAGGATTTGTGGCGTGCGCCTTTTGCCGAGATGCGGGCCAATGCTCCGATCAATAAGATCGAAGATTCGGACTATGGGCCTTATTGGAATATCTGCAATCACAAGGCCATTCAGCATATTGAGGCTCTTCCAGAACTCTATTCTTCGGACGTCAACAATGGCGGTATAACAATCGCCGAAGAGCGTGAAAATTCGGATTTCCAATTGCCGATGTTCATCGCAATGGACCGTCCCAAACATACTGGACAACGTCGTACGGTCGCACCTGCTTTCACGCCGACCGAAATGAAGCGGATGGAAGATGAAATCCGTCACCGCACCGGCGAGGTTCTGGACAGCTTGCCATGGGACGAGGAATTTGATTGGGTCGACAAGGTTTCGATAGAGCTAACCACCGGTATGCTTGCGATACTCTTCGGTTTTCCTTGGGAAGACCGCCGCTTGCTGACCTATTGGTCGGATTGGGCCGGTGATGTGGAATTGTCTCTTGCGCCCGAGCTCGATGAACAGCGGCAAAAAATTCTTTATGAAATGGGTGCCTATTTCCAAAATCTTTGGAATGAGCGGGTTAACGCAGAACCGACGCCCGATCTGATTTCGATGATGATCCATAGTGAGGCTATGAAAGACATGGATCAGATGGAATTTATGGGGAACCTGGTCTTGTTGATCGTTGGGGGCAACGACACGACTCGTAACACTATGTCGGGCCTCGCCTATGGTCTCGATCAATTTCCCGATCAAAGGAAAAAGCTTCAGGACAATCCGGATCTCATCCCAAATACCGTCCAGGAAATCATCCGCTGGCAAACACCGCTGGCCCATATGCGGCGCACTGCGACCGAAGACGCTGATCTGTTCGGTCACGAGATCAAAAAAGGCGATAAGCTGATCATGTGGTACATCTCAGCCAATCGTGACGAGAGCGTGTTTGAAAATGCCGACCAGATCGATATCGAAAGGGAAAATGCCCGGCGCCATCTAGCCTTTGGTTATGGCATTCACCGCTGCGTTGGTGCCCGGTTGGCAGAGCTGCAAATCCGCATACTGCTCGAAGAAATGGCGGCACGGCGCATGCAGGTCAACGTCACAGGCGAAATGAAGCGTGTTCATGCCTGTTTTGTCCACGGATTCCGTAAGATGCAGGTCAAGCTGTCCAAATATTGATAAGCCTTTGTTCAGGCGTCATATGTAACTATCTTTGCAGAAGAACCGAATAGCCGGTGAATAGCAAAGAAAGACGGGAAATGACTGGGCTTAGCAGACGCAAACTTGTTGCCGCCGGACTAATCGGCGCTGGAGCTTACGGGATGGCCAGCTTTTCCGGTGTTTTTGGCAATGTGGCGAGCGCCAAATCGGGCAAGAAATTCAAGATTACCCGAACGGCTGAAGAATGGAAAAAGCGGCTAGGCTCCGCGCGCTATCGAATATTGCGCCAAGCCGGGACAGAACGCGCTTATTCCAGTCCATTGGACCAGGAAAAACGCGAAGGTATATTTGCCTGCGCTGGGTGCAATCTCGGGCTCTATTCATCCAAAACCAAATTTGACAGCCGTACCGGTTGGCCCAGCTTCTGGGCACCAATCAAAGGCCGCGTTGGCACATCAACCGACTATAAAATCGGCTATCCCCGAACCGAAGTGCATTGCATCCGTTGTGGTGGGCATTTGGGACATATTTTCAGCGATGGCCCAAAGCCGACCGGCAAACGTCATTGCATCAACGGTCTGGCTTTGAAGTTTATTCCGGCTTAATCAACGGTCGCTAGCCGCCCGCTTCAGGCGCTTCCATTTGCTGCCAGAATTCCAACTTGATCCCATCGCAGTCAAGAATCCAGGCAAATCTGCCATAGCCCTCGTCCACTTGGCCCAGAATTTCGATTCCTTTGGCCTTGAGTTGTTCAACATAACTATCAAGATCATCAACCCGCAGGTTGATCATGAATTTGGCCTCGCTCGGGGCAAGATAATCGCTGTCGGGGGTAAAATGGCTAATCAGGCTATAGGGCTGATCTCCCGTCTCTTCGGACCAGCTTAGCATCGGACCATATTCGCCATCCAGGCCGAGATATTCCTTATACCATTTACGTGTAGCCGCCGGGTCCTTCACCATGTGAAATACGCCGCCCAATCCCGTGACCTTTGCCATTATTCTCTCCCTGGTCCATTTATAACAAGCTCGTAAACGCTTGTATCATATCTCTTATTATGGCGTGCAATTATTTCCTTACTATTCTCCAAAGTGATGGGCTGTCCTTCGCAAGCGTGATCGGTTCGAGCCATTCAAATTTCTCGCCACCATCCAATTTCGCCCACAGACCATCGGGATGCTTCTTGGCATAGGTTTTCAATTCTGCTTCGTTGGGACAGGTCATGATAATTTCGATATTCCGATCCTCCAGAATGGAACGCGCTGTTTCCGGCTTGGAGGTAAAGATACGGATTTGATCTGCCATAGCTGCATCGTTGCGATGATGGCTGGTTGCCAAAACGCTATGCGAAGTTTGCACCAACAATTTTGGTCCAAAATCAAAGGGCGCGACGATATAGGATGGTGGCAGATTGTTCAGCTGCGCCAGCGAGTCATCAAACTGGCAATCCGGACCTGAGGCAGCCGGTTCCGCTATCTGCGTGTTGCCCTGCATGCCATTGCCTCTGGCCATGTCGATAACACCGAGCGCCAACGGCCCCGGCAGAATCAGAAAAACCACGGCCACTGTCGCCAATATCCTGGTAATCGGTCGTTTGATGGCACGGGCGTGCTGAAATGCACCATGCACCGCCCATCCAACAAGTGGCAGGGCATAGGCGGCCGCAACTGCTGCTGCACGCTGTACCAATAGGGAAACCACAAAGGCCCACATCAGCGCATAGGCCAAAAGAAAAAGCTTCTGCCGATCGATAGCTTCCGGCTTTCGCCACTGGATATAGGCCAGGCTAACCAAGCCTACGATGATCGATCCGCCAAATAGCGTGATTATCTCTTTCCATGGCTGCGTCCAAATCGGCATACCCTCACGAACATTGACCAACCAGTAATCCCGCACCAGCGGATCAAGCTGCCCAAAGGCGCTGCCGACACATTGCGGTGCGGTGGAATAAAACACGCCCAGTGCGGCGAGGCCAGCAACAGCCAAGGCAATGAGGCGGACGATCCATGAATCCGGGGAAAATTTTATCGCAGGCAAGATTATGGCGCCACCGGCGGCACAGGCCAGAAGGTGCGCCGGCGCTATTGCATCACAATAGTTCAGCGCAACGTCCAATTGGCCATGGTTGACCATATAGAGCAGGACGCTGCTGCCAAGAAATCCTGTGAGTGTCCAGAACAGCCGAACGCCCTCGTCCAACGAAATGATCCAGCGCCAGGCTAGCAATGCTATGAAAGCGACGGACAGTGGCAGGCCCTCGACCGAGATCGAAAGCCAGAGCGCCAGCGCAATGCCCATGACGATTCCAGCGTTGCGTTTGGAAGGCCAGAACATGGTCCACAATACAACCAGCGCGAGCACAATCTGCCAACCATGATGGTCGATCCGCATCGGCCTGAGCTGGGCGATGATTGACACAGCCGTCGCCGTTAGAGCGGCAGCAAGCAAAGCCACGTTGCGATCGAAAAACTGACTGGTGATTTTTGCAACCAGCCACATGGCAATGCCCAATGCTGCCAGAGGCACAATCACGAGAGCCGCTGTTTCGGCGGAAGAAGGCGCCATGACGAGTCCGAGCAAAAGTGTTACAAATGCCAAAGGAAGTTCTATCAAGCGCGGCCAATGCATCGGCTGGCTATCTGGCGCGGCAATGCGATATTGGGTCGTATCAAACCAGCTTTGTCCCGCCAGCCAGTCCCGCAATTGCACCTGACGCAACTGATCATCGGGCCCCCAGCCGACACCAGAAACTATTTGATCCAGGGATACGAAGATGAGGACCGCACAAACGGCGAGCCAGATCAGGAAAAATGGTCCCGATTTACGCAGATAGCCTGACCCAATCATGATTTAGGCCGAGAAGCGCCCTTATGCTTCAAGTACAGCCACGGAACCCGCTCTGGATCAAATTGCGAACGGTTATGTCGGTCAAAATAGGGCGGCATATGATCGCCAACGATCAAAATATCCGCCTCAGGAAAATCGCTCGCAGTAATTTCTTTGACCAACGCTTTATCGATATCATCAAATATTGCGAACTGACGGCAAATCATCGGAAAGTCCTTCGCCAATTCGGGTGAGACTTTCGCGCAGTCGTCCGCATTCAGATTGAGCCCCGTTGGAACGGGCAAATGTGCATTAAGTGTCAACCAGTAGAGAAAGGTTGGTTTATCCGCCTGTTTCAGGCTGTCTGCAAGCAACTTTGGGATTTGTCGATCACAGGCGCCAGCAAATACACCACCACACCATTCTGCGCCCTTTTCCTGTAGATCGGGCCAGAATTCCTGTTTTTGGAAACCGATATTCGGATACCATTCGGCCCGTTTGAAAAACTCGCCTTTAAAGCTGTGGATAGCGTGGGTGGCATAGCCTTTTGTCGCCAGCATCGCTGGCAGGCAGTTTAGCTTTGCGGCCTGCGCCGGATCAAGCAATTCATAATAGTCGCCCCATTGTCCGCACATTTCGCGAAACTCGCCGGCTGTCGTACTATTATAGTAAAGGCTGGTGCCTTGACTCACATCATAGCGTGCTTGAATGGCGCTATTCTCATAATAGGCGAAAAGCTTGTCTGCGATAACCTGATTGTCATTCGGTACACCAAGCGACTCTACCATAATCAAGATCAGATGGCGTTTACCATCGGCACGGCTTGCCAATCCGGACTTTTCTACAGCTGACTCGAAATTGGCACCCGCTGGGGCTTCGCGAAAATAGTGGCCCCGCATGCTCTGCCCCATGGCAAAGTCGCTTGCTGCCAAGCCAAAAATCAAAGTTCCGCCAAGCAAGATATACAAAGGTTTTGAAAAATTCGTGTCGCGCTTCAGCAAAAACCAGCTAGCGACCAATATGGCAAAAATAACGGCCGCGGCAGCGATATATTCTATCGAATTGGATGGCTTGATTTCGGCGAAAAACTGCATCGAATAAAGGAGCGAACTCATTCCCAGATTGAACAGACCAGCCACAAAAGACAGGATTGAATAGGCAATGATGCCGGTAAATGCCATCCACTGAACAATGCGCGGCATACGCTTGACGACGAGACCGACCAGACCGGCCAAAGCAATTTCGAAATAGCGTGGCGGCGCGCCTACAAACCACATTGCCATGAACGGAATATTGGCCAACCCCAGCCAGATTAACGTCCAGTTGAGAAACTTTTTGAAATCTGCGGACAGACCAGCCTCGGGTGCTTCCATGGTAATTGCGGTCACCGGAATACTCCAAATTTACGGGTCAAATAGACCGCAAAGAAGCTCACCAAGACCGCCACGCCTTTCGCGACAACCGGGAGCACGCCAACTTCGGTAAGCCCGCTGACGATGCTGACGGTAATGCCAAGGCCCAATATAGCCGTGGCAACAAAGCCAATCCGTTGCAGCTGTAGCGCTGCACCTTGCCGTGTCTTCCCAGGGAAAACGAAGCTGGAAGATATCAACCAATGGATAACAACGCCGGCGCTATATCCTGCCGCAGACGCCCAGCCGGGGTCAGATGCAAATGCGACCAGAACCATGAACAGCGCCACATCAAAAGCGAGGCTTACAATGCTCGCCATAAGATAGCGCGTGATAGAGAAGCGGTTTAGCAAAGCGAGCGGTCCGGGCAGATGCCCTACCCAGATTCCGACGGTAGACCGTCTATCCTGACCGCTCCGCTCCATCTGGCTTACGCTGCCTTGGAAGGCTTGGCTTCTGGTGCGTCACCTTCGATCCGCGTCGGAACATCGCGCATGCTTTCCAGCGCAGCCGCACGATCTTCGGAAATCACGGATTCTGCGCCTTCGTCACCAGCCTCATGATATTCGGCGTCTTCGTTGACGTTCCATACATTCCATTTGCGCGATCCGGCTTCGATATTTTCCACCGTCAGCATCGCGGTCATCATCGCGTGATCTTGGTTGTTGTAGCGATGCATGCCGTTGCGACCGACCATGTGGAGCGTTGGGAAACGCTCTTCGAGATCGCTGCGCATCGTTTCTACATTTTCTTCGTAGCTGTCATCATAAACCGGATAGGCTTTTTCCTGACGCACGACGGCGCCGCCAACCACGTCTTCGGGTTTGCATAGACCAAGAATTTCCATTTCTTTCTTGGCCAGCTCGACCAGGTCTTCATCAGAAGAGGACCACAAGCCATCATTTTCAAAACAGAAATATTCCAGACCCACGCAAGCGATGGATTCATCAGGCACCATTTCAGGGGACCAGCTGCGGAAATTCTGAACGCGACCCACCTGTACCCGATCATCATGGATATAGATCCAGTTATCGGGGAACAGATCTTCGGATTTCACCATCAATGCCACGGTCAAGAAGTCACGATAGTGAAGATCCTGGGCTTCCGGCAAAGACTGCGGAAGCGGGTGAATACGGGTCGCCAGTTCGCGCATCGGCGCAGAGCTGATTACATGTTTTGCATTGATAACCGTCTCGCCTTCTTCAGTCGAAGCCGACACGCGCCAATTGCCATCGGCATCCTGCGCCAGCTGTTTCAGGCTATGGCCCATCAGCACTTCATTGCCCTTGGAGCGGACAAAATCACGTGCGGCATCCCACATCATGCCGGGTCCGAGACGAGGATAGCGAAAAGTTTCGAGCAGGGTCTTGGTTTCCATGCCGTCATTAGGTTTCTTGTTGAGACCCAATGAACGTTTCAAACCATCGACAACCGCACCCCAGAGGCTCAAACCTTTGATCCGCTGTGCTGCCCAATCTGCTGACATCTCGTCACAAGGCATGCCCCAGACCTTTTCGGTATAGGTTTTGAAAAAGATGGAATAGAGTTTGTAACCGAACTGGTTGACCGTCCAGTCCTCAAAGCTCTTCACGTTTTTGTTCGGAAAGACCTTCGCCTTGGCATAGCTGATCATGCACAGGGTCGAACGCCAAATACCCAGATTCCACAGGGCCTCAAAAGCACGCAATGGATAGCTGTAAAACTTGCCTTCATAATAGATGCGGCTCATCCGCGGCCGTTGAATAAAATCATCAGGGAGGATTTCATTCCACAGGTCGACGACCTCTTTGGATTTTGAAAAGAAACGATGCCCGCCAATGTCAAATCGAAAGCCTTCATATTCAACTGTCCGGCTGATCCCGCCAACATAAGTCGGATCCTTTTCGATCACTTTGACCGTATAGCCCTTTTTGCTGAGGAGATAAGCGGCAGTCAGGCCCGCTGGCCCAGCGCCGATAACAGCTACATCTACGGGTTTGGTCGCTTCAGTCATATATTTGGCCCCTGTTCAAAACACGGCACTTAACTGCGCCAGGTCATGCTTCAGCAACCGGAGTGAACGAAATTGGTTAGCGATAAGTTAACATCGGCGTAAATTTGCTCTTAAGTGGCAGAAAAATGTTGAAATTCTGGGATTCTCGGAATAAATGCGGATTCGCAAAGGCAAGATGCCTTAGCCAATATTCGGAGCGTTTTTGTTAGAGATTGCGACAACCAGCTGATTTGAAACCCATTTAGCGTTTCAAATCAAAGCAGCGATAAAACCGGTGTGCTTAGCGCACAGGAACCTTTGTCGCATTTTGATGGTTTAATCTCCGAGTAAAAATAATGAACATTTCCAAAGCCGAACAGCGCGTGCTTCACGCGCTCGCTCAAGGCGGCCATATCCGCCACAAACGTAATAAAAATAGCAAGATCGATGAAGTGATGTGTGTGACCCGGGACGGTTACATATTGTCCGACTGTACGCTTGACGTCTTTGCTCGCCTGAAACGCAGGCGACTGATCATGTCCCGCAAGGGCAGCCCCTATCGCATCTCTCATCTGGGCCGGGTCTCAGTGCGCCCTCAGCTCGACAATAGATAAAGGAAAAAACAATGAACGAACCCATGCACAATCCGATCAGGCCGATTGTTCCTGATGACATACCGGCTTTAAAAAATGTCATAGAAGCAACTGATATGTTCCCTTCTGAAATGCTCGACGACATAATCGCTGGCTTTTTCAATGACAAGGACAGCGATGAAATATGGCTGACTTATGAAATGGCCGATGACAATTTGGATGGGAAGAGTGACGCCATGGCCGTTGCTTATTGCCGACCAGAGGAAATGACCGATAGGACATGGAACCTGCTGCTCATCGCTGTCCATCCAGACTGTCAGGGTGGGGGTATTGGAGCCGCTTTGATGAGTTATATCGAGAACTATCTCACAACGCGGAATCAGCGTGTTTTGATAGTTGAAACATCGGGTACAGATGCCCTGGCCCGTACCCGGGAGTTTTATCGGCTATGCCAATATGATCAGGAATCACGCATCCGAGATTTCTATGAAGATGGTGACGACAAGATCACATTTCGAAAAGCCTTACAGGATTGAAGTCTTTTGGCCAGACGCTCAGCCTGTCTTACGACAGGTTGGGCGTTTTGTTCTATTGTGCCGCTTTAATATATTCCAAAAATTTCCCGCCTTGACAAAACAAATGGGGTCAGTGGTAATTGATTGCGGACCTTCTTTTATCCTTTTCCCGCTCGATAAATTTGCCCCTTTCTAATAACGAATCCAACAACAACTTGTTCTTTTTCCCTTTGTCGTTCAGGTCCGCCAAATAGTCGATCGTTGTAACTATTTTACGCTGTCGTTCATCCATGAGGTCTTTTCTATAGGGCAATATTAAAAAGGGATCATTTCCAACCTTCACCAATGGGTCTGATAAAATGCTGTCCAAAATTTGTAACTCCGCCTGTGTGGCGCTTTCGATTGTCTCGGCAATCAACCTTTCAATATCCTGTTGATTATATAGCTTATGTTTACGCACAGAGACAGCCTGCAAACCCAGCGATGTTGCAAGTATATACTCCCAATCATTTTCTTTGATCGCTGGACCGTGATTTGTGCGAATGAAGCTAACAGAACAGTTCCAATCCTCGATATATTTATCTGTCGGAATACAACCTACGACCGGCAACGGGAATTTGCTGAGACGAGCAACCGAAGCTCCGGATAAAATCACCTCCTTACCATCTACCGTTTTGACTGTTGTCGTAGTCTTTATGACAGGAATATTTTCAAGGACATCCTCAAAGCTTGTTAGATAAGTCCTTATTTGCCGTTTGGAGGGAGGTTCATCCATGCTAATGATACAAAGCTGCTCCCCGTTATTCTCGGAAGAACGATCTTGTATGTCGGTCATAACATGAACACCGGCGGCAACAGCGATCTTGTCCCTTCGAAACTTGTCGCAAATAGCTCGATCGGTCACTCGAATAACACGGTATCGATTCTCCCCACCTACCCCATTAAACTCAAAGGCTTCCTCAAGATCGTAGCGTTGAACATACCGGATCGCACCATATCCACGCGCAAAGACTAATGATTGTTCATTGGGATCAAATCTAATAGTCTTTCCAACATTCTTTGCAGAAGTTGCAGCTGAAAACTCGGCTATCAAGCCTTCCTCGTAGAACACCCAGCTATAATAGCCGCCGAACCACAACAGTGCCGGAAACATCCAACAATAGTGGATACGTCGAATGATAACTTCAATAAAAAGTGTGAGGAAGCCAGCGTTTAAGAAAAAGATCGACCAGTATGGAACTAACAACAGGAATAAAACTAATCGCAATCCCGGAACTTGCTGAACTACAAATAAAACAAATACAGCCAGAAAATATAAAAGAGATAACGGGATTCTCATATCTTAATAATCGTGGAAAATTATTAAGAAAAATCAAATTCAGTGCGCTAAATCTTCTGGCAGCATCGGCTCACTGAGCAATTTTTCCATCGCCTTCCAGCGCCATACAGGAGCATCACCTTGTTGCTCAATCCAGGCTTTCACCATATCTTGCCCCAGGCCATAGTTGATCACATAGCTGCGATACTGGTCGTTAAACGACAAAGACTGCTCGGCCCGTTCGCGGCTAACCAATTGATATTTCTGGATCAGTTCCAGCGCGTCATCGCGGGAGATGGTCTTGTCCAGATAGGCCTGTGCAATAACGAACCTTGCCCCCTTCAGATCGCTCAGTGCCTGTTGCAGCTCGAAATAATCTGCTGCTGCTGCGGGATCGAGACCAGCCAACGGGTAAAGCACATCGCGCTCGAAAGTTAGGCGTTCTTCGCCCGGAAAAGCCAGATCGATGCCATAATTTGCCGATCCCTCAGCAATCAGCGATTGCGGCGAATATAACGGATAGACAGAAAATTCTGGCCAGCCGCGTTCACGGGTCAACCGCTGCTCGAGCAGCATATTATAGACATGATGACCGGGATAACCTTCATGGCAGCCGAGATCGACGGCTCGGCTAATCCGGATGGGCAGATCGGTATTGATCTGGATCAGACTTTGGTAATTGCCTTGATAATAATTATAGCCGCTCCAGCTTTTTCCGGTCACAAATTCCATCTTGAAATTCTCATCCGCCGGCAGCGCGATATGTTCCGCCGTTCGGCGTTTGCATTCCGCTATAGCAGCGTCAAAAACGGTTTTCAGACGGCCGGTGGGAATAGTAAACCGCTCCTGATAGGCCTCAACGCGTTCATGCAACGGCCCACTGCCTGGGACTAGTGCTTCGATCTTTGCCAAGGCGGCATCATAGCTGGCCAAAGGCTGAAATTCCGGAGTTACCCCGAACAGCCCCTTCGCCTCTTTGGCAAAGGCGAAGATTTCACCTTGCATCATCGCATGCCGGGTGAGCGCCGCTTCCAGCTGTGCCGACAAAAAACGCTTCCGGCCTTCCACCAAGGCATCCTCGCTTTTCGGCAACGCATCAAGCCGCAGCATCAGATCGACAATGTCGTTGCCCAATTCCCGCATATCACGAGGCTTTGTTTTGGCTGCGACTGCCCAGTTGGGCGGGCCATAATAAGCATCGACATAGCCGGCTTCTTGCTCTCCTAATTCGAGCGTGAGCTGCACATAGTCTCTTGCGATGGCGTCAAGGGTCGTACGGCGTTCAACATTGTCGGTCGTCACTTCAGCGGCCGGAACAATATTTTGGCTTTGCGGTACAGCGCAGCTGCACAGCAACAAAATGAAGGCAAAGTCGCTCTTGCCGCGAAATGCCATTATGCGGCCTTGACCGGCTCAGCCACCAATTCGTCTTCATCTTTTGATGGTTGCGGTGCAAAACGCAGAATGCAGAAACCGACAACTGCTGACAGGAAAGAGCCCATCAGCACGCCAATCTTGGCTTCCTCAATTAGCAATGCCTCACCCGGAAATGCCAAAGCGCCGATGAACAGGCTCATAGTAAAACCAATGCCGCAGAGCATGGAAACGCCATAAACCTGTAACCAGGTTGTTCCACCCAAGCGCTGGGCAAAACCGGTTTTCACGGCAAGCCAAACACTGGCAAAAATGCCGACTTGCTTGCCTAGGAAAAGGCCCGCTGCAATGCCCAGCGGTAGAGGAGCGAATATCTGTTCCACACCCAAGCCTTCGAGCGAAACACCAGCATTGGCAAAGCCGAATATCGGTACGATCAGGAAAGCGCTCCATGGCGCAATGGCATGTTCCAGCCGGTGAAGCGGGGAATCCTGAGCATCTGGTGAACCTGGTGTAACGACAATGGGGATGGCCATTGCTGCCAGCACGCCAGCGATTGTCGCATGCACACCAGACAACAACACCGCAAACCAGAGCAGAAAGGCGAAAAACAGATACGCGAGCAATGATTTCACACCCGCTTTGTTCATCGTGTACATGATACCCAATATGACGGCGGAAGCCAGTAAGGCCGCACCATTAATTTCAGCGGTATAGACCAGCGCTATAATCGCAACCGCGCCCATATCATCGACAATTGCCACAGTGACGAGAAACAGCTTGAGCGAGGTTGGAGCACGCGGCCCGAGCAGCGCCAACACGCCAATGGCAAAAGCTATATCTGTTGCCGCTGGAATCGCCCAACCATTATAGAGTTCAGGCATATCACGCACTATCGCGAGGTAAATGAACGCCGGAACCACCATTCCTGCAGCAGCGGCTAGCACTGGCAAGCGGCGACGCTCCCAGTTATTTAAGCGGCCATCAACAAATTCACGTTTGATCTCAAGACCGACGAGCAAAAAGAATATCGCCATAAGGCCATCGTTGATCCACAGATGCGGCGTCATCGGGCCCAGCTTCTTGCTAAGTACCGGACCTTTCAGCTCGTGCAGAAAATGGTGATACATATCATAAAGCGGGCTATTCGCGACAAACATCGCAAGCGCGGCAGCGACCATTAGCAATATGCCGCCTGCAGCTTCACTTTTCAGGAAATTTCGTAGCGCGGACGCTCGTTTCTCAGAGGTCATAAAAGGCCTTTTGTTGATCAATCATTAGCAAAGACCAATGCGCAGACACGCTTGTAAAATCAAGAGGGAGTGTGGTTTCTTTCATCCGATGATCAACCCAGTCGATTGAACGATTGATGGAGACGGTTGTGTAGCAAACTGTTCCGGCGCTGTCTCAATATGCTCGCCGCTGTTGGTAGCTTTTTATTCTAAACAAAGGGTCGCATCGATCCATAAAAAAAGCGCACCGCCGATTTAATCGGCAGTACGCTCTCTATACTTGGACAACAAACCGCCAACGGCGGCTGACTCTATTCTCGCAACCGTCAAAAAACCTTACGCAGCAGCGTGGTCTTTCAAAGGCAATCTTTTGAGATAGATATCGGCGATTTCATCGGCCGTGAAAACCGGTGGTTGTTTCAAATTGGTCTCCGCCTGCCCATCATCACCAACGCATGCATTGATCGCCATCAAAAGCGATTCTGCGAGAGGTGCGGGATCGGTATTTTCTATGTCGCCCTTTAACATGAGACTTTGTAGAAAATGTTCGATCTTCAGTCGCAAAGGCTCATCAATACGGTGATCATATTGTTCTTCAATCCACTGGAAGGCGCGCCGATCGCGTGCCCGTGATGCTCTGAGTTCAAAACTTTCAGGCGATAGCAAAATTGCGATGCCCGCCTTACAGAAACGGTGGAGCATCTTCTCTACCGGTTGATCAAGATCAAATTTAATCTCTGCCATGGCCAAATCGATTTTCTCGAACAGCTCCAAACGAGAGGCACAATATAGCTCTTCACGATTGGCAAATTGATTATAAACAGTACGACGTGACACGCCCGCTTCAGCCGCAACAGCTTCCATTGCAAATTCGTTGAAACTCTCGGTACGCAGCTTGCGCCGCGCCGCATCCAGGATCAACCGACGCGAGGATGCTGGCCGCCATGCGGATCCTTCTGCATTGGTGTCAATCTTAGGATTTCTTGTCTGTACTCGGGTTGCCATTTTACACTCCTGTATCACTATCAGCCGGGGGGTCGGCCTCTAAAATGCACGGCGGAGTTTACGTAAAATCATGTAAAACATCTTCCGCTATTCTACGAAACAGCCCCAAGAACCGACAAAAATGACCAAGGAGCAATAAACGACACTCCCGAGCAAATGAACGACCTGGTCACGCAGTTTCGCTTCGATCAAAACGGCTGCATAGACTCCGCATGGGCATAAACAGTAGAGCCGTCAGGAGAAGGATATCCTTCTTCCAATTCTTCCTGCTCTCAGGTTTGTCCAAAGATTCACGATTCCATGACTGTCGTTTTTACAAAACCGCATTATCTAAATATTCCTCGATGGAGCAATCGAGCCGGTTTGTTCAGCCGGATGTAATATCCCTAAGACTATCTACATACATCCCGTGGATTCTCATTTCCCTCAGGATCAGGTCATGCCGCCTCTCACATTGCTGATCAGCGATGATGAACCGCTTGCGGTGTCTCGGCTGGCCGAACTTGTCCTTCGCATGGACGATGTGACCCTTGTAGGCGAAGCTTCAGATGGTCAGGAAACACTGGAACTGATTGAGACACTCAATCCCAATTTAGTCCTGCTCGACATTGAGATGCCTATTCTCGATGGCTTTGACGTCATCGAACATTTATCAGCTTCTCTGGACGAAAAATCAGGTCATATACCGCTGGTTATCTTCGTTACAGCCTATCCCCAATTTGCTGTTCGCGCTTTTGAAACCGGCGCATTGGATTTCATACCCAAGCCGGTGCGATATGCGCGCCTGGTCGAGGCTATTGACCGTGCACGCTCTGCCTTTGCAGACCGCGAAGCCCGTCAAAGACTGGCTTTGCTTGGCAAAACGTTGGACCAGCTTCGGCACGAACGATCACGGGTGGTCGATGAAGATCACTATCTCTGGGTACCTCGTCACGGCGAAATTGTTCGCGTGGACTGTGACAGCATCGATTGGGTCAAAGCAGAGGGCGAATATGTACGCCTTCATTGTGACCAGACATCCTACCTCTACCGACAAATGATCGGCGATTTTGTTGGCAGCAACGCGGCCATCGGCTTTCTGCGTGTCCACCGATCAGCAGCTGTAAACGTTGCGCGAATTGTCGCGATAAAACGTAGCGAAAATGGTAGTCGCATATTACGTTTAAGCACCGGCGATGAAGTCGCCGTCGGCAGAAAATATGCCAAGGATGTCATGGCGATTATTTCATCCGACATAGAATAAATCTATGTTTGTAATCAATGCGCTAACGGCCAAGAACAACAAATTAATCTCATATTTACAACAATGTACACCCACCGTTGCATCGAATCTCCACGTCCTTACCAATATTCAAAATTCCGTCATATTTGATTGCTGACGCGCTCTTTCGCCTTATTTGGTTGCCGCTGTAATTAACCAAGGGAGCCAGCAATGCGGCGAAATTTTAAAACAA
The DNA here is from genome assembly GCF_020906275.1 of Parasphingorhabdus litoris DSM 22379. Taxonomy (GTDB): domain Bacteria; phylum Pseudomonadota; class Alphaproteobacteria; order Sphingomonadales; family Sphingomonadaceae; genus Parasphingorhabdus; species Parasphingorhabdus litoris. The sequence goes on from NZ_CP086727.1 coordinate 3,241,215, forward strand.
AAGCATTAAATCAGTGTCTGTCATCAGTTGCCATTTTGGCGATGGCCGTGTCCGCGACCGCCGTCCAAGCACAAGATCAGATTGAGGTACAAGACCAAGCCGATAGCGAAGACGAAGGTAACCTGATTGTCGTTACCGGGTCGCGTATTTCCCGCTCAGCAAATCTAGAGTCGGTTAGTCCGGTCACCGTTGTTACCAGCGAGGAAATCAAGTTTCAGGGCACGACGCGAGCAGAAGATTTGCTCAATTCTTTGCCAGCCGTCTTTGCAAGCCAGGCATCCACGCTTTCAAACGGTTCAGATGGGACAGCAACTGTCGATCTTCGCGGACTGGGAACCAGTCGCACTTTGAGTCTTGTAAACGGGCGACGTTTGATGCCTGGTGATCCCAGCCCGACCAGTGGTTCGGCTGCCGATATCAATATTATTCCAACCTCCATTCTCCAAAGGGTAGAGGTGCTGACGGGTGGTGCATCCTCTACCTATGGTGCCGATGCTGTTGCTGGTGTGGTCAATTTCATTATCGATACTGAATTTGAGGGCGTCCGCCTGGATGGTCAGTATAGCCTCTTCCAGCATAGCAATCGCAACAACCTGCTACCGCCTCTGTTAGATGCACAGCAGGCGGCCGGTCTCGATGGTTATGGCTATCCTGACGGAAGCGTTACCGATGGCGGGACATTTGATGCCACAGTCTCCTTGGGCAGCAAGTTTGCTGACGATCGCGGTCATGCTGTTGTCTATTTCGGATATCGTAAAGCAAAACCCGTCGTACAATCGAATCGCGACTATAGTGCGTGTACGCTCCAGAATAACAGCAGTGGCGGCAACGTCTGTGGTGGTTCCGCGACATCAGCGGAAGGTAATGTCTTACTATATGACAATGATGCCGGAGCAGGCACAACTTTCTACACATTTTTGCCTAATGGGGGCTTTGCAAATAACAACACAGTCTTCAATTTTGCACCTACCAACTATTTCCAGCGCAGTGGCGAACGCTATACAGCCGGACTCTTCGCAAACTATGAAATTAACGACTCAATCAAACCATATATAGAGTTCATGTTCATGGATGATACGACGGTTGCTCAAATCGCTCCGTCGGGCAATTTTGGTAACACACTCACGATCAATAGCGACAACCCTCTGATATCAGCCGAGCAACGCGCCATTATTTTCAGTAATGAGAATCTCATCAATGGTTTCCTTGGTAACTTCCCATTAGCCATTGGCGCTGCGGCCAACCCAAATCCTGGTGATGCACCGATCGACTTCATTGATCCCACGACCGGGCAAACGTACAATAGAGGTTATTTCCAGGTGCTGCGGCGTAACGTGGAAGGTGGATCCCGTCGAAATGAACTACAGCACACCAATTTTCGCGCGGTCATCGGCGCGAAGGGCGACTTGGGAACTGCTTGGTCTTATGACGCCTATTATCAATATGGGCGCGTAAACTATTCACAGGTTTACACGAACGAATTCTCAGTCGCTCGGCTGAACCGTGCTCTTGATGTGGTTGAAGGACCTGATGGTACGCCCATTTGCCGATCCGTTCGTGATGGAACAGACCCAAGCTGTGTTCCTTACAATATATTCGCCGGACTGGGCGGTGCAAGTGCAGAGGCTGTCGCCTATCTCAGCGCAACTGGCCTTCAGAAAGGTGAAACATCAGAACAGATTGCATCCGCTTCTATAACCGGTGACTTCACAGAATATGGAGTGCAGACTCCGTGGGCGAATGACGGCCTTGCTGTTAACTTTGGTGTTGAATGGCGTAGAGCATCATTAGAACTGGAAACAGATAATGCGTTCCAAACTGGCGACTTGACGGGCCAAGGCGGCGCGACGCTTCCATTGTCTGGCAGCTTCCGTGTGTATGAATTTTTCACCGAAGCAGAGTTTCCGATTATCCAAGATGGTTTCATCCATGACTTAACGTTGTCAGGTGGCTATCGTTACTCGGATTATCAAACCAGCGCTGATAACAGCTTCAATACCGACACTTATAAGTTGGCAATTGATTTTGCACCAATCGAAGATATCCGGTTTCGTGGAGCTTACAACCGAGCGGTTCGCGCGCCAAATATACAAGAGCTTTTTGCTACGCCCACGGTTGGTCTCAATGGGTCTTCAGATCCATGCGCTAACATTACAATATCGGCAACGGATTACGGTTGTCTGGCGCAAGGTCTGATCGTAGGCCAAACTACACCCGCAAACCCGGCTGGCCAGTACAATGGTTTCATAGGTGGCAATACCGATCTGCAACCCGAAAAAGCTACGACTAAAACCATAGGTGTTGTATTACAACCACGCTTCTTGCCAGGCTTCTCGCTGACTGTGGACTATTTCGATATCAAGGTGAATGATGCAATCCGTGCATTCGGACAGGATGCTATCTTAGGTGATTGTGTAGCCAATGCGACTGCAACATTTACGCCGGAGTCATGCGGTTTTGTGAATCGCGATGCCGCTGGTTCGCTCTGGCTGACGCCGGGTGGATTTGTAAGAGATCTGCCAGACAATGTTGGCAGCCTGCAAACAAAGGGCATTGAAGTAAGCAGCGCGTACGCAAGCGAGATCGGTTCACTGGGAACTTTGTCGTTAAGTTTCACTGGTACCTATCTTGACGAGTATGTGGTCGACAATGGCCTGACACCGGAATATGACTGTGCTGGCCTCTATGGTCCGACTTGCAGCACTGGTGGAACTACCAATGCTGGGGCACCTTTGCCACAATGGCGACATAAATTCCGTACCACGCTGACCACACCGGGCGGCGTGGCAGTTTCCTTGCAGTGGCGTCATGTTGGTAAAGTGAAGGCCGAAACCTTGTCGGACAATCCTTCGCTCGCTGCAGCAACAACGTTCGGACCAGGTGATCGGATTAAAGCCCAGAACTATTTCGATCTAGCCACTAACTTCAGTATTGGGGAGCAGTTCAGGTTCCGCCTGGGTGTTAACAACATCCTGGATCGGGAACCACCTCTGGTGACGTCTGGAGGCGGCGGTGGAGCTAACCTTTGCCCCACTGGGCCTTGTAACGGCAATACCTATCCGGCGACATATGATGCGCTCGGGCGCTATATCTTCGCGGGTGTAACCTTGGACTTCTAGTACTCACCGGTAGAACAAAAAACACAGAGGCGACCATTCACATGGTCGCCTCTTCCACATTTGCACCAATCTTTCGAAAATCTGCGCTAAGGCCGCGAAATCATCCCGCCATCAAGTGCAATCGTCTGCCCCACCAGCCAAGAAGACGCTCTTGAACACAGATAAAGTGCCGTTCCCGCAATATCCTCCGGCGCGCCCATGCGTCCGCGTGGAATCTGTGAAATAGCCATTTTTGTCATTCCGTCATTTTCGACAATCTGTTTGGTCATGTTGCTCGGGAAGAAACCCGGTGCGATAGCGTTCACATTGATATGGTAAGATGCCAGATCGGTTGCCAGATGTTCGGTCAAATGAATGACACCGGATTTACTCGCTGAATAGGCGTAAGTAGGCATACCGGAATTTCTGATACCGTTGATCGACGCGATATTGATGACCCGCGCTGGATCATCTGCATTGCCGGACGATTTAAGCAGTGGCAGGAATTTCTGCGTGGCAAAGAAAATCGCTTTGATGTTGATATCCATTACCTTGTCCCAACCCTTTTCAGGAAAGGCCTCAATCGGAGCAGCCCAATTGGCTCCGGCATTGTTGATCAAAATATCAACCTTGCTTTCCCGCTCACTGACGGCAGCCACAAAATCTTCAATGCCAGCTACGTTCGATAAGTCCGCCGGAATAGCGATGCATTCGCCAAGCTTTGAAAGCTCCTCCGCCATGGCCATCAAACGCTCTTCCTTACGCGCTGTGATGTAAACTTTGGCGCCATTTTCAACCAGACCGCGTGCCATCATCGCACCGATGCCGCTGGAGCCGCCCGAGACGACAGCTACTTTGCCGCTCACATCAAATAGGTTCTTCATGTTTGCTTCCTTATCCTGGTTTTGATGCAAGCACCCTTTCCACAGCATGGCAGGCTTGTCACGCGCGATAAGCACTCGAGGCTTTTGGTTAGCGGATAGGTCACAGTAGACGTCGCCATTAGTGAAAAAACGTTTGTGGTGTATTAGGCGATCTATGCCTGCTGTGCTGGATACTTGGCGCGGCCGAGTACTTGGATAAGTCACGAAACAAATTGCCGTTTCTGAAGGACGTTCTCGCTCCGCCCAGCCACCCTTGCTTGCGCTGCGGGATTTTTGCCGCCGCCGATCCCCAGGATCGGCTCTGCTCGGCAAAAATGGTGGACAGGATAGGATTCGAACCTATGTACGCTTACGCGGGCAGATTTACAGTCTGCTGCCTTTAACCACTCGGCCACCTGTCCATTTGGTTGCCTGTCTTGACCGTTTTTAGACAAGAAGCGGCTCAATGACGAAAGCATCGTCCGGTGTCAATGCCTGCGCTTTCAAAATTCCATATTTGCTGTGAAAAAGGCCCAAAAAAGAGGTGTGTCATTGCATCCGAGCCGCTAAGGAGCGCTATGGCACGCAAAAATAGATCTGTGAAAAAAACCGGCGGCGGTTTGAAATTTTGGGGCCGGCATGCAGTGGAGGCGGCGCTTGCGAATCCCCATCGGTTCGTCAAGAAAATATCCGGCACGCGCGAAGCGCTTGATACGTTGAACCTGCCATCCGACCTGTCCGTTGTCTATAGTGATGTGGCAGATCTCGGCCGGGTCATTCCGCGCGATGCACCACATCAAGGCATGGTCGCTGACGTTGACCCCCTACCCGATATCTGGCTGGGTGATATGCTCGACAAAGCCGCGGACAAGGGGCGACCAATTCTCGTTCTGGATCAAGTCACCGATCCCCACAACGTCGGCGCCATCTTGCGCTCTGCCGCGGCGTTCGACGCCGCAGCGATTGTTACACAGGATCGCCACGCTCCACCCGAATCCGGCACGCTGGCCAAATCGGCATCGGGTGCCTTGGAAATCGTTCCCTGGATACGCGTTGTAAACCTGGCGCGCGCTTTGGATGAAATCGCTGCAGCAGGATATTGGCGTATCGGAATGGATGGCGAAGCAGATCAAACGCTCGGCAACATCATGGGAGACAGCAAACTAGCCTTGGTGATGGGTGCAGAGGGTGAAGGCCTGCGCCAGAATGTCGCAGCTCATTGTGATGCATTGGCACGCCTGCCGATAGCACCTCAGATGGAAAGTTTAAATGTATCCAACGCGGCTGCGATTGCACTCTATGCCGAATATACGAGAAACGAGGAGAATTAGATGAAACAGATATTCAAGCTGATGGCGGCTTTGTCGGCACCCTTGTTGCTATCCGGCTGTTTTCTATTACCTGGAAAGTTCAACACGAATCTGAAAATCCTAGACGGCGATCGTTATGAATTCGGCTATACTGGACAGATTCAGATGACCATGCCTGACGACGGTAAGCTCAAAAAACCGAGCAATGAACCTTTTGATCCCGCGAAACTGAAATGCCGCGATCTGGTATATAAAAGTGATGGCAGAGTAGATGCCCAGCGCCCGGTCTATGGGGATGACTATGACCGGTATGGAAAGGATGCAGATCCATCGATTGATACCGACAACCTTAGCTATGACGTCGTTGATCGTGACTGTACCGAGGAAGAAATTACCAAGCGCAAAGATCAATATGATCGGGAACAAGCACGCAAGCTAAAACGCTATAATGAAGAATCAGCGATGGCAGGTGCCTTTTTCGGTGGCCCCATTCCGGGTGATGATGAAAGCATGGTCGCCTTTGCCAAGAAATTGAGCAAATATCGCGGCTGGAAAAAGGTCGAACATGCCGGCGGCAATATCTTTGACGTTGAATATAGTGAAACCGGCCCGATCGGTAACTATTTCAGTTTCCCGGTCCTGCCTGATGCACAGATGCAATATCCATTCTTCCAGATTATCCGGCGCAGCGATGGTGCTGTGGAATTGCTGACCCCTGGCATCGCTGGGCAAGGCAGCTTGTTCAATATGATGATGATGAAAGAAAGCGGCGGCAAAGCGCCCAAGATTTCTGATATTGATGGGGTTTTGACGGTCGAAACCAATGGCACGGTCGTCAATAACAACAGCATCGATGGCTTTGCCGAGAAGGGTGATCGGAAGATGATGAGCTGGAAAATCGGCAAAAATGCTGAGACCGAAGATGGGCCCCGCGCACTAATCCGATTCTAAGGATCATCTCATCCGCACAAAACAAAAAAAGGGGAGCTTTATGGCTCCCCTTTTTGTCTAGATTTTCGTCCGGTTCAATCTTCTTCGGCGATTTTCACTTTCAAGCCATCCAGATCATCATTCAATTCGATCTGACAGCTGAGCCGCGAAAACTCATCCCGGTGGTCGCTGCTTTCCAGCAAGTCATCTTCATCTTCGCTCATTGCTGGCAGCTTATCTTTCCATTCCGCATCTACATGCACATGGCAGGTCGCACAGGAGCAGCAGCCGCCGCATAGTGCCAGTAGTTCGTCAAAACCATTGTCGCGGATCGCTTCCATAACGTTGATGCCGCTGTCGACAGTAACGGCTTTTTCTTCTCCGGTACGACCGGTGACGTTGATGGTTGGCATACAAACCCCTTAAGCTGTTTTCATTCAAAATCCGGCACGCTATGTCCGCTCGATCAAAAAGAATCAAGGCCCGAAACGGCCAGTAACGCAAGGCAGAGCCGCAATGGGCCTATCAAAAGAGACGATAAAGACGAGCCTCGATGCAATTAGCAAAGTCGACTCAACCTTGGGCAATGCCATCAAGGCGGCGGGCTATCCAGAACCTCGGATCAATCCGGAAGGTTATCAGACATTACTTCGCACAATCGTCGGCCAACAAGTCAGCGTCGCGTCTGCGGCTTCGGTCTGGAACAAGCTGGAGGCGCGTTTGGGCGCTGGTTGCCCGGCAGAGGCGCTGATTGCGACCGATTTTGACGATTTGCGTGCTTGCGGCCTGTCCCGCCAGAAACAAGGCTATGCGCGCAGCTTGGCGGAGCTGATATTGTCGGGTGAGTTGGATCTCCATAACCTGCCGGAAGACGATGAAGAAGCGATAGCGCGGCTCACACAGGTAAAAGGCATTGGGCGCTGGTCGGCAGAAATATATCTGCTTTTTGCCTTGGGTCGCCCGGACATCTGGCCAGCGGGAGATCTGGCCATCCAAGCTGGTGTCGGTGATATATTGGGGCATGATACCCGGCCAACGGAACAGGATCTCAGAGAGATAGCGCTGCGCTGGTCACCGCATCGCGGGTCGGTGGCGATCTTTATCTGGCATCACTATAACACGATGGTGATGTAAAGCGGGATCATTGCCCTATCATTTTTTCAACATCGGGTTGAGCGCCATCACCTCTTCCATGAAAGAGCGCGGCTTTTTCCAGAACTTGGTTTTCGCATTGAATCGATAGCCCAATATCGCAATTGCTTCACTGGCGAAATGCACGCAATTTCTCTTGTTGAGGCTGTAGCTTTTTTGTGGCTTGTTGCGCCACTTTGTAACGAGCGCCATCAACTCACGATATTCATTGTCACCAACGGTAACCGTAAAATGAGGATTGCTGTTCGCTATATATTTGGGCTTGGGTGTCTCGACCTTACCTTTGACCGAGCCCCATAAGATTCCCGGCGAAATGTTCACTGCCGTAAATCCAAAGCTGGTATCAACGATCTCCCCATTTTCAAGTTTACCTTTCAGCACAAAGAAAGCGTGAGGGAAATTCTTGCCAAAATCATGGGAGTAAAAGGTCACTGCCACTTGCGCCTGTGCTGGCATAGCAGCTAGGAACAAAGGAATCAGAATGGCCAGAAGACGCAGCCGGAACATCACAAAAAACTGTCTTGTCACTTATTGCTTTTTCCCGTTTTTGATCTGCATATTCAACCATTGTGCCGCCTGTGTGGGCGACTTTTTATCTGTTTCGCGGTCAACCTTATAATTGGCCTCTCGCATATTTTCCACAGTGATCGCGCCAACCAGCGGCTTGATCGCATTCATAAACCTATCATCACCGCTGCGTCCCGGAGCTACCAATATCATCGCTTCATAAGATGGCACCGCGCCCTTCGTATCATCCAGCACTACAAAGCCATTGGCCGCTATCCTGCCGTCCGAAGAAAAGGCTGAAATCACATCGACGTCTCCGCTCGATAAAGCGGGATACATGAAGGTCGGATTAAAGGATCGCGCTTCCTTAAACTGAATCGGATAAGCTGCTTTCACCATCGCCCATTCCGGTCTTTCCAGAAATTCCAGATCCGTGCCGAAGGCAAAGTCAGACGATACGCGCGCGAGATCATCCAATGTCACCAGACGTTTATTTGCGGCATCGTCCGGCCGCACGGCAAAGGCATAGGTGTTTTCAAAGCCCAGCGCGCCGAACATTGTGACACCGTGCGTTGCCTTGCTCCATTTTTCAATTTCGGTCAGCATCCGATCGCCGGGGATTGGATCGGTGCGCTTCATCTGATTGGTCCAGATGGTGCCGGAATAATCGACATAAACGTCAATATCATCCGAAGCCACAGCCTGAAACACGACGGCCGAACCAAGACCATCCTGGTAGCGGACCTTATACCCGACATCTTCCAAACGTGATCCGATCAGACGCGCCAATATGAATTGTTCAGAAAAACCCTTTGCTCCTATCACCACGACATCATCACGCGACCCTAGCATTGGCAGCAAGGCAACAGCCAGGCCAACGCCGATAACCGCGCTGGCGCCCCAAGCCATGACCTTGCGGCGCTCGCGGATGGCCCGCTCTATTACCCCGAGTAAAAAATCAACGATGATCGCCAGTCCTGCCGAAGCAAGGCAGCCGGTTAAAACCAATGTCCAGTTTTGTGTTTGCAGGCCTGCAAATATGAGATCGCCGAGGCTGGCTTGCCCTACGGTCGTCGACAGCGTAGCAGCCCCGATCGTCCACACCGCAGCGGTGCGGATGCCTGCCATGATCGTTGGCGCGGCAAGCGGTGCTTCAACAAGGCGAAGCTTTTGCGCAGCTGTCATGCCCAGTCCATCTGCCGCCTGTTTTGCTGCCGGAGAAACGCCCGTCAATCCGGTGACCGCATTGCGCAAGATCGGCAATAACGCATAGAGTGTGAGGGCCAGCAAGGCGGGAAGAAACCCGAGCGCGGATATCCCCCCACCGAACAGCGCAGACAGGCCCAGTAAAACCGGATAGAAAAGAGCGAGCAATGCCAGTGCCGGAATGGTCTGGATCAGGCTGGCAAAACCCAAAATGATGGCTGCGACTTTCGGTGCACGCGTGGCCCAGATGGCGAGCGGCAGGCACAAGATCATGGCGAGCAGCAACGCCGAAAAACTGAGCTGTACATGGGCCGCGAGCAATTCAGGAACGCGCATAAAGGCCTGTTGCCATGCTTCAGTCATGTTTCTTGCTCGGCATGTGTCTGGCCAAGCGCAATCAAATGCGCTGCCTGCGCCCGCGGAATGGCGACGAGCGCTTCGGCTTCATCGCCAACACCGCCGGACAGGAGTTCTGTAGGCGTTGCATCTGCTTTGATCTGCCCCGCTTCCATGACCAATATTCGGTCAGCAAGATAGAGCGCCTCGGCCATATCATGGGTGACGATAATCGTGGTCAGTCCCAGCTTTTCATGCAGCGCTTTATATTGTCCCGCCAGACTGTCTCGTGTCACGGGATCCAATGCGCCAAAGGGTTCATCCATCAGCATCAGGCCGGGCCGTGTCGCCAGCGCGCGAGCAACGCCCACACGTTGCTGTTGACCGCCGCTCAATTGGTGCGGCATCCGGACCGCCATATCCTGCGGCAGTTCAACCAGTTCGAGCAGCTCCGCCACACGTTCACTGCGCCCTTCCTTCTCGCCAGCCAACTCCAGGCCGATCGCGATGTTGCGCGATATGGTCATATGCGGGAACAGACCGATATTCTGGAACACATAACCAATCCGGCGGCGCAGGACATGCGGATCAATGGCTCTCACATCTTCATCCGCGATCAACACCTCGCCCGCCGTTGGCTCGACCAGTCGATTGATCATTTTCAACATCGTGGATTTGCCCGATCCGGAGAGCCCGACCAGCGCAACAAAACTGCCCGCCGCAATTTCCAATGATACATCATCCACGGCCGTGACCGCATCATAGCTGCGCCTGACATTTTTCAGGCTGATTGCCGGGCCGGAGGCAGAAGAGGTTGAAATCATTAACGTCACTATTGGCGCGCTTTACCCAATATGTCCAATCGCTCTTGACCTGATGCCGAAAAACCGCTCGAATGAACATTAATGTCAATAAGACAAAGATAAATGGTGAGGACAAGAAATGGCATATCAGAGCGGACATAAATCAATATTCATCACCGGCGGCGCTTCAGGGCTGGGCCGCGAGGTCGCTCGCTATTTTGCGAACAAAGGCTGGTATATCGGTATTGCCGATATCAACGATGCCGGGATGGCTGAAACCGCATCCATGCTTCCCGAGGGGCAAAGCTCGATTCACAAGCTGGATGTTACCGATCGCACCAACTGGAAAGCCGCGGTGACCGATTTTGGAGCAATTACCGGCGGCACGATGAATGTCCTGTTCAACAATGCCGGCATTGGTGAAGGTGGCCCGATCCAGGAGATGACCGACGAGGATATCGACCTGATGATCGCGATTAATTTTACCGGCTGTATCAGCGGCACACGGGCCTGTTTTGAAATGCTGAAAAATACGCCGGATAGCTGTGTACTCTATACGGCCTCTGCCGCCGGAATTTACGGTGTGGCAGATCTCAGCGTCTATAGCGCGACCAAATTTGCCGTACGCGGCCTCGCAGAATCACATGATCTGGAATTTAACAAATACGGCATCAAGTCTCGTTCATTGATGCCTGGATTCGTCGATACCAATATCATCTCCGACGTCGTGGAAGGCACCAATCAAACGGGCAAGGAAAGACTCGAGGAAAGCGGTGTGCTTGTCAGTCCCGTTTCCATTATCGGCCCGGCGGCGTGGGAAGCCGTCCATGGCAAAAAAGTTCATACACCGGTCAACAAAATGGCCAAACAACTGGCCTTTGCCGCGCGCTGGATGCCGGGGCGTATCCGCAAACAAGCGCTTGAACTGGCCAATCTTGGCGATGTGCTTGCTGGAGCGGAGCCCAAGAACTAGAGGATTTCCTCAATTTTCATGGCCAGATCAATGTCACGCTGAGACAATCCGCCATTCTCACCCGCGTCATGGGTGGTTAGCGTGATGTCAACATTGTTATAAACGTTGAACCATTCGGGATGGTGATCCGCTTTCTCAGCATATATCGCGACGCGGGTCATGAAGGCATAAGCTTCGGTAAAATCGGCAAATTTGAATTTCCGGCTAATCGCATCCCTTTTACTATCATATTCCCAGCCTGGCAGGGTCGCCAAAGCCGCCTGCCGCTCGGCATCATTCAGTTGAGCAACCATGTTTCGATACTCCTTGCTTGGCTTTACCGCCATTTCGTGGCTTAAGTCTTCCCCATGAACCGAGGGGCGTCAACCAAAATGCGGACCGACGGCGGCGATAATCTGCACGCCGAAGCCCTTTCGTGCGTGCGCGGTGAGAAATTGCTGTTCCGCGATCTGAATTTTACGCTAGAGCCAGGGCAGGCAGGCTTGGTCACGGGGCCCAATGGTGTCGGCAAATCCAGCCTGCTGCGACTTATCGCCGGATTGCTGGAACCCTTTTCCGGATCGATCCATGTTCCATCGTCCATGGCATTATGCGATGATCGGATGGCACTGGATGAAAATCTGCCGCTGCAAGACGCGCTGCGATTCTGGGCCAGGCTGGACAACAAGACGGATGATGATTGCACAGCCGCTATCGCTGCCGCAAGCATGGTTCATTTGGCGGAAGTGCCCATTCGTTATTTCTCAACTGGCCAGCGGCAGCGGGCCCGGCTTGCCCGCACTTTTCTGTCGGGTGCGAATCTTTGGTTGTTGGATGAACCAGCCAATGGCCTTGATACCGTATCGGTGGAACAGCTTGGACAAAATCTGCAAAGCCATCTGAAGCAAGGCGGTATCATTCTGGCAGCCAGCCATATCCCCCTGCCAATTTCCTTTGATCTTACACTCGAATTGACGGCGCTCGATCAGATCGAGACACCGCTATGATAGGCGCGCTCAAAACGATGATCTGGCGTGATGTGCGGCAGAGTTACGCCAGTGGCGGAACCTGGCTGCCAGTAGTCTTCTATCTATCTGCAGCAACCCTGTTCCCCTTTGCTGTGGGACCAGACCGCGACTTGCTGCTCCAGACCGGCGGGGGCATATTGTGGATCGCAGCTTTGCTGGCGACCTTGCTGCCACTTGACCGGCTGGTGCAACCAGATCTCGACAACGGTCTATATGATCAACTGCTGGTGCGAGGAATCACGGATGAATTGATCGCTTTCGCACGGCTGATCTCGCACTGGCTAGCCTTTGGCCCGCCATTGCTATTCGCCGCGTTTCTAGCCAGCGGCCTGATGGGTTTGGAAGGCCCACCATTGGTCACCCTACTCGCCAGCCTCGCTATAGCAACACCGGCGCTTGCCGGATTAGCGGTCATGATCGCGGCCCTGACGGCTGGACTGAAGGGTGCCAGCGCATTGGGTGGATTGCTGTTGGTGCCGCTAGCCATTCCGTTGCTGATTTTCGGAGCGGGCAGCCTCGCCGATCCAAGCGGCAGTGCGCTGCTGTTTTTGAGCGCTGTGTCTTTGCTGCTTGTAGCTATTACGCCTTTTGCGGCCGGCGCGGCACTAAGAGCTGTACGGGAATAATCCTAAATTCCGCCGTCCGTAACTTCATAACCTGCCGCTTCCAGGCCAGTTTTCAATACAGCCGTACACGCTGCCAGTTCATCCGCATCGGTTGACCGCACCACAAAATTCGCGCCGACCGTGCCATTGCGGAAAAAGGGATAGCTGCCAATCTGACACCCTGCATGGGCTTTTTCCGCCGCGATCAGGACATCGGCAATTTCGCTCTCTGGCGCCCATGCGCCAAGCGTTTCAGACAGAAGCGGCGCGCCGCCTTCCAATGTACCCGTGAGCGCATCGAGCATCCCCGCCGTGATATGCGGCACGCCCGCCATCAGATACAGGTTGTCGATCTTGATTCCTGGTGCACCGGACATGCGGTTTTCGATCAGCTCTGCGCCATCAGGGACACGCGCCATGCGAAGCCGGCCTTCGTTGATGCCGCCTTTGTCGGCATAATATTTTTCCAAAATCGCGCGCGCCGTCGGGTGGATCACCACATCCACGCCCAGCGCCTTGGAAATCGCATCGACCGTGATGTCATCATGGGTCGGACCTATGCCACCGGTAGTAAAAAGATAATCATTGCGTGCGCGCAAAATATTCACCGCTTCGGCAATCGCATCCATGTCATCGGCAACCACGCGGACCTCACCCAGCCTGATGCCCTGGACGTTCAACCATTTGGCGATCTGCGCGATATTCTTGTCCTGCGTACGGCCGGAGAGAATTTCATCGCCAATGACAATCAGCGCTGCGGTGTAGATGCGGGATTTGCTCATATCATTGGGATATAGAGCAGTTCAGCAAATCATCAACGGCCATTTGCAATTTGGTAAGGTCCTGCATCTAAATTGAAATGGGGCGCATATACATCCTCTCCAACAGGAGAAATCATGACCATGCAATTCGGACATTTCGGTTTTCAGGCAGTATTGCATGATAATGCCGCAAGCCTGTCCATCGTGCAGGATGGCCCGCATTTGATCATTGAAGAAACCGACCGACCGCCAAGCAAGATGTCGCTGATCGCTGGCATCGCTTTTTCAATGTGCTTTGTCGCTTTCGGATTGTTTATAGTCAGCTGGGAATTGGCGCCAGCGAGCGAACCGCTGCGCTTTCCCGCAGCAGGGTTGTTTGCGCTGATTGGCTTATGGCTGTTCTGGTTAGTGATTGGCCGGAAGAAAACCATCCGGCGCCTCATCGCAAACCGCGAGGCCCAGACAATTGAATATGGTCAGATGGTCGCTGTTAACAAAGATGATTGGCAATATCGGAAAAAAGGGGTTTTGGATTATCGTGATGCCGAGCGGTTCGACACCGGCTATGTCGACCATTCTGCACCCGGTGCTGACCTCGTCTTCACCGGCCTATATGTCAAAGCAACGAATGGCCCTCGCAATGGCTTGTTGATCATGGGTGCGCTCTACGAAATAGAAATCGCCATTGATCATATCTACCGTCACATGAATGAAACGGTCGAGAGCGGTGGTAGTTTTGGCGAGGGAAAAATTGGTCCGCCCCGGAGCTTTGTTCCGCAAAACGCAGGCGGGAATGGATAGCTTGATCCAAGTTTCCCGTAGTCAAACCGGGCGATTATCCATATATATAGCGCATGACTGATTATCTGACCGTAGAAGACACCACCCCGCAAAGCCGGACGGGTGCGATTAAACTGCATGGACCGGAAGGCTTTGAGGGCATGCGCAAGGCCGGACGGCTCGCTGCTGAAATTCTCGATGCCTTGGTACCGCATGTCGTGCCCGGCGTAACCACTGGCGCATTGGACGATATGGTTCGTCAGCATGCTTTTCGCGAAGGCGCCGTGCCCGCGACGTTGGGATATCGCGGCTTCACGCATAGTTGCTGCACTTCGATCAATCATGTGGTGTGCCACGGCATTCCCGGTGACAAGAAACTCAAGGAAGGCGATATCGTTAATATTGATGTGACGGTGATTGTTGATGGCTGGCATGGCGATACGAGCCGCATGTTTTTGATCGGCAAGACACCTGTCAAAGCTTCCAGGCTGGTCCAAACGACATATGAATGTCTGATGCTGGGCATTGAACAAGCCAAACCGGGCAATCGCATGGGCGATGTGGCGCACGCCATCCAAACCCATGCCGAGGGTAATCGCTATAGCGTAGTGCGCGATTTTTGCGGCCATGGTCTGGGTCAAATGTTCCATGATGCGCCAGAGGTTGTTCATGCTGGACGTCCCGGTACGGGCCCTGAACTGCGGCCCGGGATGTTTTTCACCATTGAGCCAATGATCAACATCGGCAAATATGCCGTGAAGATGCTCGAAGATGGATGGACAGCAGTTACCCGAGACCGTTCGCTTTCTGCCCAGTTTGAACATAGCATCGGGATTACCGAAACCGGTTGCGAGATTTTCACCAAAAGCCCTGCCGGTCTGGATTGCCCGCCCTACACATAAGCAAGCATCAGCCTTGACCGCAGCGCAGAAATTTAGCTAGTCAGTTAAATCAGGTTTTACCCATGAAGGTTTGACCAGCTCGGGAGAAATATGATGCGCCGTTTGGGACTCTTTTTTGCAACCTGCTTGCTGGCCGCTTGCCAAAGCCAGACGACCGATCAAGGTGGCGTATCGGCTGACGGCGCGGAATGGAGCAATATCGGCTTCAATGCTAAGGAACAACGGCACAGCCCCCTCGACCAGATTGATGAGAGCAATGTCGGCGAACTCGGTATCGCCTGGTTCAAGGATCTACCCGATGCGCGGGGCCAGGAAGCAACACCCGTGGTTGTTGATGGCAAAATGTATATCTCTACCGCCTGGTCCAAAGTTTTTGCCTATGATGCAAAAACCGGCGAGGAACTCTGGTCCTATGACCCCGAAGTTCCCGGTGAGAAGGCCGTAGACGCTTGCTGCGACGTTGTTAATCGCGGCATTGCAATTTCCCGAGGCAAGATATTTTTCGGCACGATAGATGGCCGGCTCATCGCGCTCGACGCAAATACCGGCGCACGGCTTTGGGAAACCCAGACAACAGATAATTCGAAGCCTTATACGATCACCGGCGCTCCACGCGTCGTCAAAAATATGGTCATCATTGGTAATGGTGGCGCTGAATTCGGTGTCCGCGGATATATCACCGCCTATAACGTCTCCGACGGTTCCCAGAAATGGCGCTTTTACACAGTTCCCAATCCCGAAGGTAAAGCCGACGGCGCCGCAAGCGACGAGATTTTTGAAAAAGCCGCCAACAAAACCTGGGGCGAAGGTGAGTGGAAAGAATCCGGAGGTGGCGGAACGGTCTGGGACAGCATCGTCTATGACGAAGAGCTTGATCAGCTCTATTTTGGCGTTGGCAATGGCAATCCCTGGAACCATGGACTGCGCTCGGGCGGCGAAGGGGACAATCTCTTCCTGTCGTCCATCGTCGCGGTAAACCCAGATACCGGAAAATATCTCTGGCACTATCAGGAAACGCCTGCCGAGACCTGGGATTATACCGCTACGCAGCATATCATCATTGCAGAGATTGACTGGCCCAAGAAAACCCAAGACGGTGAAGCCACGGCCCTGACGGAAAAACGCAAGGTGCTGTTCCATGCGCCCAAAAACGGCTTCTTCTTTGTCATTGATCGCACCGATGGCCGGTTGATGAGTGCTGAGCCGTTTGTCGACAACATCAATTGGGCCGAGGGCTATGATCTTGAAACCGGACGGCCGATCGAAAATCCGGAGGCGCGTTTCTACAAAACGGGCAAGCCATTTATCTCAATCCCAGGCGCTCTTGGCGCGCATAACTGGCACCCGATGAGTTATAATCCCGACACCGGACTGGTCTATATCCCAGCCCAGCAGATCCCGCAGGGTTATGAAGTGCCGACCACGAGCCTCGACAAGAAACGCGAACGGCTTGGCTTTAACGTTGGTATTGGCTGGGCAATTGGTCAGCTGCCCGATGATAAGGACGTCTATAAGGCCGCTATCGCCGCAACGACCGGCAAGCTCGTGGCTTTTGATCCTAAAGCAGGCAAGGTTGCCTGGTCTGTCGACTACCCGGCGGCCTGGAATGGCGGGACAATGACGACGGCTGGCAATCTGGTATTTCAAGGCACAAGCGTTGGGTTGTTCAAAGCCTTTGCGGCGGATAGCGGTGAAGAACTTTTGAGCATGAATATGCAGTCCGGCATTGTTGCCGCGCCTTCCACCTATATGGTCGATGGCGAGCAATATATCGCGTTCCTGACCAGTAAAGGCGGCGCCTTTCCCCTGGTTGCTGGTGTCGCGGGTGGTGCATCGCGCAAGGTCCCGAATATCCCGCGGCTGGTTGTGATGAAGCTGGGCGGCAAGACAACCCTGCCCGCTTTGCCTGAAAAAGCCGAAGTCGTCTGGAATCCGCCAGAGCCAACGGGCACGCCTGCACAGGTAGCGGAGGGCAAAGCGCTCTACGGTCGCTTCTGTCTGGTTTGTCACGGCGATAGCGCAGTCGGCAATGGCTTTACACCAGATCTTCGAATCTCCGGCACATTGGCCAGTGAAGAAGCTTGGGCTTCCATAATCGCTGGTGGCGCGTTGAAGCAGCATGGCATGGTCAGCTTTTCGTCGCAGTTAAAGCCTGATCAAGTCGAGGCGCTGCGCCATTACGTGATTGATCGCTCTAACTGGACCAAGGCCAATGTTGCCGACGTCAGTGCGCCAATTGCGCGATAGATAATGCCATAAAAGCCTGCCTAAAATTTAGGCGACAATGCAAAAAAATGCCTGTTTTTTGGGCGGCATTGAAACTGCCATCTTTTGGCTTTAGCAGTTTATCGGCGATTCTTTTCACGATTCCAAACTGGCATGGTAATTGAATTGTGACGGGCAAGTGCGCCCGAGTTTGGTGCTGCATACGCGCGCCAGAACATGAGTAAACGGGACAGGAACGAACAAAAAATGAAAAAGATTGAAGCGATCATCAAGCCTTTCAAACTCGACGAAGTCAAAGAGGCGCTTCATGAGGTGGGGGTATCAGGCATCACCGTTACAGAAGCAAAAGGCTTTGGCCGTCAGAAAGGTCATACCGAATTATATCGCGGTGCCGAATATGTTGTCGATTTCCTGCCGAAGGTGAAGCTGGAGGTCGTCGTGGAAGACGGGCTAGCCGAACGAGTCGTCGAAGCCATTTCCACCGCCGCCCAAACTGGCCGTATCGGCGATGGCAAGATCTTTGTCATTCCGGTCGAGTCGGCTTTGCGCATCCGCACCGGCGAACGCGATAACGACGCCATCTAATCATTATCACTTCCATTCAAACAACAAACCAAGGGACGAAATAAATGGGCAATACTACCGCAGACATCATGAAGATGATCAAGGAACATGAGATTGAGTGGGTCGATGTACGCTTCACTGATCCACGCGGCAAATGGCAGCATCTTTCCATGTGCGCCGATGTGGTCGATGAAGATGTGCTGGAAGAAGGCTTTATGTTTGATGGGTCATCCATCGAAGGCTGGAAAGCGATTAACGAATCCGACATGATCCTGCGTCCTGATTTGGATTCCGTCTATATGGATCCGTTCTCAGCGACCCCCATGATGATTTTGGTCTGTAACATTGTCGAACCCGGTGATGGCTCGCTCTATGGCCGCGACCCGCGCTCCACCGCTGTGCGCGCTGAAGCCTATCTGAAGTCAACCGGCATTGGCGACACCGTCTATGTTGGTCCGGAGCCAGAATTTTTCATGTTCGACGATGTCAAGTTCGAGGATGGTTATGACCGCAGTGGCTATAAAATTGACGATGTCGAACTACCAACCAATACCGGCCGCGATTATGAGATCGGCAATATGGGCCATCGCCCGCGCGCCAAAGGCGGATATTTCCCGGTTGCTCCCGTGGACAGTGCCATGGACATTCGCGGCGAAATGGTTGCCACGATGATGGAAATGGGCCTGCCCATGGACAAGCATCACCACGAAGTGGCCGCGGCACAGCATGAGCTGGGCATTACATTCGGCACGCTGGTTGAAACCGCTGACCGCACGCAAGTCTACAAATATGTCGTGCAGCAGGTTGCCCATGCCTATGGCAAAACCGCAACCTTCATGCCCAAGCCGATCAAGGATGATAATGGTTCCGGCATGCACACTCACATGTCGATCTGGAAAGATGGCAAGCCACTGTTCGCGGGCAATGAATATGCCGGCCTGTCGGAAACCTGCCTCTATTATATCGGCGGCGTGATCAAACATGCCAAAGCGTGTAACGCGTTTACCAACGCCACAACCAACAGCTACAAGCGTCTGGTTCCAGGTTTTGAAGCGCCCGTTCTACTGGCTTATTCCAGCCGTAACCGTTCCGCTTCATGCCGTATTCCTTATGGTGCAGGCGACAAAGCCAAGCGCGTTGAATTCCGTTTCCCGGATGCGCTGGCCAACCCATATCTGTCGGCTTCCGCTTTGTTGATGGCTGGCCTCGACGGCATCGAGAATAAAATCCACCCCGGCGAAGCGATGGACAAGAACCTCTATGACCTGCCGCCAGCTGAACTGGCCGAAGTGCCAACCGTCTGTGGTTCGCTGCGTGAAGCACTCGAAGCACTGGAAGCCGATCATGAATTCCTGCTTAAAGGCGATGTGTTCACCAAGGACCAGATTGAAGGTTATTGCGAACTGAAATGGGAAGAAGTCAGCCGTTTGGAAACGACGCCAGCGCCTGTCGAATTTGACATGTACTATTCGGCTTAAGCCAAACGGCCAAAACAATTGAAGACCCGGGGCAAGTTATTGCCTCGGGTTTTTATTTGCCATTTTCCCCGGTGTTCTTAATCTTATCTGCATTTGGGGGAAGAGTGATGCGGACGGCGCGAAATGTAATTTTGATATTGTTGATTGCAATGAGCATCGCCGCCGGCGCCGCCAAAATATTACAAGTACCTAATGAAGCGGCATTTTTTGAAGCATTAGGCCTTGGCCTGACCATCATGATGGTATTTGGAATCTTTCAGGTCGCGGCGGGGTTGCTGTCAGCAATATCCGCAACCCGCATTATCGGGCTTGGCCTGATGGGACTGGCTTTTCTGATATCGGCTGCGATGATCTGGTTAAATGGTCAAATCGTCTTTGCGCTGCTTTCGTTCCTGCCCGCGCTGCTGGCCGACATATTGCTCCTATTACACCTGCGAGACAAGCGGACGGACGCAAATATCGTCCATAGTCAATAGTCTCGCGACACTCGTACATTTACATTTTGTCGGCCGATAGTCGAGATGCTCGACAATATCGATAACCAGCGGGTGATCTGAAATTCCAACCGTGTCGCGCTGTAGCCCTGACCATCGGTGATCAGTTCGACATAAGCTCGGCGGGTTATATATTTGCCCGCTGCAATCGACGTGCTTTGACCGGTCGTCACATCGGCGGGCAATATCCGCAAGCGATCAAGACCCACTGCTTTGCGCAACTGGTTGATCGGATCCAGCCCGCCGCCGCTGTTGAGCGATGCGACGGCCGCTGCCAGTTGCACTGCCTCTGGTGCCGAAAGGTCAGATATCGATGCTCCAAACAGAACGCGGGATAGCAGCTCGTCCTCCGGCAAGGCCGGGACACTGTTAAAGGCGATTTCCGGACTGTTGCCGCGCCCGGTCACATTGATCGTGGCGTTCAGCCCGGTCAGGTCCGCTTCCGCCTCAATATCAAGTATGGGATTGGGCGGCTGGCTGCCGACAAAACGGATTCGACCGCGCTCCAGCTGGAAACGGCGACCAGCAAAGGTATAGTTGCCACGGACAAGGTCCGCACTGCCGGTCATTGCAAAATTGTCGACCGGGCCAGATACTTTCAAGTTCGCGCGCCATTCGCTGTCCAACCCTAATCCCTCGACCTGCAATCGATTGGGTGCTGTTGCGCTCAATGCAAAACGCCAGGGACGACTGCTAACGATAGCGACCCGCTCATCCGCCCTGCGATTGATCTCAGTGACCTTGATCTTGGGCAGCGCAACGGTTTCAGCGGCATTGCCAAATTGAAAGAAGCTGCGATTCAAGGTCAGATCGCCGGATATCACTCCACCATCCACAGAACTGCGGATTTGGATGGGTCCAGTCACCGTTGCTGCAAAATCGTCGCGAGCGATCAACCGAGCCTTTTGTGCATTCAGGTCGAGCATGATGCCGATACCTTCACCAGGTGCCACCGCGAAGTTGAAACTGCCGCTGCCGCTTACCGAACCACCGCCTCTTGTTGACCCCGTAATATTGGACATAACCAGCCGAGAACCGTCAAATTGGCCTTGTGCCTTGATGCCAGAGACAACTGTTCCGGTCAGACCACTTTCCAACCGCGCGTTACTTGTCCGCAATTGCCCATCAATTTGCGGATTGGCGAGCGTCCCCCGAACATCTGCGCTCAGGCTCAGCGGGCCGGTTAGATCGAAAGTTTCTACGCCGGTCAGCCGCCACAAAGCATCAGCAGCCCCATTGAAGCGCGCTTGCGCAAATAGAGGGCTGCGCTGTAATTCTTCTTTCCAGTTGCCGCTGCCAAAGCCGGTGACCCGTCCCTGAAAGCGGCCTATGGTTTTTGACTGCGATTGGATGACACCGCGCGCCGCTGCGTTGCGATTGGAAATGGCGATATTGAGACCAAGATCAATTGGGGTAGAGGTCAGGATCAACCCAGATCGGGTGAGGCCTTTGATGTTCAGTTTCGCTTCGCCAATGGGCATTTGCGAACCAGTCTGATTAATCTTGATGACGCCATTCGCTTCTCCGCCTAGGCCGAGATCATGTGCTATAATATCGGCCAGGGTTAGCGGCATTTTTGATAATGTCATATCAAGTCGCGACGTTCCGCTGGCCCATTGGCCTGAAAAACGCGTGCGGCCATTACCATAGGCCAATGTGGTCGGCGACACGGTCCAGCCACCATTGACCCGGCGCAGCTCCAGTGGCTTCAAGAACCGCAAGGTTCGGCCTTCAAACAGGCCATTGCCCGTCATGACATAGCGATCCGGTATAATATCAGCCTTGGCCTGAAAATTAAACGTGCTGCCGCGGGTGCCGGCAACGGAAAATGTTGCATTGCCCGTTCCGTTGACAAGCTTGGTATTTCCCGCAACCCTGCCGACCATTAAGTCGCCGCGGCTAATTCCCTGTGCACGCACGGTTACATCTACATCGGACTGCCCCTCCACTAGAATGACATCTGCATCCAGCGTGCCGGTTCGAATGAGGATCGGAGGAGCACCATCAAAGCGGGCGTTTTTGGCATTCAGCTTTGCGCGGATCAACTGGCGGTTCTGCCCTGGTTCGAACAGGACATTACCGTTAACGCCGCCACCACTAATCGCAAGATTCCCGGCAAGTCCCAAAGCGGTTGGACGAATTGTCCCGGTCGCCAGGGTGTCTGACACCTTCAATTGATCGACACGTATCTGAGCATCTTGCCCGGCGATCGTGACAATCGCACCATTTCCGGTAAAGGGCCCCAGCGTAGAACCACCAGCAGCCGTGAAAGCAAAGCCACTATCAACCGGATCAAGGTCAAGCTGTACGGCAGATAGTCCAGCCGCAGGCAAGGGACTGTCGAGCAAAAGCGCGATCTGGGGACGCGCCAAAGGCCCCTCAAGATCAAGATCGAAAGCCCCATATTGGTCATGCTCACCACGCCCATTAAACTCGAATATGGTAGCGGTCTGTTGCACACCACTACCGCTGAATTGCAGCTTTGGCGTATCAATATTCAGATTGGGAAAGCGCAGCTTGCGATCAGAATCCAGCACAAGTCCGGTTTCAACCACCGGGAGTCCGCCACCCAAGTCACGCAGAAATTCATTGTCGAAGCGCCGGAGCCGTGCCGTCACCTTGCCATCTATAGCCAGTCCAGCGGTGCCGGTACCAATTTCCAGAACTGCTACAATATCGGCAATGCCAACGCCAGCCACTGCAAAGCTCGGTGCCTGGGCATCAAGATTAATAGCATATTCACCCGTTGCCAAACGCGCTTCAATATCCGCTCTTCCTGATGCGCTATTCGTCGCAATCACTGCTCGTTCGGCAAATAAGCGCCCTTGTTCCAATCGCAAAAACGCCTTGCCGTTGAAACCGGAGAGGAGCTGTTTCAGCAGGTCGCCATTGCCGATAAGCGAAGTAACCGCAAGCTCGACCGGTATGTCAAAGCCGTTTGCATCGCGCCTGCCCTCGCCCGATGCGGTAACGCCCGTCAGCAGCGTTTTGCCAAAGGCCAATTGCGGTGCCGTCAACAAATATTGATAGCGCA
Source organism: Parasphingorhabdus litoris DSM 22379 (assembly GCF_020906275.1). Lineage (GTDB taxonomy): Bacteria > Pseudomonadota > Alphaproteobacteria > Sphingomonadales > Sphingomonadaceae > Parasphingorhabdus > Parasphingorhabdus litoris. The sequence goes on from NZ_CP086727.1 coordinate 3,264,244, forward strand.
GCGTAGAAAACTTGCCGTTGAGCAGCGCTTTGAATTCCAGGTCCTGTGCCCTCATATTAGCCGCTAGAGCAGACGGGTCACGCACATCAAACTCAACCCGAACGGCGTCTAGTGCGCTACGTGCGAGATCAACTCCACCCTTCGCCGTCAGGTTGGCCACCGAGGAACGCGCTGCCAGATCAAGCTGGATCAACCGATCTTCTACAGACGCGTTTCCATTGACCACCAGCCGCGGCGCAGCCAGCTTTGCAGCAAGTCCCTTGGGCAAAAGCTCTGACTCTATATTGCCATCAAAACCGAACAGGCCTTCTCTTGCCTCAAGCGTCAGCTCAGCAAGCGGCAAGTTCGCGCTTTTCGCGATCAGACTGCCATCCCATTTTGTCCAGTCCCCCTCTCCGCCAAGCGTGATCGCATAGTCACGCTGAAAGCCTATTTGACGCGCTATGGCACCGTCGGCCGGTGCGATAATCTCAGCATTTAGATCAAGCTTCTCCCGATCGGGTTCGGCGTTAAGGCTCAGCAAAATCTTGTCGCCGCTGCGCGTGGTCGCGGCATCAAGGTTTATCATGGCACGACCAGAGCGAATATCGGCCGAACCGGATAGATCAGCGCGCTGCGCCTCGCCGATCACAGCTTCTTCCAACAGCAGACTGTCCGCTCGAAAATTGCCGAGATAAATATCAAAATCGGGAAATAGGGGTGCGTCTTGCTGCGTATCACGAAGCGCGGGCAATCGCTTTAGCCTTGCCTTGGCAATCACGGCGTTCGAGATATTCAGTTCATTGAAAATCCAGGCCAACGGGCTCCAGTCCAGTGCAACGACGCCCGCTTCGAAAAAGACGCCCTCTGGGTCTGCCAGAGTGAGATCAACAATCTCCATGTTTTTATAGATGGAGCCATTGATATCCCCGATGCGGATACGCAGGCCGTCATCAGGTTCCAGCGCCTCTATCTCGCTGATAATATATTTATGGCCACTATCACTATCCAGCCAATAGGCACCCCCGGCCAGCACGGCGGCAACTAGTAACAACAAGCCGCCCAAGAAAACCATGATCTTCCGGCCGATCGATCGACGCGGTTTGATCGACTGAACATCAATGTCTGGTTCTTGCTTGTCCATCAAAAGGCCTGCCCAAGCGAGACATAGACGGCGATCCGGGAGTCACCTGGCTGCGGATTAATCGGTGTGCCGAGATCAACGCGAATAGGGCCAAAGTCGCTATAATAGCGCACACCCAGTCCGGTCCCGAAACGCATTCCAGTAAAGTCCGGCAGGGTTTCGCTATATACGTTGCCGGCATCGATAAAGGGCACGACACCAAAATTGCCGCCGAATATGTCAAGCCGTACCCGGGCTTCGAGCGAGAACTCCACCAGCGAACGGCCACCGGCAGGATCATTATTCACATCGCGCGGGCCAATCCGCTGAAAGCCGAAACCGCGCACCGAGCCCCCGCCGCCCGAATAGAGACGGCGCGACGGTGCTATACGATTGCTGCCAGCCCCGACGATGGAACCTATACGAGCCCGGCCCGCAAGAACGATCTTCTCTGACACCGGGAAATAGGCGCTGCCATCAAGCTGGCTGCGCGCGTAGAAAAAACTTCCCGACTGGAGTGAAGCTTCAGGCGAAAAGCGGGCACTCAGACGAAAACCATGTGTCGGGTCCAACAGATCGTCGCTGCCATCATAGGATAATGTGAGCGGCAACGCGCCGATGAAAAATGTGTCGCGTGATGTTGTCTGGATATTGCCATCAAGATCACGTTCCTGCGATGCGAGCAATTCAAACCCTGCTGACCAGTTCCATTTCTTTTGAAAGATCAAATTGCTTTGCCGTTCAAGACTGCCGGAAACGGAAAATGTCCGGGCTTCAAAAGCGGAATTGTCAATATTACTCAGCGCGACCTGACCATTCAGGACATTGTCTCGCCGGCGAAAATTATTCCGCCGATAGGTAATACTGCCGGATTGTTCCTGGGTAGCCAAAACGCCGGTTAGCCGGATCAAACCTTCTGGCGGGAAAAAATTGCGATGCTCCCAACTCACCTCTGAACGCAATCCCTCACCTGTACCGTAACCCAAGGCACCTGAGATCGTACGCAGCGGGGCTGGCGTAACATCAGCGGCAATGTCGACAACGCCCGGTTCCACCTCAGATGCAACGGGCGTTAACCCGACAGTCGATACCAAGCCTGTGGCGATAAGAGCCCGCCGAAGATCTTCCACATCAGACTGTTGGTAGAGATCACCGGCATCAAACCGCGCAATAAGCGCAGCATGATCAGGGCCAAAAAGCTCAGTATTATCCAAAAGGATCGAGCCGAAAACATATTTCTCACCGGGCGTTGCAACGATATCCAGATCGCCATCACGTTCCGCATGATCGACGGTTAGTTCCGGTTCAGCTGTCTCGGCAAAGGCATAGCCGTTTTCGGTCATTTCCCGATTCAATCGGGCCTCTGCCTCAGATATCTGGTCACTGTTGATCGTTTCACCTGATTCCAAGCCAAAGGCGTTACGGAATTTTTCTGCATCATCGCCGTCCGTCTGCTCAAGCCCTCGCAGCGTAATTGCATCGAGTTGATATTGCGGTCCAGCCGTGATTGCGATGGTTACCGCGATATCGGTACCCGATCCAGACGCGAAACTGTTGCGCACAATCGCATCATAATAGCCTTCTATACGGAGCAGTCTTTCGACCAGTTCGCGATCCGCTTCCGCACGCCGCCGGATCTGCGCGAAATTGGCTTCTTCGCCTTTATATTCGACTAATGCAGAAAGCGCTTGAAAGCGTTCATTAAACTTCGTGTCCAGACCACCCGGCAGGCCAGCAAATCCAATCTTATAGCGCCGTTCAGCTAATGGGTCAGATGGTTGGAAATTGGCCGCAACGCCTTCTTCCAGTTCCGCCTCAGCCTCCTGCCTGATCTCGTCATCTTCGATTTCAGCGATCTCTTCCTCAGCCAGGCGGCGATCCATTTCCAGATCACGCGGAGTTTCCTCAACTTCCTGAGGTTCGCTTTGTACCGAGGCGTCGAGATCGGGCCAATCGACCCCGAAATCGGGAAATTCCGTCAATGGTTTATCCGGATCGAGCGGCTCGGAATCGGTGGGATCGGGCCTGTCCGCTGCTTCTGTTGCACCTTCAACATTGGCGGTTTGCGCCGGGGCAGGCGGAGATATTGCCAGCGAAATGGCCATCAGGACAAATCCAACTGACAGCGTAAAAAGGCGGTAACGATACTTGGCCGAGCCCATGGCGATTCCTTAGCCGCTCGTTCGGCAGGAAGCCAATAAAATAGGCTGGTTTCGGCTAAGCCCAATAAATAACCCGATAATCTGCTCGATAATCATAAGATGAATTTCGGGAAAGCGGCGATCCTTGGCATGAGCTTTAACGGGTTGTTAACCAACTTGAGCCATATTTCGGCGGTTGATATGAAACCCCTGCGTATTGGGGGGAACATAGTGGGAATGTATAATCATGTCGAAAAAACGGACCATTTTGATCGAAGCAGCTATCGTGATGGGCGTGCTGGCAGCAGGCGTTTCTGCCGCCCAAGCCGCGCATGCTTCACCGCTGCAAACTCTTGTTCAGGCCGCTGATTCGCGGGCGAATGTGAAAATCGAAAGCAAGGTTCTGGTAGAACGGACCGAGCAGAACGACGCAGGTCAGGCAATCACGAAATTATATGAACCAACCGAAGTCAAAGTCATTCCCGGCGATAGACTGGTATTTGTGAATAGCTATCGCAATACCGGCAGCTCAGCCGTAACCGGTTTTGTCGTCAACAATCCTGTACACTCAGCTGTCTCCTTTACCGGCGTTAATGAAGATTGGGCCACGGTTTCTGTCGATGGCGGCAAGAGCTTTGGAAAATTGACCGAATTCACCATCACCGAAGACGGTCCAGACGCTGAAAGCATTGAGATCTCCCGGGCGGCACAGCCCAGCGATGTCACCCATATTCGCTGGACCTTCGACAATGCCATTGCCGCAGGTGCGTCTGGCGAATTGCGCTTCAGCGGTGTTGTTAAATAGCGCGGCCTAGCCAATCGGCCTTGCACAGTGCCAGTCGACACTATGGGCGCCGATTAGTCGGCCCAACCGCATCAGCTCAGCATCAAGCTTTTCAGCACGCTTCGCCGTCCATTTGACCTTTGGTTCAGGCCACAGCTGGATCACCTTCACTATTCCAGCCTTACGATCAGCCTTCAGCTCAATCCGGCCAACAAACCGATCTCGTTCCAGCAGCGGATAGACATAATAGCCCCAGCGTCGCTGCGCCGCTGGTACGAAAATCTCAATGCGATAGTCAAAACCAAAGAGGCGCGCGAGCCGCGTGCGATCTCTTACTGCCGGATCAAAGGGGCTCAATATGCGAAGCCGTGATGTCGGTGCGTTTGCTTTGGTCAGCAATGTCTCGATATCGGGCGATGCGACCATATTGATCCATTCGCCATTCACTGTTTCCAGTTCAACCGGCACCAAATAGTCCCCGGCTTTTTCGGCCCATGATCTGACTTCCCGAGCATCGAGCGCGGCCCAGAATCTCTGTATGTCTCCCAATGAACCAAAACCGAGTCGGTCCAGCGCCGCCTTGCACAGCCAGTCCATTTGATGCTCGTCGCTATGTTCGATGTCTCGATACGCGAATGGGAATACCCGTTCAGCCAGGTTATAATATTTGATAAAATTTTCTCGATGCGAAGTTGCCAGATCACCGGCATACCATAGCTGATCCAACACGCGTTTGTGCGGGGGACGCGCCCACATTTCCTTCTTGCCCTCAATCTTCGTATCGAACGCATGCGTTGATAGTGGACCTTCGTCGGCGATACGGGCCTTGATGGCCGCAATATCATGATCTTCCATCACCTTGTGCTTGCCCGCTCGCTCACCCAGGCGGCGAAACTGGCGCTGCCAGACCGGGTAAAACTCCATCGGCAGGACAGACGCATCATGGGTAAAATGTTCGAACACCGACCGGTCATTGGCCAATAATTTATTCAACATTGGCTCACGATAGTTCTGGTTACGGCTCCACAATATGTGATGATGCGCGCGCGTAACATTGCGGATCGTGTCGAGTTGAACAAACCCCAAATCCGTTATGATCCGAAGCAGATCAAGCGTTCCGGTTGGCGTCTGCGCTAACCCCTGCCGGTCCAGCCACAGGCGGCGCGCGTCACGATTTTTGATCCGAAGCGCCATATCAGATAGCTGTGGTTTCAACATGAGCAGGCTCCCCGCGGCGGGTCGCTAAAACACAGCCCGCAACGATCAGCACGGTGCCAAATATCGTCGGCAGTGTGACCGGCTCTGAAAAGAACACCCAACCGAAAATCGCCGCCCAGATAAAGGCACTATATTCGAGATTAATCAGGACCTGCGCCTGTGCACGGGCATAGCCCCAAGCAATGAACAGCGCCGAAATGATTGACAGCACGGCCGCCGCCAGAATTTCTGGTGCATATTGGATATTCGGAACAACCGCCAGAAAGGGCGCAACCAACGCATAGCTGACTCCGACCACAAGATTCTGAAAAAAGCTTATTTCTATGGGATCCGCAAGCAAAGCCTGGCTACGCTGAATCACCAAATTGGCGGCATAGAGCAGCGCCGATAGCAGAACTGCACCAAAGCCGAGTAGTTCATCGTTGGTATAGTCGCCGCTCATCTTCCCCCATCCGATCACGACAACCCCGGCGAGGCCGAGAATAGAGGCGAAAATCGCATTGCGATGAATCGTTTCTCCCAAAAATACAGCAGCAAGATAGAGGGCAATAATCGGCGCAATAAAAGATAGCGCAACTGCCTCGGCAATCGGCACACGGACCAGCGCCCAAAAGAACAGAAAGGCCATGAAAACAGTGATGATCCCGCGTTGCAGATGGATTTTCAGTGTCGGCTTAGCCGGCATTTTTGGACGGCGCGCCAAATAGAGAGTACTGACTAAAAACAGCGATAACAGTACCCGCCAGAATATGGCGTTATAAGCGCCCAGCGCAATGCTGAGGCTTTTCATGGTCACATCCATCAGACAGAAAAAGGCAAGACCGGTCAGCACAGAGCCAATCGGCAATATGGGAGCAGCTTGATGTTGGGGATTGGCACCGACAGACATTGTGTTGCTATCGGACCGGAACAAAAAAAAGTCTAGCTATGTTAAAGCCCCATTTGCCGGACAGCCAGATCACGCATGATCTCCTCTGACCCGCCGCCAATCGCCATGACTTTTACTTCACGATAAAAACGCTCGACGACATTGCCGCGCAAATAGCCGGCTCCGCCCCAGATTTGCATGGCTTCACTTGCACAATATTCGAGGTTTTTCGTGCTGAAAAACTTCGCTTTGCAGATTTGATCCACCGGCATTTTATCATTTTCGGCCAGAAAGCATATCTGGTTCACCCACGCCTCGGTCGCGTCGACGCGGGCCGACATTTCCGCGATCTTGTGGCGGATCACCTGGTGCTGGCTGAGCGGCTTGCCGAAGGTCTCACGCTGCTGCGCATAGGCGATGGATTCCTCCAGCAACACTCGCATCATGCCAAGGCACTGCGCGACCATGCCCAGCCGTTCATAGTTGAAATTATGCATGATCTGAATGAAGCCACGCCCTTCATCGCCAAGCATATTGCCTGCCGGAACGCGGACATCATCAAAATATAACGTCGCCTGATCCGATGCCCACCAGCCCATTTTCTTGTCGAGTGCTGTGCGGGAGAAACCCTCCATATCTTTCTCGACCAGAAAGAGAGAAATTCCGTTCAGCCCCTCGCCACCGGTTCGCGCGCCGACCACGAAATAGTCGGATGTCATGCCGCCGGTTATGAACGTCTTTGACCCGTTAATCACCCAGTGATTGCCGTCCTGCCGTGCGGTCGTTTTCATATTGGCGACATCAGAACCGCCGCCTGGTTCTGTCACGCCAAGACTGGATCCGACGCGCCCTTGAACGATATCTTTGAGGATACGGTCCTTAATCTCCTGGGAGGCCAGCTTCTCAATCGGGCCTATGGAAATGCTGCGCCCACCTAGCGCCGCCAATGTGCCGCCATTGTGCGCGCGTGCCGCTTCCTCGCCCCAGATGCAGCGCATATACATATCGTCAAAGCCAAGCCCGCCATATTGTTCGGCCACACCAAAGCCCCAGGTGCCCAGCGCGCCTACTTTTTGATGGACCTCCCACGGGATTTCTCCCGCTTCGTCCCACTCATCGGCATAGGGCTGTAACTCGGACTCGATAAAGCGCCGGGTCATGTCTCGAAACTGCTGGCGTTCCTCGGTATCTGCTGCGTGACGCATGATCTTTGTCCTTTAACTGCTCAGTTAAAGGGTTATCAATTCCAGCGCAGAACGCAAGGGCGCGGACAGCGGGGTCGGCCGCCTGTTCTCCCGGTTCACATAAACATGAGTGAAACTGCCTGCCGCCGATGCAGTCTTCTCATCGCCTCGAAACAGACCGACGCCATAGGTAACACTGGTCCGGCCCAGTTTCTCGACACGAATGCGTGCTTCGACCAGATCGGGAAAGGCTATCGGCGCAAAATATTCGCAAGACGTCTGGACGACCAAGCCGATCACATCGCTCTTTTCGATGTTGAGCGCACCTTGTTCGATCAAATAGCGATTCACTGCGGAATCAAACCAGAAATAATAGACTGCATTATTGACATGCCCATAAGGGTCATTGTCATTCCAGCGCGTGGTGATTGAAGAACCACCACGGTAGTCATCCCACAGCGGCGGCGGGGTGCGCTCCTTACCAGGCATCGGCATAGATCCGCTTGGCATCGGCGAGATCCAATTCTTTGGGATTGTTGATCAGCAATCTGGTTTGCAACATGGCGGCCTCTGCCAGCTCATCCACCGCGTCTTCAGTGATGCCGACTTCACGCAAGCGGCGGGGCGCGTTCACCTTTACGGCCAACCCTTCGAGATAATCGATCAATTCCTGCGCCCGGGCTTCCGCACTGTTCGGACCCGCTTTCGGCACGTCGAGCGCATCGGCTAATTCCGCATAGAGCGGGGCCGCTGCCTCCAGATTAAACTGCATGATATGCGGCATGACCAGCGCGTTGGAGAGGCCGTGCGGGATATGATAAATCCCGCCGAGCGGATAAGCGAGCGCATGGATTGCACCGACCGGCGAGTTGGCAAAAGCCTGCCCCGCCAGCATCGACCCGCGCAGCATGGCTTCACGTGCCACCATGTTGGCGCCGTCCCAACAAGCAGTTTCAATATGAGCCGTCAGCAATTTCAGCGCCTCTACCGCGAGCATGTCGGACACCGGATTTTTGGCATGGCGGCCGGTATAAGCCTCAATCGCATGGACCATCGCATCGATCCCGGTGGCAGCGGTGACATCAGCTGGCAAACCAAGTGTCAGCGCGGGGTCTAATATGGCAGCATCGGCAAACAAATGTGGTGACACGATTCCGGCCTTCGTTGTCTCGCCAGTGGTAAGGATGGAAATGGCAGTAACTTCGGAGCCCGTTCCCGATGTTGTCGGAATCAGGATGGTGGGCAAACCTTTACGGGCCAATTGGCCGACACCGTAAATTTCGGAAAGGCCTTGCGCCCCATCAATCGCCAGCGCGGCGACAACCTTGGCTGTATCCAACGAACTGCCACCACCCAGGCCGATGACAATATCGACGCCTGTCGATTTGGCCTTTTCTATCGCCTGTTCGACCACCGCTTCAGGTGGATCGGCAATGACGGCGTCAAATATCTGCGCCGTCAAACCCGCATCGGATAGGGCTTGTTCCACCGGGGCGATAAGCCCGGCGCCGATAATGCCTTTATCGGTAACAATTAGGGGACGAGTCCCGCCCAGGGCAGCGACTTGATCGGCCAACATTGCAAGACAGCCCTCGCCAAAGTGCAGGACCGGTACCGTTTGGAAACTATAGCTTTTCATAACCAGACTTTTGCACCGATCATCGCACCGCGCAACCGGCATCAATCAAGGGCATAAAAAAGGGGCCGGAAAACCGGCCCCTCCTTGTGGTGACGAAATGCCCCCAAACTGTTTAAATCTTAGAACTTGCCGCGCAAGGTCAGGCCAAACATACGTGGTTCCTGAATGAAGGTCGAGCGTGAACCCGAACGCAGCACCGTGTTAAACGTAACACCGCGCGTCACTTCATTGGTCAGGTTTGTGACCCATGCTTCAATACCCCAAGCGTCATCGATATCACCGATACCAGCGCGCATGTTGATCTTGATCGTTCCATCCTGAACATCGAACGGATTAAGCGCGGCGGCATCAACAGCAGCCTGTACACTGCCAGCTGCAGCGATGGCCGCCGCATTTGGCACCACAATCGCTTGCGTCGATGTCCGGCGATCACTTTCGATCCGGATCTGGCCATTCACGAAGAATTTCAGGCTGTCACCAAGGTCGCGATCATAGGTTGCGCCCATGATACCTACCCATTTTGGAGCATTGGTTAGCGAGTTGCCGCACAGGCTCAGAACATTGGGTGAAGTTTGCGTACCGGCGCAATCACTAGGATATCTGGCATCCGTGTAGGTCAAGCCGCCGTTAATGGTGAAATTCTCATCCGGGCGAATGACAGTCTCAAGCTCGACGCCGGTTGATTTCGCGCTTGGCACGTTAAACGTGGTAAACTGGGCGCCTGTGAATTCCAGAACCTGGAAGTTCGTGAATTCTTCATGGAAACCAGCAACGTTCAGGGTGATCGCATCATCCAAGAATTTGGCTTTCAAACCAACTTCATAGGCATCCACTTCTTCCGAAGCAAAGCGCGGATCCGCGCCACCAGCAGCCGCTGTAGAGTCGAGGTTGAAACCGCCCGACTTATACCCGTGGGTAAAGCTAGCATAGACCGTTATCGGTGATGCAAATTCATAGCTTACCTTACCAGTGTAGATCAACTCTTCGTCGTTAAACTCGCTGACGAAAGGCCGTGGCAATGGGAACGGATTCGCATCCGAACCAATGGCTGGAGCCACAAACGCGAAACAACCCAATCCGAAATAGCTGTTCGTAAGAGGGTTGGCTGCACCGCCGGGAAGACCGCCAGCGCCAATCTGTCCCAAAGTCGCGGGGCAGAGATCATTGGTAATTGCGGGTTGAGAGAAGGAACCATCCTTGCTTTCATCCGAATAGCGCAAACCAACAGTTAGTTTCAGACCTTGCGCCACTTCCAACGTGTTATGCGTGAAGATCGACCAGCTTTTACTGCTCTGTGTGTAAGCATTGGTGGTCCGCACTGTCGCCGGATCAATGCCAGTCAATGTCTGCAACGGCGTTGCACCAGCGAAAATCGGACTTGCAGGGTTCAGCGTTGCACCGCCAGTACCCGCTGCAAAAAGAGCACCAACCAGACGGTCATAGTCTGCACCCAATCCAAAATTGGTAGACTGCGTAATATCCTCATCGGAATAATAGCCGCCAACCAACCAACTTAGTGCGCCGTCAAAAGCATCGCCTTGAATGCGCAGTTCGTGGGTCATGGTATCGATCGCGGTGTCACTGCCAGGCAGAACATTAAAGATATCAAGGCCCGAAAAGTCTGAATCATATGCTTCCTCAGCCCGATATTCACGATAGGAACCGATATAGATCAGATCCGCGCTGTCGCTAAGAGGAACTTCGACTTCCGCCGTGATGCCCCATTGATCGTTGGTTGGATCAGCCCGCAGATCGGATGTTGCAATCCGGTTGTCGACTGCGTCTTGCGCTGCCGAAATGTCAAACGGTCCGAGAGCTACGTCGGGACCTGCCATACCGCCGCGTGGACCAAGGCCTACCGCAGCGAACAATCCAGCCGTTTCAATACCGGATTGCAGCACTTCAATCGCAGCACAGCAGCTTGCCGTGCTCTTCGAATAGTCAGCGATCAAGCGACCGGATATGCCGCCCTCTGTTTCGAAGCCCAACTGGCCACGGATCAGATATTGCTCCGTATCGTTGGAATCGCCGACACTTGCGCCATTGCTATCGATAATATCGACAAAGCCATCGCGCTGACGATAAGCACCGGTCAAACGGAACGCGAGCGTGTCTTCGATAATCGGTGCGTTGATAGCACCTTGCACGTTGATATGATCAAAATTGCCATAGGTGGCATTTACGAAGCCGCCAAATTCATCCAGGTCAGGACGCTTGTTGGTGATGTTCAAAGCACCAGCAGAGGTGTTGCGGCCAAAGAGCGTGCCTTGCGGGCCACGCAGAACCTCAACACGTTCGACGTCTACAAATTCACCCAGAGCCACGCCCGGACGGGATTGATACGCACCGTCGACAAAGATACCGACAGCGGATTCAAAACCGATATTGTTCGATGTGGTACCGACACCGCGAATACGCAGAACAACCGTGCCAGACGCCGTTTGTGCGTTGGAGGTTGAGAAGCTTGGGGAAACGCTGCCGATATTCTGAACGTTGACAACGCCTTGTTGCTCCAGCTGCACCGGACTAACCGCCGTCACAGCAATCGGAATATCCTGAACATCTTCGGCACGGCGTGTCGCGGTCACGATGATGACATTGTCATCAACCGCATCTTCTGCGCCTTGATCTTGTGCGTAAGCGGGGACCGTCATCGCGCTTGTGCACAATGCTGCCATAAGGACGCGATTCAAACTCTTCATAACTATTCTCTCCCGTTGAACTCGCCGCTGCTTGCCATCTGTCCCTATAATTGGGGAAGGACAATGATCTTATTGCACCGGTTTCAACGGCATAGGTCGTTTAATCAGGCCCTTTAATCAAGGTGATATGCACATATTTGTGCAGAAAGTGGCAAGCCGTGGTAAAAATGTTACATTGAAAATAGCGCAAATCTGCGGATCACAGGTCAGCATAATTACAATCTGTGGTATAATTGATGCGATTGACACACCATCTGACGTGCTTTCTCAGGTCGGCAGGCAAAAAAAAGGGGCCGGAAAACCGGCCCCAATCATGCTGACGAAATGCCCGCTAAACCACTAAAGTTTTAGAATTTTCCGCGCAGCGTTAAACCATAGGTCCGTGGTTCCTGAAGATAGGCAGAGCGCGAACCAGACCGCAGAACCGTATTGAAGGTAACCCCGCGGGTGATTTCATTGGTCAGGTTATTGACCCATGCCTCTATGGCCCATACATCATCCTGGCTACCGATCCCGGCACGTAGGTTGATCTTTGTATTGCCATCTTGAACATCAAAAGCCAGCGGCGTCGGATCATCAAGATCCGCGGGATTGGATGGCTGTGTCGATGTCCGGCGATCACTTTCCATACGGATCTGACCGTTCAGGAAGAAATCCAGATTATTGCCAATATCCCTTTCATAAGTCGCACCGGCAATGGCCACAATATCCGGCGCATTCGTTAGAGAAGCACCACATAGATTGAGCACCTGAGGATCGGTCAGATCACCAGCGCAATCGCTCGGATATCTCGCATCCGTATAGGTAAGGCCCGCATTCAGAGTGAAATTATCATCCGGGCGAATGACGGTCTCTATTTCAACACCTGTGGTTTTTGCCTTTGGCACATTGAATGTCTGGAACTGAGCACCTGTGAATTCCAGAATCTGGAAGTTCGTGAATTCTTCGTGGAAGCCAGCGATATTCAAAGTAACTCGGTCATCAAGAAACTTCGCCTTCATGCCGATTTCATAAGCATCCACTTCTTCTGAATCAAAGCGCGGGTCGGCACCACCGGCAGCGGCAGTTGAATCAAGATTGAAGCCACCGGACTTATAGCCATGGGTAAAGCTTGCATAAATATTGATTGGCGCCGCAAATTCATAAGCGATTTTACCCGTGTAAATCAGCTCGCTATCATTAAACTCGCCATCAAATGGTCGCGGCAGGAATGCGAATGGGATTTCGGCATCTGTGGCGTCGGACCCGACAGCCGGAGCAAGAAATGCAAAGCAGCCCAATGAAACAACCGCCGGCGGCACCGCCGCTGGGTTGTTGGCAAAGGCAGCTCGGATACCGGTGCAAAGCGGATTGTTGCTGGCCGTTTGTTCAAACCCACCATCTTTGCTCTCATCCGAATAGCGCAGCCCCACAGTCAGTTCCAAACCATCAATAATTTCAAGAGTATTATGTGTGAACAGGGACCAGCTTTTGCTGCTCTGCGAATAGCTGTTGGTCGCTGTGACAACCGAAGGATCAACACCGCCGGAAAGTTGCTGCAGCGGGTTGGCGCCCAACGCACCACCAAGCAACGCACCAACCAACGCATCATAATCTCCGCCCAGGGAGAAATCGACGTCCTGATTGATATCTTCATCGGAATAATAGCCGCCAACCAGCCAGTTAAGCGCGCCGTCCAAGGCTTCGCCCTGCACTCTGAGTTCATGGGTCATCGTATTGATATTAGCGCGTGCCAGATCGACATCGAATATATCCAGCGCGGTGAAGTCGGAATCATAAGATTCCCGGCTGTCAAATTCACGATAGGAACCGATATAGATAATATCCGCACTGTCGCTGATCGGAAACTCGACTTCCGCCGTTATGCCCCATTGCTCCAGTTCGCCGCGCGGCTCAAAATTGGCTGAAGCGATCCGGTCATCTGCGGCCTGTTGCCCGCTATTCGGTTGAAACTGACCACCACGTGGGCCAAGGCCAACGGCTTCGAATATCCCCGAAGTTTCAAGCGGCGATGGCAAGAGTTCCACCGCCGAACAGCAATTGGCTGTACTTTTCGAGAAGTCACCAATCACCCGCACCGTCAGCCCGCTATCCCCTTCATAACCAAGCTGACCGCGAATAAGATATTGGTCCTTCTCGTTGGACTCACCAATCTTGCCGGTTTCATCGATAACATCAATAACACCATCCCGCTCGCGATAGGCGCCCGTCAAACGCAGCGCCAATGTGTCCTGAACAATCGGAACGTTGATCGCGCCCTGCACATTGATAAGGTCATGATTACCGTAAGTGGCGTTCACAAAGCCGCCAAATTCGCTGACATCGGGACGCACATTGGTAATGGTTAGCGCACCGGCAGACGTGTTGCGGCCGAATAAGGTACCCTGCGGACCGCGCAGAACCTCGACCCGTTCCACGTCAACAAATTCGGAAAGCGCAATGCCCGGGCGCGATTGATACACGCCATCGATGAAGATGCCGACCGCGCTTTCAAAGCCGATATTATTGGATGTCGTGCCAACGCCTCTGATTTGCAGCACAACACTGCCCGAAGCGACCTGCGCGTTGGAGGTGGAGAAGCTTGATGAAACTTGTGTAATATCCTGCACATTCACGACGCCCTGACGTTCCAGCTGAACCGGGCTGACCGCCGTCACCGCCAGCGGAATATCCTGAACATCCTGTGCACGGCGTGTCGCGGTCACGATAATGATATTGTCATCTACTGCCGCTTCTTCGGCGCCTTGGTCCTGTGCAAATGCGGGGGTTGCGATGGCCGTCGTACACAAGGCCGCCATGAGGACGCGATTCATACTCTTCATAATCATTCTCTCCAGTTGAACGTAACCACAGCAGAGCCATTTTGGTGGGGTGGGGTGGGGAATGGTCTTATGTGCCGTAGTTACGCTTGCATAAGTCTTTTAACTGGGCCATTAAATCAACCGGAGAAGCACATTCAGACGCAGATTAAACTGCGCTGTGATATTAGAGAAACAAGCGTTTCTCATCGCTGTACAGCCAATCGGCAAGGCAGTGTAAAATGAAGTGCGAAAGGGATGCGTCTGGTCAATCTGGCGTATGGAGGGGAAAAGATATGACACGCAATTTATGGACTCTGGCAGCTGTCGGCGCATTGGTCGCAGGCTGTTCCGGCAGTGACGATACGACCAATCCGTCGGACGTGGCTCTAGCGCCAGGCGAAACGACCGAACAACCCAATCCCGATCGCAATGTCTATTTTGGTGACCTGCATATCCACACGCGCAACAGCTTTGATGCCTATATTTTCAACGTGCGGACGACACCGGAAGATGCTTACAAATTCGGTATGGGCGAAGGCATCACCCATCCGTCCGGCTATGACCTGAAACTCGAAGGCCCGGCATTGGATTTCATGGCAGTCACCGATCACGCCGCCTATCTGGGTCACCTGCCCGCGATGGATACGGAAGGCACGGAAATATCCAAGCTGGAAATGGCCAAGGATATGTTCAGCGCTGATCCGGACAAGATTATAGCCGCGTTCCAGCTCATTGGCGGTGCTGTGCGCGATGGCCGCAAGATGGAAGGCGTCTATGATCCGAAAATCATCAGCGACGTTTGGAAAGCGACGGTCGCTGCGGCCGACAAATATTATAAGCCAGGCAAGTTCACGACCTTCTCCGCCTATGAATATACCGCCACGCGGGTGACGCAGGGAGAAGGTGGCGGTTTTGCCGGCGGCAATCTGCATCGCAATGTCGTATTCCGGGACGCAGCCCCCGACATGCCCTTTGGCACATTGGAATCGAGCAATCCGGAAGATTTGTGGACCTGGATGGACGAACAGCGCGCTGCCGGGATCGATGGAATTTCAATTCCGCATAACAGCAATGTTTCGGATGGCGAGATGTTCAAGCTGGAAACCTATAATGGCCAGCCGCTGACCAAAGCCTATGCCGATCAGCGGATGCGCAACGAACCGATTGTCGAGATCACACAGGTCAAGGGCACCTCGGAAACCCACCCGTCCTTGTCACCCAATGACGAATGGGCGGATTTCGGGATTTACGAATATCTGCTTTCGTCACAGATCAAGTCCAAGACCAGCAGCGGCGATTATGTCCGGCAGGCTTATGCCAACGGGCTGATGCTGGAAGATAAGATTGGCGGCAATCCCTATCAATTCGGCCTGATCGGTTCCACCGATACGCACGTCGCCGGCGGTTCGTTTGATGAGAAGAATTTCTGGTCCAAAATCGGCGTTGTCGATGGCACGCCGGAATCGCGAGGCTCCGTGCCACCAGGCGGCAAGAAAAGCTGGGACGGCGTGACGGTCGATCCGCGCGCGGCGAGCTGGTTCTCCCGCTGGGGCGCGTCAGGCTATGCCGCGGTCTGGGCCGAGGAGAATAGCCGGGAAGCGATATTTGACGCGATGCGGCGCAAGGAAACCTACGCGACCACCGGCACGCGCATCAAATTGCGCTTCTTTGGCGGTTTTGATTTTGATGCCGCCATGCTGGATGATCCGGAAATGGTATCCAAAGCCTATGCAAATGGCGTCGCCATGGGCGGTGATCTGTTGGGAGCGGGCAAGGCGCCTGGCTTTATCGTCTGGGCCATGCGCGATGCGATGAGCGCCCCGTTGCAAAGGGTACAGATTGTCAAAGTCTGGACCGATGGCGGCAAAACCAACGAAAAGGTTTTCGATGTCGCCTGTTCTGATGGCGGTACGGTCGATCCGGGCACGGCGCGCTGCCCCGACAATGGTGCGACCGTCAATCTATCCGATTGCTCCATCTCGACCGATAAGGGTGCACCAGAACTTAAAACCTTCTGGCGCGATCCCGAACATAAGGCGGGACAGCGCGCGTCTTACTATGTTCGCGTGCTGGAAAACCCGGTTTGCCGCTGGTCAACATGGGATGCGATACGTGCAGGTGTACCGCCTAATCCTGCGCTGCAAAAAACCATTCAGGAACGTGCCTGGTCTTCACCCATCTGGTATGTGCCGACCAAGGCCTGATAGCGACGCAATTTCGGCTGCGCTCACCCTGAGCTTGTCGAAGGGTCTTCGAGAATATGCTTCGACGGGCTCAGCATGAGCGCACTGAGTTTATGAGAGAAAAGTGACCAACCTGAAAAAAATCCTCCGAGATCCGATCGCACACTTCGTTCTGATCGGGTTGGCATTGGTTGCCATCAATCATTTCTGGAACCGCTATGAGGGTGAGCAGGGCCGGACAATCACGGTCAGTGCTGCGGAGATAGACCGGCTGAGCGTGCTATGGGCCAACACGGCTGGCCGCTTGCCGACCGGTGAGGATAAGCAGCAGATTATCGACCAATATGTGCAACAGGAAGTGCTGGTGCGGGAGGCCGAGCGATTGGGCCTTGGCGATGATGATACGATCATCAAGCGCCGCTTGGCGCAGAAGATGGACTTTCTGGTTAGCGGTGAGAGCACAGCAGACAACCCTTCTGATGCCGAACTAGAGGCATGGTTTGACGCAAACCGCGACAAATTTGCCGCGCCCGAACGGCGGAGTTTCGTGCATATTTATCTCAGCCCAGAAAAACATAAAAATGCGATTGAAAAGGTCGCAGCTGACGCTTTGCAGAACGTGCAATCAGGAACGGATTGGAAAAGCCTGGGCGATCCTTTCATCCAGAAGCGCAGCTATGCCGCGATACCGGAAAGTGAAGTGACCCGTCTATTCGGGCCGGATTTTGCCAGCGCGATCTTCAAACTGCCGGCCGGACAATGGAGCGCGCCCATCGGCTCCGCTTTCGGACTACATCTCGTGCGCATCGAAGCGATTGATGACGCGGCCGAAGCCAGTTTTGAACCGATCAAGGCAGAGGTCACCACCGCATGGCAAGAAGACCAGAGTGCCAAAGCCAAGCAAGCAGCGCTGCAGGAACTGGTACGCGGATATGATGTGGTGATTGAGGGTGCGGACGAGTGACAATCATACGGCTCGGTTTGCTTTGGGCTTTCCTTATCTGGCTCTGCAGTACATCAGCGGGTGCGCATGAAATCCGGCCAGCGGCTCTTGAACTAACCGAGCAAGCGGATGGCACGGTCGCCATTGCCTGGAAACAACCGATCCTGTCCGGCCGCAAACTCAAGATGCGGCCTGTGCTGCCGGATCACTGCCCGGTACCGGAGACCACCCGGCAAGAGATTTCTAGCGATGCGATCGTCGAAAGCTGGCAGGTTTCATGTCAGCTCGACAAAGGCCGTGTGACGATCGAGGGCCTCGACCGCACGCTCACCGATGTGTTTGTCCGCCTGAAAACGGCGCATGGCGAAGAAACCACCCACATCCTCCGTCCCGCCAATGCGTCTTTTGCCTTGGGCGATCCGGGAGGATCCCCTGCCAGTGCCTATCTGCAAATTGGTGCTGAGCATATGCTGTTCGGCTGGGATCACCTCTTGTTTGTGCTTGGTTTGGTGCTGCTCACTCCGGTGCGCAAATTGCTCTGGGTAATCACGGCCTTCACCTTGGGCCACAGCTTGACGCTTGGCATAACGGCGCTTGGCCTGTTCACATTGCCCAGCGAACCTGTGGAATTGCTGATTGCCCTGTCGATATTTTTCCTGGCTGTGGAAGTGGTGCGCAAATGGGCCGGCAAAACGAGCCTGACCATCCGCCGACCATGGTTGGTTGCGTTGTGCTTTGGTTTGATTCACGGTCTCGGCTTTGCGGGCGCGTTGTCGGATATTGGACTGCCCAAAGGGCAGGAAGTCTGGGCCCTGCTGTTGTTCAATCTGGGCGTCGAGATCGGGCAGATCCTGTTCGTTGGGATTCTGTTGACAGCGCTGTGGCTCATTACTCGATCGCCGGTTGACCAGCGCAAATGGGTTGAGATGCCGGCCGCCTATCTGGTTGGCGGGCTCGGAGCCTTTTACACGCTTAGCCGGATCCTTTGATCGACCGACAGCAGCAGCGGCAAAACCGCTTTCCTACATGATGGATTGTTCATATATTTGGCGCGCAATGATTGCGCTATTTCATCATCACCTGTGGTCACCAGACAGAGCATATATTCATCGTCACCAGGCTCGGTTCGTCGCAATTTCACCCCCATTTTGCGTAGATATTGTATAAATTGCTTCAGTTTTCTTGCACCCAATATGAACAATTATGTGGCTTGGCGGACCCCGCCTTCACCGCTACAGGTGCCTCAATAGCAAATTTAAGGACATTTTATGCCTCAGCTCATCCTTCTTCGTCACGGCCAGTCACAATGGAATCTCGAGAATCGCTTCACCGGCTGGTGGGATGTCGATGTCACCGAACAAGGCATTGAAGAAGCCAAGGCCGCCGGCCGCCTGATGAAGGAAAAAGGTATTGAATCGGACCTGTGTTTCACCAGTCTGCAAAGCCGCGCGATCAAAACACTCAATCTGGCGCTCGAAGAAATGGATCGGCTGTGGTTGCCGGTGGAGAAAAATTACCGGCTCAACGAACGTCACTATGGCGGACTGACCGGTCTCAACAAGCAGGAAACCCGCGATAAACATGGTGATGAGCAGGTGCATATCTGGCGCCGCAGCTTTGATACGCCGCCGCCGCCCATGGCCGCCGACAGCGAATATCAGATGACATCCGACCCCCGCTATGCCGGAATCGAAGTGCCTGCGACCGAGAGCCTCAAAGACACAATCGCCCGTGTGCTGCCCTATTGGAAATCCCGGATTGCACCGGAATTGCAATCCGGCAAGCGCGTGCTGATTTCGGCCCATGGCAACAGCTTGCGTGCCTTGGTCAAGCATCTGTCGGGCATTTCGGATGATGAAATTACCGGCCTGGAAATTCCAACCGGTCAGCCGATCGTCTATGATCTGGATGAAAGCCTGAACGAAAAAGAACGCTATTATCTGTCCGAACGTTGAGCGAGAGTTTTCAGGCCCCGTCTTTTTTGGATTGGTACATAGCTTCATCAGCCCGTGACATAAGCGCCGCCACAGTGTCTGTCGGTCCAACAAAACTATATCCAATTGCAGCGCCAATCAATATGGCCTCACCTCTGTAGACCAGATTGGCTGTCTTGATGCGGTCGATAAGCGCCAATATCTTGCGCTCCACCTGATCGGCATCAAGATTGTCAAGCAGCAGCGCAAATTCATCACCGCCAATCCGCGCGACCATGTCACAGCTGCGAATATTGTCTTTTAATATATCGGCGAGATTGATCAGTAAAAAATCGCCGGCCGCATGACCATATGTGTCGTTTATTACTTTTAAATCGTCGACATCGAGAAAGAGCAGTGCCGTATTATCACCATAACGCTGGCACCGCATAACCCGCTTTTCAAGGCTTTCGATGAAGAACCGGCGATTCGGCAGTCCGGTTAGAACATCATGATTCGCTCGTTGCTCCATTTCAGCAAGCTCTTCTTTTAATCGTTGGTTTTCTGATCGAAGAACAGCGCAGTCTTTACATTCTTGCTTGTCTTCACTTCTATCAATAACTTCACCGATCAATCTTTTACCCCCGCCGTGATACTAACGTTTACTATTATTTACTTTTTATTGTCATTTAGTTTGTCATTTATAGTTTAGTCAACAAAATTGATAGGGCAGAACTGTCTCATGACCTGTTTTGTAAAAATATAGGGAGAAAAAATCGTTCCGCGTCACTGCCGCATTGCGTGACAGACATTTCATGGCTAAACGAATTTGCTTCCGCGACACTATTCAGGTGCAAGCATGACCGAAGCTCCACAACATACTGAGCCGCAAGTTGGAATTATCATGGGCAGCCAGTCCGACTGGGCTACCATGCGTCTGGCTGCGGAAATTCTGGAGCAGCTTGATATCGCGCATGAGGTAAAGATTGTCTCGGCCCATCGGACACCGGATCGCCTCTACGACTATGCGAAATCAGCCGCAGATCGCAATTTAAAGGTCATCATCGCTGGCGCTGGCGGTGCTGCGCATTTGCCTGGCATGGCCGCGGCGATGACGCGCGTGCCGGTTTTAGGCGTGCCGATCCAATCGCGAACGCTGAACGGTGTCGACAGCCTGCTTTCCATTGCCCAGATGCCGGCGGGTATTCCGGTCGGCACTTTGGCCATTGGCGACGCGGGCGCAAAAAACGCAGCCCTGCTTGCCGCTGCCATATTGGCCAATATGGACGACAGCCTGGCTGATCGTCTTGACGCATGGCGTGCGGCACAAAGCGATGCCGTTGCCGAACAACCGAAATAGTCAGCAGCGATGACACCTCTTCCTCCCGGTTCGACCATTGGCATATTGGGCGGCGGCCAACTGGGCCGCATGCTTGCCGTCGCGGCGGCGCAGCTAGGCTATCGCTGCCATATTTATACACCGGACGAAACCAGTGTAGCGGCGGACGTTGCGGCTGAATTTACCTGTGCGCAGGATGACGACATTCCCGCGCTGGAGAAATTCGCCGATGCCTGTGATGTCATCACCTTTGAATTTGAAAACGTCCCGGTCACACCGCTAAACGCCATAGCAGACCGCGCGCCACTTTACCCGCCAGCGAGCGCATTGGACATCGCCCAAAACCGGATCGCAGAGAAGAAATTCGCACAATCCCATGGCGGCACACCAGCCCCTTTTGCCGAAGTGATTGACCTGGCCTCCCTAGAAGAAGCCATAAAGCAAGTCAGCACACCGGCGATCCTCAAGACCATTCGCATGGGCTATGACGGCAAGGGTCAGGTGCGGATTAAGGCTGGCGATAATCTTGAAACATGCTGGGATGCCATCGGGCACCAACCATCTGTGGCCGAGGGGTTCGTCACTTTCAGCCATGAATTTTCGGTCATCCTGGTCCGCGGACAGGATGGCGAAATCCTTTATTGGGACACGCCGCATAATGTCCACGAAGACGGCATCTTGTCCCTGTCATCCGCCCCTGCCCCGGCTGCGATATTGAAACATCAGGATGCGGCCCGCGCGCTCGCGGCAAAAATGGCAGAGGCCATGAATTATGTCGGCGTGTTGACCTGCGAATTTTTTGCCACTGCAGATGGGCCGGTATTCAACGAAATGGCCCCGCGCGTCCATAATAGCGGTCACTGGACGATCGAAGGCGCGATCACCAGCCAATTTGAAAATCATATTCGGGCCATTTGCGGATTGCCGC
Organism: Parasphingorhabdus litoris DSM 22379; assembly: GCF_020906275.1. Classification (GTDB taxonomy): domain Bacteria; phylum Pseudomonadota; class Alphaproteobacteria; order Sphingomonadales; family Sphingomonadaceae; genus Parasphingorhabdus; species Parasphingorhabdus litoris. The sequence goes on from NZ_CP086727.1 coordinate 3,285,989, forward strand.
TGGGTGATACGGGGCTAGCTGCCGAAAAGGTCGAGATGACAAACCTGATTGGCGGGAATGCAGAGGAGTGGCAGGCACTGCTATCCGACCCGGCCAACCATCTTCATCTCTATGGCAAAGGTGAGAGCCGTCCGGGACGCAAAATGGGCCATGTCACCAGGCTGTTTTTCTGATTGGCCCGGTTTTTCCAATTTCAACATGGTTTGATCTGCGTTAGGCCCACCTTATGAACCATCCCGAAATCATTCTGATTCTAGCGCGCGCCGACAATGGTATCATTGGAAAAGATGGCACGATGCCGTGGCATCTGCCCGCCGACCTGCGGCACTTCAAATCACTGACGCAAGGCAAACCGATGATCATGGGCCGCAAGACTTTTGACAGTCTGCCCGGCTTGTTGCCCGGACGGCGCCATATCGTTTTGACCCGCGATACGCAGTGGGAAGCCGAAGGCGCGGAAGTGGTTCATGATGTTAAGGATGCCCTGAAGATTGCCAATGCACCGCATATCGCCATCATCGGCGGCGCGGAAATTTATCGGCTCTTTTTGCCAAAAGCAGATCGTATTGCCCTCACCGAAGTGCACATGGAGGTGGATGGGGATACCGTCATGGATGGCTTTGATCCCGCCATTTGGGAGGAAAGCGAACGAGAGCAGCATGACGCCAATCATGGCAAACCGGCCTTTTCCTTTGTCACGTTGAAGCGGAAACAGGCATGAAGAAATTTTTGGTGGCGTTGCTGACAATTATTATTGTGCTGGCCATCGGCTTTTTCACTTTTGCGCCGAGCATATTCGAAAAGCAGACAAACCGGGTGGTGGCCGATGCTTTGCCACAAATGAACCATGATTCCAGCGCCATCGAAACGCAGATCAACAAAACAGACAACAAAGCCCTGCCCATCATCCGGCCGGAAGCGCAGAAGCTGCATGATAGCCTTATGATTGTCGACTTGCACGCCGATACCTTGCTGTGGAAACGCCGAATTACCGATGCGGTTGACTATGGCCATGTTGATCTCAAACGGATGCAGAAGGGCAATGTCGGTCTGCAGATTTTTTCCAGCGTCACCAAAACACCAAAAGACCAGAATTATGATCGCAACAGCGCTGATACAGATAATATAACGCTGTTGGCAGTCGCACAGTTGCAACCCATCCGGACCTGGTTTTCTTTGCTGGAGCGCCAGCTCTACCATGCCCAAAAGCTCGACGAGACCGTCACCGCTTCGGATGGCGCCATGGTCGCGATCAGTACCTCTGACCATGTTAATGGCCTCGCATTGGCGCGATCCAAAAACGAAAAAATGATCGGCGCGCTGTTCTCTGCCGAAGGTCTGCAAACGCTAGAAGGGAAGCGTGAAAATCTCGATAAGCTCTACGATTCCGGCATGCGCATGGCGGGGCTCGTTCATTTTTTCGACAATGAATTGGCCGGTTCTATGCATGGCGAAGAGAAAGGCGGCCTGACCGACTTTGGACGGCAAATTGTACGCGATTTGGAAGAAAAGGGCATGATCGTCGATATTGCCCATAGCAGTCACCAGACCGTGGCCGACATTCTGAAAATAGCGCGCCGCCCCGTAGTTTCCAGCCATGGCGGCGTGCAAGCCGTTTGCGGCGTCAATCGCAATCTCAGCGATGCGGAAATCAAAGGCGTTGCTGCCACTGGCGGCATCATCGGTCTTGGTTATTGGGCCGGAGCCATGTGTGATACTGATCCTAAAAGCGTTGCCAAAGCGGCCAAGCACATCCGCGATCTGGTTGGCATTGAACATGCCGCACTGGGCAGCGATTTCGACGGCGCCGTGACGACGCGCTTCGATACCAGCGGTATTGTCCATATCACCCAGGCATTGATGGATGCCGATTTTACCGAAGCGGAAATTCGCGCTGTAATGGGAGGCAACGCCCTACGCGTTTTGCAACAGGGCCTGATACCGCTCAAAGATTTACCTAAACAAGCGGTTGAACAAACCACCGAAACTGGCCAATAGCGCAAATCATGCGGTTGAGTGGGCAAAACAGAATTTCGGACGAGCTGCGCGGTGCGATCATCGCTTTGGGCAATTTTGATGGCTTTCACAAAGGCCATCAGGCGGTTGCCCAAACTGCGATTGACTGGGCCAAGGCCGAGGGCCGACCGGCAATCATCGCGACCTTTGATCCGCATCCCGTCCGCCATTTCCAGCCCGATGCGCCGCCCTTTCGCCTGACCACTCTGGAACAGCGCGAACGCCTGTTTACAGATGCAGGCGCTGACGCGATGCTGGTCTTTGAATTTGCTGCAGAGCTAGCGGGCACAACAGCCCAGGATTTTGTCGAGAAGCTGCTTGTCGAGCGATTCGGCGCGGCGGGCATCGTCACGGGTGAGGACTTCACCTTTGGCAAAGGGCGCGCTGGTAATATCGAAGTGATGAAACAATTGGGCGCTCCGCTCGGCCTGTCGACCAAGGCCGTTGGTCCGGTTAGCGATGACACAGAAGTCATCTCGTCCAGCCGCATTCGCGATGCCCTGAAGGCTGGCGATTGTGAAACAGCGACAGAACTTCTCACGCGCCCTTTTGCGATTGAAGGTACGGTTATTCACGGGGATAAAAACGGCCGCAAACTTGGCTATCCCACGGCCAATATTGATATGGGCCATTATCTTCGTCCCAAATATGGCATCTATGCGGTCAAAGGGCATCTGGCCGATGGCCGTGTCGTCAATGGGGCTGCAAATCTCGGCATACGGCCAACCTTCGATCCGCCCAAGGAATTGCTCGAACCCTATTTCTTCGATTTTTCCGAGGATCTTTATGGTCAGGTAATCGAGGTAGAACTGCACCATTTCCTCCGCGGGGAGGCGAAGTTTGACGATCTTGATGCGCTAATGGAGCAAATGGCACAAGACTGCGCCAGGGCCAAGGACATGCTGAGATGAAGAGAAGGTTGTTGTGGGGTCTTGGCGGGCTCTGGATGGTCGTCCTCATCATAGTTTTGCTCAACAGCTCTCGATGGGCTCCGAATCCTGAAGGTCAGCTCAAGATGATCGCGCACCGCGGCGTTCATCATATATATGATCTGAAAGGCGTGGGTAGAGATGACTGCACCGCGATTCGCATGCTCCCCGGTCAGGAAAAGCGAGAGATTTTTGAAAATACAATTCACTCCATTCGCGCAGCGGTAAACCGGCAAGCGGATATGGTCGAAGTGGATGTCGCACCGACAAAAGACGGAAGGATGGTGCTGTTTCACGACTGGACGGTCGACTGCCGAACCGATGGCAAAGGCAATACACGTGATCTGACGCTTGCGGAGCTAAAGGCACTTGATGTGGCTTATGGCTATTCCTCCGATGGCGGCAAAACCTTTCCCCTGCGCGGCAAGGGCATTGGGAAAATTCCAACGGTGGAAGAGGCAATCGCATCAGAGACGTTCAAACCTTTTCTGTTTAATTTCAAAAGCAAAAACCCCGATGAGGCGGATCAACTCTACGCGATATTAAAGGCTGCAGGCCGTGATCCTTTAAAAGAAGGCGATGGCTTTTATGGCGCAGAAGCACCGGCGAACCGCATGAAAATACTGATCCCCGGTATCTGGTCCTGGTCGAAACCAGGCGTCAAAGCCTGCACCAAGGATTATGCATGGATGGGCTGGCTCGGCATCACACCCGATAGCTGCAAGGACGGCACATTGGTGGTGCCGCTTAACTATCAATGGGCCTTTGCGGGATGGCCCAATCGTACCCTAGCGCGGATGGAAGCGGTCGGCGCGCGGGTGATGATAATCGGCCCGGTCAAAGGCGATGATCCTACCAGCGGACTGACGCATGGCGATCAGTTGGCGGACATTCCCGCAAGCTTCAACGGCTATGTCATGGTCGAGGATATCAGCACAGTTGGTCCGGCGCTTGTTCGCTAGCGGATAGCGGCGACAAAGCGTGGATGAAATCCCGCTTGCGCCCGCGCGCTGCCTCGCCTAATCCCCGCCAATCATGACCGATAATGCACCCGCCAAAGAGCGCGATTATAAAGACACGGTTTTCCTGCCGAAAACCGATTTCCCGATGAAAGCCGGCCTTGCGAATAAGGAACCGGCTATTTTGGAGCGCTGGCAGACTATCGAGCTTTATGAGAAGCTGCGTAAAGCGCGTGAGGGACGGGAAAAGTTCATTTTTCACGACGGCCCGCCCTATGCCAATGGCAATATCCATATCGGTCATAGCCTCAACAAGACGCTCAAGGATCTGGTTGTCCGCTCGCAGAACCTGCTCGGCAAGGATGCGCCATTCGTGCCTGGCTGGGATTGCCACGGCCTGCCGATCGAGTGGAAGATCGAGGAGCAATATCGCAAGAAAAAGCGCAATAAGGACGAAGTCCCGGCCAGCGAATTTCGCGCCGAATGCCGCGAATATGCTGACAAATGGGTGAATGTCCAGCGCGAGGAATTCAAGCGGCTCGGCATTCTCGCGCAGTGGGACAAGCCCTATCTGACGATGGATTATGACGCCGAAGCGGCGATTGTCACAGAGCTCTTGAAATTTGCCGAAGCGGGACAACTCTATCGCGGCGCGAAACCGGTGATGTGGTCGCCAGTCGAGAAAACTGCGCTGGCCGAAGCCGAGGTGGAATATGAGGATATTACATCGACGCAAATTGATGTGGCGTTTGAGATTGTCGAAGCGCCGAATGCGCCGGAACTGGTCGGCGCGCATGCGGTGATCTGGACGACCACGCCTTGGACGATTCCGGTTAATCAGGCGCTCGCCTATGGAGCGGATGTTGAGTATCAATTACTCCAAATCTCAGAACTTATCGGATATACTGATGCTCCAGAAGTTACTCATTTCTTGGGTAAGAATTTTCTGGTGGCGCAACCGTTAGTCGATGATTTTGGAGCCAGAATATACGACGAACTTGCAGCTCATTTTGACCCCCGAGCAGAATCATCGCGGATTGTCACCGACTATGTAAAAAAATTCAAAGGCTCCCAGCTAGTCGATGCGATCGCCAAACACCCGATGGCGGACACCTTCCCGGACAGCGACTTCTACAGCAAACCACGCCCGTTCCTCGACGGTTCGCATTTCGTTACCACCGAAGCAGGTACCGGGCTTGTCCATATGTCCCCCGATCATGGCGAAGATGATTTCGAGCTGTGCAAGGCCAATGGCATCAACCCGGTATTCGCGGTCGATGCCGATGGTGTTTATCGCGAGGATTGGGACTGGCTGCCGCGCGGGGATGAACGTGCCGGCGGGGTGATCAACAAGAAATTTGTCAACAGCACCGGCCCGATTTGCGAAGATTTGCGTGCAGCGGGCGCCCTGCTCTCGGCCAGCGATGATTTCCAGCATAGCTATCCGCATAGCTGGCGCTCCAAGGCGAAGATCATCTATCGCTGCACGCCGCAATGGTTTGTCCCGATGGATGAGCCGCTCACCGCGCCCAGCCAGATCGAGCCGATTGAGGATGAGGAAGACAAGACCGTAGTCGGCCATGCCGAAGGCGTTGCCGGAACGCTGCGCGAAGTGGCGCTTGCCGAAATCGACAAGACCCGCTTTGTGCCCGCACGCGGCCATCGCCGCCTACAGTCCATGCTCGAAGGCCGCCCCGACTGGGTGCTCAGCCGTCAGCGCGCCTGGGGCGTGCCGATTGCGCTTTATGTCGATCGCAAGACCGGCGACTATCTCAATGACCCGGCGGTCAATGAACGGATTATCGAAGCCTTCAAAACCGGCGGCGCCGATGCCTGGTTCAATGCCGATCATCAGGAATTTCTGGGCAACAAGTACAGCCTCGACGACTATGAGGTCATCACCGACATTCTCGACGTCTGGTTTGACAGCGGCTGCACCCATGCCTTTGTGCTGGAGAGCGGTAAATGGCCGGATCACCAGACGCCAGCCGATCTCTATCTCGAAGGCAGCGACCAACATCGCGGCTGGTTCCAGTCAAGCCTGCTCGAATCCTGCGGCACCCGCGGTCGTGCGCCCTATAAGGCCGTACTGACCCACGGCATGACGCTCGACAAGAACGGCAAGAAAATGTCGAAGTCGCTCGGCAATACGCTCGACCCGCAGAAGATTATCAACGTCAATGGCGCGGATATCCTGCGCCTTTGGGCGGCCAGTGTCGATTTCACCGAAGATCACCGGATTGGCGATGAAATCCTGAAAGGCGTTACCGACAGCTACCGAAAATTGCGCAACACGTTCCGCTATATGCTCGGCGGTCTCAGCGATTTTGAGGAAAGTGAACGCGTCGCCGTGGCCGATATGCCGGAGCTGGAACGCTATATACTGCACAAACTCCATCGCCTTGATGCTGATCTACGCGAGCATGTCGAGAATTTTGCTTTCGGACCTTACATGCGGGCGTTGAGTGATTTTGTGAATGATGATCTGAGCGCCTTCTTCTTCGATATCCGCAAAGACTGTCTCTATTGCGATGCGCCGGATGATCCCAAGCGCATGGCATATCGGACGGTCATGGATATATTGTTCCACGCCCTCACCCGCTATATCGCCCCGGTGCTGGTCTTTACCTCCGAGGAGATTTGGCAAAGCCGATTCCCGGATGAAAATGATTCTATCCACCTCAAGGAATGGCCAGAAATTGATAGCAGTTGGGATGATGTCGAATTGTCCAAAAAATGGGACACTGTGGCAGCACAACGGTCGGCAATTACCGAGGCAATCGAACCGTTGCGTCGGGAAAAGACAATCCGTTCCAGCTTAGAGGCAGAAGTCACCTATCCATTGTCCGAACTGTCGCTTTCGGCTGAAGAATTTTCTGAAATCTGCATCGTCGCCGATGTGAAAGATGGTGCCGAGATCACCGTGATCAAAACCGAGCACAGCAAATGCGGCCGCTGCTGGCGCTTGTTGCCCGATGTAGAAGAAGATGGCGCGCTATGCGGCCGTTGTGATGGGGTTCTTAACGCATGATCGAAGCTGTATCAAAATACCGGATCGCCGGCCTTGTTGTCGCGTTCCTGATCTTCATCATCGACCAGTTCACCAAATATATGGTGATGTTTCCGCTCGACCTGAAAGCCAAGGGCCAGATTGAATTATTGCCCTTTTTCAACCTGACCTGGGCGGAAAATTACGGCGTGTCGATGGGTTTTCTGACCGCGTCCACCGATTTCCAGCGCTGGGCCTTGGTCGCGTTGACCGGCCTGATCGCCGTGGCGGTGCTGATCTGGATGTGGCGGGAAAAGGCGAAATGGGACATTATTGCGCTTTCGTTCGTTCTCGGCGGGGCGATGGGCAATATCCTGGATCGCGCGCGGCTTGGCTATGTTGCTGATTTCGCTGATTTACATATTGGTGGTTTCCGTCCGTTCCTGATTTTCAACGTCGCGGATGCGTGCATTTCCATCGGCGTCGTAATCCTGCTTGCACGCGCGCTGTTAATACGCGAAAAGCCGGACGAAGATAATATTCAGCTTGGCGACAGTTGACCCATGGCAAAGAGCCAGCCAAAGAGCTTTGTGCATGCAGGGCAAGTAATTTTGAGGGAAGTGAATATGCGTAAATCTATTATCGGTATCAGCCTGGTTTCGCTGGTCGGACTATCCGCATGCGGCTCCAGCGGCCTGTTTGACCGCGACCGTCCTGACGAATTCGCCGTCTCGCGCCAGCCTCCCCTGGTCATTCCACCCGATTTCGGTCTGACCCCGCCACAACCCGGCCAACCGCGTCCCCAGACCGGCGGCGTGCAGCAACAGACCCTGGAAGCCATGTTTGGCGGATCACAGGCACGCAGCGTGACCGAATCCGCAATCGTTGGCCAAGCCGGTGACGCCGATGCCGGCATCCGCTCCTCCGTTGGCGATGCCGACACGTTCACTGTCGACAAAGGCAGCGTTACCCGTGACATCATCGCCGCACCAGAAGGCGATGGCCAGAATGCACAGGCTGCGACGCCGGAGTAAATATTAGGAAGAGCCGTCAGGCGGCGGCCCTTCATCAAAAGTTTTCACACCCTCCGGAATCAGTTCCCATGGTGCTTTGGAACCCACAAAGATATGTTGGCTGATTTCGACGCGAGGGTCGCCGTTCACACAACCAAGTGTCACACCATGAACGGCACCATTAAATATGCCGCAAAGCGTTGAACCACATTTGCTGCAGAATTGCAGTCCAAACCCATGGTTACTTTCATAGGTCGCAAGGTGCTGCTCGCCTGTTACCCATTTGAAGTCATTGGCATCAACCAAGGCATATGCCGACGCCTGAGAACTAAATGCTTTTCGGCAACGCGAACAATGACATGATCTTGCATCGCGAAGTTCACCTGATACTTCATAGTTTATTTTACCGCAGAAACACTCTCCTGTTATCGACATTTTCGATATCCTCTGCATTCTAGATCCAGCTGAAAATGGCCAATGGCAGCAAAAGAAAACAGGCGCAAGAATCAGCCCAGTCTTTGCACCCGAAGCGGACACCAAATCACACAGTCAACCCTTTCCAATCAATGCCGGAAATGGCGCATTCCAGTGAACAGCATCGAGAGCCCTGCTTCGTCCGCCGCTGCGATAACCTCGTCGTCGCGGATGGAACCGCCGGGTTGAATCACAGCGGTTGCACCCGCTTCAACTGCCGCCATCAGGCCATCGGCGAAGGGGAAGAAGGCGTCAGAAGCGACAGCTGACCCAATGGTCCGCGCTTCGCTCCAGCCTGCTTTCTCCGCCGCGTCTTTTGCTTTCCACGCCGCGATACGAGCGGATTCCAGCCGGTTCATCTGCCCCGCGCCCACGCCAGCCGTAGCGCCGTCTTTGGCATAGACAATCGCGTTGGATTTCACATGTTTCGCGACGGTCCAGGCGAACAGGCAGTCGGCTTTTTCTTGCGCACTCGGCTCTCGCTTGGTCACGCATTTCAGGTCATCTTCGGTAATCTGGCCATTATCACGCGATTGCAGCAGATAGCCTCCCGCTATCGTCTTCAGACCGATGCCGCCACGTGCCGGATCCGGCAGATCGCCGGTCAGCAAGAGCCGCAGGTTTTTCTTCTTGGCAAAAATCGCGCGCGCATCCGTATCGGCATCCGGAGCGCAGACGACTTCGGTGAAGATGCCGGTCATCGCTTCGGCCGCTGCGCCGTCCAGCGGCCGGTTCACCGCGATAATCCCGCCAAAGGCCGAGACACTGTCGCAGGCGAGGGCGGCCTTATAAGCCTCCAAAATGCTGTCACCGCTTGCCACGCCGCAGGGATTGGCATGTTTGACAATCACCACCGTCGGCGGGCCATCGCGAAACTCGCTGACCAGTTCTAGCGCCGCATCGGCGTCGTTATAATTATTATAGCTGAGCGCCTTGCCCTGCAATTGTTCGGCCTGTGCAATGCCTCTGGCCGAGGGACCGTCCGGCAGATAGAGCGCCGCCATCTGGTGCGGGTTTTCGCCATAGCGCAGTTCGGTCGGCTGGCTCATGGTGAGCGGCAGAGTCGGCGGGAACATCTGCTGCTGATCCGCAAAACCGAACCATTGCGCGATCATACCGTCATAGCTGGCGGTTGCGGCAAAGGCCTTGGCCGCCATTTTCTTGCGGAAATCGATACTGGTCGCGCCACCGCTCTCTTTCAGTTCCGCGAGCAATGTGTCGTAATCCGACGGGTCGGTGACAATGGTGACGAAATCATGGTTTTTCGCCGCACTGCGCACCATGCTGGGCCCGCCAATGTCGATATTCTCGATAATCTCGTCACGCGCCGCGCCTTTGGCCACGGTCTGGGCGAAGGGATAGAGATTGACGATCACCAGGTCGATCCCGGCAATGTCATGCTCTTCCATCGAAGCGACATGGCCCGCATCATCGCGCCGCGCCAGCAGACCGCCATGGACTTTCGGATGCAGCGTTTTCACACGGCCATCCATCATTTCTGGGAAGTTGGTGACTTCGGAAATATCGGCAACTTCCAGCCCCGCATCGCGCAAGGCCTTTGCCGTCCCGCCGGTTGAGATCAACGCCACACCCATCGCGGCCAGATCTTTGCCCAGATCCGCCAAACCGCTTTTGTCGGACACCGAAAGCAGAGCCCGTTTGATTGTAATATTCTCGGTCATGATCGTCTTTATCCCATATGTTTGAGCAGCCAGCCGGTCGCGCCGCCGCCGCTGCCCACTGTATCTGTTATCACCATCTGCATGACGCTGTGGGGAATACCCATACCATCAACCCAGACGCTATCTTCCAGCATGATTTTTCCGCCGGTGGATCGGAATTGCCACAAATTTCCATCTTTCAAGCGCAGCAACACACCCTTGCCATCTGATATCAGGTCGCTTTCGATATCGGGGCCAAGGTGAAAGCGCAGCGCATATTCGATATCTTTTTTCTTCCGTCGCCGTTTTTTACCGTCCGGGATCAACATATCCTCACCGCGCAGCTCTAATCCGTCGGATCGCATCAACAGTAAGCGCTTGTGGATCAGCCCGAAACGCCGGCCATAGCCATCATGGCTTGCTTCAAGCCGCGTTGCGTTTTCGACGTCCCGGCGAAAAAGTTCCACTTCGCTGACACCGCGGCCAAGCTTGCCATCCGGCAAGATCGACGTGCTGTTGCTATTGTCGATGCACAAAGTGCTGTGCGCCGCGGTGGTTCGGAGACCCCGCGCCAATGACGCTGGAATGGTTGCACCGACCAGACCGGCACCACCGCAATTGGCAATGATCCGATTGTCGCCATTGGAAAACTCAAATGCCAAAGTCGACGCACATCCAGCCACAGCCATCCGCGCAATCGGTGGTGGTGCTGCATCGAGAATGAGTACCGACCGCCCCGATGATACGCGCTGATAGCCCCAATCGCGTGCCTGCCGTAGCGGCCGGGCGCGAATACCGCTCGCTTCGATAACCTGTGTAACCTGTTCAGCAGAGGTTGCGCCGCCGCCTTGCCAATTACCCATGCTGCCATCGAAGTGGGTGAGGCCCGTGAGCGGGGGCACCGCCAGAGCCAGGGCATTTTCAAGAAATTCTGGAGCATCTTCATCGCGCGACAAATAAACTTGCTTCAGCATCGACAAAAGGATGACGGCATCAACTTGGTTTAACGGCGACCGCGATACCGATCCGCCATCAGCATAGAAAAACTCGCCCATCGCTTTTTCAAGGCCTGCTTCTCCGACAATCCGGCGCACCCTGCCTTCGGGAATGAGCAGCGATGCAGCCACAACGCCGCTCCACGCGACTAGGCGGCCCAGGCTGGAGGTGGCTTTATCTGCTGTGCGATCAAGGTGCCGCGCGGTGCGCGCGATATTGTTCAACACCTTGGAACGGTAAATCAAATCGTTCGAAGACAGGATCAGGGGCGCGTGACTTGCCCAGATCAACAGCCGCCAACCGCAATTATCCGGCCGCCAAGCCGGCTGCCGGATTTTTTTGCCATTGGCATCGAGCCATTCTTCCATCAGTTTTTCTGCCACCGGAACAGCCTGATCCCGTGATGCCGCAGTATCCAGATCGCGCAGCCAAACGAACCGATGGACATAGTCTTCAAAAGCAGGCGGCAATTTCAGATCGGAGAAATCAATGCCCTCCAGCTTCTTTTTGAGGCCGCGAAACAAAAAATATCCCGCGCGCACCGCTGTGCCCTGAACCCTGTCACCGTCCACTGGGTCAACCGGCACGGCCAGCAATCGCAAAGGCAGCTTTCCGGATAGCCTGAGCCGATGCAGCGGCATTCGCCAGGTCATGCGATAATAGAGCAAAGCCGTCTGTTCGGCGAGAGACTGTCCGCGATCGCCGCTCGAACGAATGGTCAGACTGCGACCTTCCGGCGCCACGCTTTCTTCCCCGCTGTAGCGTTCAACCCCACTTCCAGGGTCATTGGCGCGATCGTCAGCGGGATTATCTGATTCAGGCCGATTTCCGCTCATTCACCCCTCAGAGCGCTAATATTTGCGGCATAGTGATCCGGCCCGCCTTTGAATGTGGCGGTGCCAGCGACGAGCGTGTCGGCGCCAGCGGCAATCGCCTGGGGCGCCGTATTGCGATCAATTCCCCCATCAACCTCCAACCGGATGTCCTTGCCCGTTGCGTCGATACGCTTCCGGATAGCTTCGATCTTGCGCAGTTGGCTGTCGATAAAACTCTGACCGCCAAAACCGGGATTAACGCTCATCACGAGTATTAGATCCAGATCATCGATAAGATAATCCAGAACATCAAGCGGTGTTGCGGGATTAAGCACAAGTCCGGCCTGCTTGCCGAGCGACCGGATAGTCTGAACCGTGCGATGCGGATGAGGACCGGCTTCGGGATGAAAAGAAATAATATCCGCTCCCGCTGCCGCAAAATCTTCCAGGAATTGGTCAACCGGCGAAATCATCAAGTGAACATCAAATGGTTTTTCACTGTGCGGCCGCAAGGCTTTGACTACGCCGGGACCGATGGTGATATTGGGAACGAAATGACCATCCATCACGTCGACATGAACCCAGTCGCAGCCGGCTTCATCAATCGCGCGAACTTCTTCACCGAGACGCGCAAAATCAGCGGACAAGATGGAAGGAGCGATACGGATCGAGCCGGATTGGGAAGTGGTAGTCATGACGGTTCCTTTGCGATCCTGCGTTTAGGATTTTTACAGAGCACCCGCAAGGCGCGATTCGGCAGAAATCCCAATGGCCTGTGGACAATTTGGGGACAGGCTTAATTTTATCGTCGGGTCAGCCTTTTCGGCGTAATTTCGAGACAAAAAATCCGTCAATATGGCCCTTTTCGGTCAACATGGTTGGCAATGTCCGTACATATCCATTTTCGTTCACAACTATGCCGCTGGGAAGCGCGTCATTGGCGATGGCCATGGCCTCGAAACCCTCATGTTTCTCTAAAAATTGTTCGACCTGGTCTTCGCCTTCCTCCGGTTCCAGCGAACAGACGGCATAGACCAGTACGCCGCCTGGTTTGACCCATGGCGCGACCCGGTCGAGCAATAGCGCTTGCACATCCGCACGATCGGCTATCTGGCGTGATCCAATGCAATGGAGCACATCGGGATGGCGGCGGAAAATACCAGTTGCGCTACAGGGAGCGTCCAGCAGAACAGCATCTGCCGGTTCGGCGGGCTCCCATTTCATTAGATCGGCAATCACGACCTCTGCATCGAGATTGGTCCGCGTCAGATTATCCTTGAACCGCTCCATGCGCTTGGCGCTGCTATCAACTGACAGGACCTTCCAACCAGCCGCAGCAAGCTGCATCGTCTTGCCGCCTGGCGCAGCGCATAAATCAAGGACAGTTCGATCTTTGCCCTCACCCAAAAGTCTTGCGGGCAGAGAGGCCGCGAGATCCTGCACCCAAAAGGCGCCATCGGCAAAGCCAGGCAGTTCAGTCACAGAAACGTTGGGATGCATGCGCATATGCCGGGGTGCCAGCTTCTCACCCTCCAGCGCGCTATTACCATCTGCTTTGAAGCTGATATCCAGTGGCGGCGCGGCCGCCCATGCCTGTCCGGCGGAGGTGGCCACTTCCTCTCCCCAATGATGGGTCCAGCGATCTAGTGTTTCGCCAGGAATCTCGGGATATTCCGGCAGTGCCAATTTACCCGATTCCACGCCGCGCATCACGGTGGAAAAGACGCCGTGCACCAATCGTCTTGGTCCACCATGAACCAGCGGCAAAGCGGTCGCAATCGCTGCATGCTGGGGGGTTTCAAGCACTAAGACCTGTACCAATGCAATCCGCAACGCCATCCGCGCTTTCGCGTCGTCAGGCAGGCGTTTTCTGGTCGCGCTGTCGATCATGACGTCCAGCGCGGTCATCCAGCGCAAAACATTGGCCGCTATATTGTGGGCCAGTGAACGGTCAGACGGATTGCCCAATTTGGTGGTTGCCGCTGCCATGGCTTGATCCAGCGTTTCACCACGTCGGCACACAGCGTCCAATAATCGCAGCGCCGCCATGCGCGCAGACAAGCCAGGAATTTTGGAAGAGCTTTTGCTATTCATTTTTTTGCATTCCGCACTCGATGCGGAATCCATCGCGGATAACGCAGAGAATCCCCATAGACGCCCCAGCCTCAGGATCAAGCCTCCGGATCAAGTCCGGAGCAAGATCAAACTAATGCCTACGTGTCGGATCAAGTGCGCTGCGCCGGCCTTTTGAACCGCCCCTCAACCGGCCCATATCACCAATTTCATCGGCATTGTTCGACCAGCCATCCGATCCACCGCCCTGCGCCATATCCTGCAGTGCCGCGATGCGATCTTCCGTTGCAGGGTGGGTAGAGAACATCTGCTTTACGCCAGATGGCACAATATAAAGCTGCGCAGCAGCAGGATTGCGCTGTGCCACCGGGTTGGCGATGCGTTGTGCCTGCCCCGAAATCTTGTGTAAGGCGGACGCGAGCGCAAGCGGCTTGCCGCTAATCTCGGCTGCTGAACGGTCGGCGCCATATTCGCGAGTGCGGCTAATCGCCATTTGCACGATCATCGCAGCAAAGGGGGCAATGAACACCGCCAAAATGCCAGCTAGTCCGCGGTTATCGCGAAAGAACAGGCCGAAATTGGCGAGCATCGACACCGCACCGGCAATGGTCGCAACCATAGTCATAATAAGCGTATCGCGGTTTTTCACATGGCCAAGTTCATGCGCCATCACGCCTTCAATCTCGTCATAGCTAAGCATATTGAGCAGCCCGGTTGTTGCGGCGACCGCCGAATGTTCAGGGTCACGGCCGGTCGCAAAGGCATTTGGCTGTGCCTGATCGACAATGTAAACTTTCGGCATGGGGAGCTGCGCCCGCTGCGCCAAGCGCTGTACCACCGTATAAAATTCCGGATGACTATTCGCATCCACCTCGACCGCCTTATGCATTTTCAGCACGATTTTGTCGGCATTCCAGTACGTGAAGAGGTTCATACCCGCCGCAACCAAGAGCGCCAATATCGCCCCACGTGGCCCACCAAGCGAAAAACCCATAACCATGAACAAAGCTGTCAAAGCGGCCAGCAACATGGTGGTCTTCAGAAAATTCATAGATCTACTCGCTTGATTATGTTGGTTTCTCCCTCAATATAGGTGCTGAGGCGGGGTTTTTCAAATTGTGGAAAATAGAAAATATGGCCGAGAATAATAGAAAATCTGACTCTCGTCAGCCGGGAGAACGTCCCGACAATGTCAAACCGCCTGCCCATCTGTCCAAAAATCCTCCAGTTCCGGAACCCGATCCGCTTGAGAAAGCCGACGAGATTTTGGAGAAAAACGGCCCCACCCGGTATGGAGATTGGGAGCATAAGGGACTGGCAATAGACTTTTAGAGCACACCATTGGCAGCAAGATCGCCGAAACGATTATCGCATTTTTTAGGAGCAAGAGTGACTCGCTTTGCCGATTATTTCGATCTCAAGATACCGCTGGCTCTTGCACCAATGGCTTTGGCCTCTGGCGGCGCACTGGCCTCAGCTTGCGCGCGGGCCGGAACATTGGGACTAGTCGGCGGCGGCTATGGTGATCTTGAATGGACCAGCCGGGAATATGAGATCGCGGTCGACGCGCTCAAAGATGACGCTGCGGCGATGAGACGTCTCGGTTGCGGATTCATCAGTTGGAAGCTGGCCGAAAATTCTGACGCGCTGGATTGGTTGATCGATAATCATCGTCCCGCTGCGGTCATGCTGTCCTTTGGCGATCCCCGGCCATTTTCTGAACGAATTCTCCAAGCGGGCGCGACGCTGATATGCCAGATCCATTCGCTGACCGATCTGCCGGTGGCGATTGAGGCCGGCGCGAAAATCATTGTTGCGCAGGGTACCGAAGCCGGCGGACATGGCGCGACCCAAGATCGGGGCAGAGGGACTATATCCTTCATCTCGGAAACCGCAGACTGGCTTGCCGTCCATGCGCCAGAAACCCTTTTGCTGGGCGCTGGCGGCATTGCAGACGGCCGCGGCCTCGCGGCGGCGATGGTGCTGGGCGCAGATGGCGCGATGATGGGATCCCGGTTTTGGGCTACCAGTGAATGTCTTGCTAATCCGAAAGCCAAGGACATTGCGATCGAAACAGATGGCGATAATACAGCACGCAGCTCGGTCTTTGATGTTTTGCGGCGGAAAAACTGGCCCGAGTCTTTTGATTTTCGAGCTATCCGAAACGACCTGTACCAACAATGGGAAGACCGGATCGACCTGTTGAAAGACAATCCAGAGGAAGGCCGTGCGGCCTATGATGAAGGTGTGCGTCAGGCTGATTTTAACAGAGCACATATCGGTATCGGTGAATCTGTCGGTATGATATCCAGAGTACCGGATGCAGCAAGCTTGATTGGTGACATTGAATCAGAAATGAAAAACACTCTGAAGCGGCTTAATCCCTGATCAGAAATTGGAGGAACCGGAATGACCGTTAGTGCAGAAATAGCCGTTCTGATCGGTGCCGTGGTCGGCGCGATAGCATCGCTTGCGACCGTATTTCTGACCCATTGGCTGGCCAAGCGGCGCGAGTATCGGCTGGACGACAAACGAAAAGAGCGTTTGATTTTATTGCTGCGCGGGGAAAAATATAAGTGGCGTAGCATCGAGACTTTATCATCCGCAGTCGGAGCAGATATCATCAAGACCAAGGAATTGCTGATCGAAATCGACGCACGACAAAGCCTTTCGAACAACAGCTCATGGGGTCTGATTTCACGCAATCCCTATCCTGAAGATATTCAACCAAAGGAATGAAAAGGGCTACGGCAGACTAACTTTCCGGCACTGCATAAAAGTCGCGATAGGAAACCAACTGGCCATCGGCGACCTTATATAGTCCGACCCCTTCGATATCGCCTTCAGGCCTTTTCCAGAGCCAGCGGGACCAGGCGACATGCTCATCACCGGCAATTTCCAGCACCTCAAAGTGCATTTTTTTCTCTGCCAGTTCCTTGGTCAATCCGGCGAGCAATTTTTCTATGGCAGGCTTGCCCTCTACACGCCCGATGGCGGGATCTTCAAAAACGGCATCGTCGGCAAAGAGGGGACTGAGCTTCGTATAGTCATGATCATTCTGGATCTCCCAGAATTTCTCGATAACCTGTTTTGCGTTTGCCATTTAGAATCCTTCTTCCTGTGATCGGGCGAGGTTAGGTGCTCGGCAAGTCGTTCCGCAAGTCCCATTTTGACTAATCATCCATGGTCAAACTGAATCAGGGCGCTGCAGCCTCCATCTGCTTCTTCAGGGCATCGTTGAACCAAATTTCGAGGCGCGTGATGACCTTGCCAAAAGCCTGATCATCGACAAAGGCGAGTGCATTGCCCGCTTTTTGCTGTTCCCGCTTCTTTTTCATGCCGAAGAAACCTGGATGGTTGGCGAGGAATATATCCGGCGTCCAATCGCGTGTCTTGTCAAAGGTGGTACGATAGTCATCCACTATGCCTTCATATTGCGGCGGACTGACTAGCCGGTTCGCAGCGACAGTGGCGGAGCAGAAGAACAGCACCTCGTAAGTCTTTCCACCCTGAACAACGTCCATGGTCCAGGTTGTACAGCCACGCGAATGACCCGGCGTAAGATGAGCGGTCAGCGTTACGCCGCCATGGCTCACAGTTTCACCGTCGGCGATGATCCGATCCACTTTCACCGGCGGCGCATAAAGGAATTCAGTCTCTTCCGATCCCAGATAAAAGCCACCTTCCAATGCGGAGCGATCCCCTTCACTGGCGATCATCTGCGCGCCGCTCATGGCCTTCAGGTCCGCAAGCCCGCCGGAGTGATCGAGATGAGCGTGACTGTTAAGCAGGATCTTTATGTCCTTGGGGTCATAGCCCAGCTTGGAAATGGATTCGGCCACTAGCGGGCCCTGGTCAGGCATGCCGCCATCAATCACGATGTGGCCATCCTGCGTCGGGATAAAGAACATGGCAAGACCCCGGGTACCAACATAATAGACGCCCGCGCCTTTTTCACCGATGATCTGAAATGGCTCAACCGCCGCATACCAACTGGCATTATCCTCAAGCCATTTCGCAAGATTTGCGGCTGAGACCCTGTTTTCTGGCACAGGCTCTGCGTTGGTTATGCTGGAATTTTTCCGATTATCCTTAAGATCGGGGCCGGTTGTACAAGCGGCGAGAGCCAATAACGGCAGCGCCAGCCAACGCATCTTCAACATACTTAAAAACTCCACTCCGCGACGAACCCAGCATAGCAAGCAATGGCAGCGACTACCTTTCAAAAAACTGAATGGTTTCATCGTCCATTGGGAACATCAGTTCAATCCGCGTTTCACCCGCCTGCGTGTCCTGCACGGACCCAAATTGCGCGATAGTGGAAAAGAGTGACAGGCGGTTCTCACCAACCCGCAAGATGGTCGGAATTACCGCCTGATTGAGATTGATGGAGGCCAGATCAGCATTTTTCACGCGGTCCAGATCAGAAACACGCTGCATCAAGGCGGACAGTTTCTCATCACCGCCAAGCTCCAATATTTCGGTGCGAAGGCGGGTCAGCGATAGCATCGCCACCTCATCCCAATTTTCAATGAGATCCATCTCGGCGCTTTTGATCAATATCTCCATGAGGTTGACCGTCTCGCTTGGATTCGCCAGCGCTAACAGCATCCCTGCCCCCTTGTTGGAGCGCACAACGTTCCAGTGCCGATCCACCGCGATGCCGGGATAGGGATCATGATGGTCGAGCATAGTCGCGATCGCCTGATGAACCGGCGCGAGTTCCGGCGCATCATCTGGCAGGCTGGGATAAATGGCCGCGAAACCCGCTGCATTTAGCGCCTGATTAGCCGTACCACGCGGCAGTTTCAGAGCTTCCGAAAGCCGCAAAACCATGGCTCGGCTTGGGTTGGAGCGGCCAGATTCCAGAAAGCTGAGATGGCGCGCCGACATGTCGGCTTCCAGCGACAGATCAAGCTGACTGAACCGGCGGACTTTGCGCCATTCCTTCAAAATGCTGCCAAATTCTGTCTGCATCTCCGTCTCCTTCTAACAGTGTTATTGCATCATGCCAGCGCAGCACAAGAGACGCACTTACCTATGGGGTAATTGTTTTCACTATCTGCATCGGGTTTGCTTAGCGAGATTCAACAAGGAGATAGATTATGTCACCCACAGTTGCTGCTCGCGCCATGCGCATCATCGGCGCCTTTTCGATCATTACGGCCGTCCTGTTTGCCTTGGCTGGCGTGACCGATTTTACCGGTATGAATGACATGTTTTTCAATCTGGCATCATCAGGAAGCGATGGCGTCGCGGGTCTGACGACACCGGAGTCCAAACTGGCCATGGCGATTGCCGGCGGTGTATTCGGTGGTCTTGGCGCCATGTATCTGTTCATCTCAGCACCTGGTGTCGAACAGGGCAATGCGCTGATCCGGCGCGGGTCCATCTATGTATTCCTGACCTGGTTTGTGATCGACAGCAGTGCTTCAGTCGCATCTGGCAACGCAGCCAATGTGATCCCTAACCTGGTCTTTTTGATCTTCTACATGGCGCCGCTATTGCTGGTAAAAGAAACAGGTGCGGCGGTTAACGCCTGATCAGCTGCGTCCATGCACATCCTTGATCCAGGGGCCAAAGGGCGAATTGCCCAGCATGGCCACCTGGGTCTGAGCACTGACCTCGTTGATCGCGGTTTGGGGTTTGCGGCCCGGATGAACCGGAACACGCAATGGCCGCTTGCCTGGGCTCATTGCAATCAATCCGGCAATCGCGCG
Source organism: Parasphingorhabdus litoris DSM 22379 (assembly GCF_020906275.1). Taxonomy (GTDB): domain Bacteria; phylum Pseudomonadota; class Alphaproteobacteria; order Sphingomonadales; family Sphingomonadaceae; genus Parasphingorhabdus; species Parasphingorhabdus litoris. Next base: position 3,305,634 of record NZ_CP086727.1, read on the forward strand.
CGGCACATCCATGGGATCTGTTGAACCGCCGCCATCGCGCAGCGCCCCGGCCACCAGTTCCGGATAGGCCGCTTTGCGTTCGTCTGTTGCCCGTTCCAGCATCGGTCCGGTTAACTTGTTGCCATTCGCCCAGATTTTGGTCGGGTAGCCGCCGGGCTGCACAACCGTCACATCCACACCATGCGGCACGAGCTCATATGCCATCTGCTCACTCATCGATTCCAGCGCGAACTTCGTTGACGAATAGAGCCCCATGCCCGGCACCATCACGCGGCCAAGTTGGGACGACACATTGATAATCAGTCCGGCTTTCCTGGCCCGCATTTTCGGCAAAGCCGCTAGCGCTACCCTGTGCGGTCCAACAGTATTGGTTTCGAACAACAGTTGAGTCGCCTCGACATCCTGCAATTCGACCGGCGCACCCGTGCCGATACCAGCATTGTTGACGATCACATCCAGAGCGCCACCATTCAACCGCTCTGCCTCTGCCACCGCTTTGGCAACTGATTCATCCGATAGCACATCGAGTTCCAGCACGGTCAGATCAGCACCATCTTTCGCTGCGGCCTTTAAGGCATCTGCTTCTGCGCGCGGCATATTGCGCATGGTGGCAAAAACCTTTGCCCCCTGTGCCGCATAGTGCAGCGCACCTAGATAGCCGAAACCGGAGGAACAACCGGTGATCAAGACCGATTTGCCGGACAGGTCTGAATCCCCCTGCGCCGCAACTGACTGACAAGCGGTTAGTGCAATACCCGTAGCTGCGCCTGCAGCGAGCATCTGGCGGCGATTCAATTTGGTGTCAGTCATGGCTCATACTCCTTGTCGTAATTGTTCAACCTAATATCACAGAAATGGGCTATATACCTATCTGATAATAAGATTCGCAGGGGGAAAAATGCAAATAACGAAAGCGAGCGAAGCCGTTGGTGCAATGGTCGAGGGTGTCGATCTAACGTCCTTAAGCAATGACGAATTCGCCGAAATCCGTGAGGCATTCTTCAACTCCGGGGCCCTTTTTTTCCGAAACCAGCAGCTGACCCCGGAAGACCATATCGCGTTTGCAGAGCGTTGGAACGATATTGATATTAATCGCTTTTTCACCCCGGTCGAAGGCTATCCGCAGATTGCCAAGGTTCTCAAAGAACCCGATCAGGAAATGAACATTGGTGGCGGTTGGCACACAGATCACAGCTATGACGAGATCCCTGCTATGGGATCAATCCTTTATGCGTTGGAAATCCCACCCAGCGGCGGTGACACCTTGTTTGCAGGCATGCACGCGGCGTATGAAGCGCTGGACGATGCCATGAAGAAGCGGCTCGACGGCCTGAGAGCCCGTCATGGCAATGCCCATATTTTCGGTAAAGACAGTGACTATCAAAAGAAATTTGGTGGGCGTTTCGGCAATACCGAATCCGCCGTTCAAGAGGCTATACACCCGGTGGTGCTCAACCATCCAGAGACCGGCGCAAAGGGTCTCTATGTCAATCCAGGCTTCACGCTGAACATTGTCGATATGGAAGAGAACGAGAGCAAGGCTCTGTTGGCCGAACTCTACGCCCATATCGCGAAGCCCGAATTTCATTTCCGGCTGCAATGGGAGGAAGGCACCCTTGCCATGTGGGATAATCGCTCGACCTGGCATTATGCGCTGAACGACTATCAAGGCCATCGGCGCTACTTGAACCGGATCACAGTGGCGGGTGTTCCGCTCCATTGAGTTTGTTCAGCTACTTCGTTCCTGCTCGGCGCATTAGCCTACATCGTCTCAGCCTTTATTGCTCGTGCGAATATTTCAGTGTAATTGTTGCGCACAGATGATCGCTCTGCTGAACAGCCATCGAGATTGTATTTTGCGAACGGTCTTCCTGGGTCAGCGCTATGTGGAATGGCAGTCCCAATTCCACATAGCGTTTAAAGATCATTTCACCCCCGATAATCAAGCGTGGCCGCCCATCGAGCACGAGGTTCAAAAATTGTCTGGCGACATCGGCCAAATGTGTTGAATTGACATGATCACCCGAACCGCTGAGAAAAGGGTGTTCGGGTGGGAACCCGTTTTCTTTTGTGATCAAGGCTTGCGCAGAAGGATTGTGGTGATCGATCAACGGCGACAGGAAGCTCTCATTTTGTGATCCAACCCCAACCAGGTTTGCGGGCGCATATTGAAAATCTTCTGCCATAACCGGTGCAGTGATTTGCTGTTTTGCTTTATCTCGCCATGATTCAAAATCCCGATTTTGAAACACAACACCGATACCACTCATGCGGTAGACCAGCGAGCCATATTTGTCGAAGAACGTCAGTTGAAAGCGTAGATTTTCTCCCTCCTTTATCAAATCCGCAACGCCATGGGTGGGATGATTGGCACCAGATTTCCCGCAAGTCCAATCCGATTGAGTTAAGGCAGACCATTTGGTGGGATCCCAAGTTCCGCGTGCAGTGCTGGTCTCCACAGATGCCCAGTAGTTAACAGTCTGGACGACAATGGGATCAAATGGATGCAAGGCCAGCCACGGCCAGATATCTTGATCTGCCGAGCATTTGAAGGCAACTGTTCCATCCTCCAAAACTACATGAGAATGCGTGAATTTGTTAGCGGCGGGTTCTTTCATTGATCAAATGATCGCAGAACTCGGATGAGCTTACAACCGATTACAAAGCCCAAGCTTGAAATGAAATGGAACGGCGCCGTTAAGAACCGACTCCGCCGCAAACATCCTTCGACAAACACCTAATTGGCGGTTTATAGACCCGCCAAATATTTTTTATTCCGAGGAAAAACAAAGATGGATCTGGTTGGCCCTGCTTCGCATAGCTATTTCTCTCAGCGGCTGAGGCTGCATTATGCTGATTGGGGCAATACCGAAAAACCACCACTGATCCTGCTTCACGGCGGCAAGGATCATTGCCGCAACTGGGACTGGGTTGCCCAGGAACTACGTGATGATTGGCATATCATTGCCCCAGACGTTCGCGGTCATGGCGACAGCCAGTGGAGCACCGACGGCAACTACACAACGATGGCAATGGTCACTGATCTTGCGCAGCTTATCCACCAGCTTGATCTGTCCCCGGTGACGATTGTTGCGCACAGCATGGGCGGCAATATCGCCCTGCGCTACACCGGCCTCTATCCCGATACGGTGCGTAAGCTGGTCGCCATTGAAGGACTTGGCCCCGGCCCGGAAATGCTGGCCGAGCGCGAGAAGATCGGACAGCTGCAGCGTGTTAGAAATAGCATAGAAGAAAAACGCAAAGCCGCCGGACGCCAAGTCAAGCGCTATCCGACTTTTGAAGATGCGCTCAAACGGATGCAGGAAGCCAATGGCCACCTGTCCGACGAACAGGCCCGGCATTTGACGACCCATGCGGTTATCCGCAACGAGGATGGCAGCTATAGCTGGAAATTCGATCCCTATGTGCAGCATTGGGATTCGATTGATCTCTCACAAGACAATATCCATGAGCTGTGGCGCAATATCAGTTGCCCCACCCAATTGCATTACGGCGCTGACAGCTGGGCAAGCAATCCGGAAAAGGACGGGCGCATCCAATATTTCGGTGACAATGTGTCGGTGAAGGAATTTGATGATGCAGGCCATTGGCTGCACCATGACCAGTTCGAACAGTTTGTGGGCGAATTGAGAGGCTTTTTGTGAAAGTTGTGATGCTCAATAGGGCCTTTCTCAGCTTTCCTACAGCATCTCTCATATGTTATTAGAACCAGATATCGAACACATTGGTCATCACATTGATGTCGGACATAAGGGCAAAAATTTGGCAGCGATTCTGTGTCGAACCTGTATAAACTGGCCGAAATCATCAAAACCCTATCACATTTGATGTGATAAAGCTCTGGACGGATCACATTATAATGTGATAGCAGCGCCACATAGTGAATAGATAAGGCTGCACCGATGAGCAAGATATTGATAGAGCAACTGATTGAATTGATCGATTCCGGCAAGGAAACGCGCGCTGGCTTGGCCCGCGCGGCCGGCCTTCACGCGAACAGCCTGCGGCGGCTGGGCGAGTCGGACTGGAATCCGACGGCCGAAACATTGGGCAAGCTGGAGAAATATCTCGCAAGCGGCGGCAACAGCGTCATGGCTACGGCCGAGGAGATTATCAACGAGGCACGCAACGGGCGTATGTATATCCTGGTCGATGACGAAGACCGGGAGAATGAGGGCGATCTTATCATTCCGGCGCAAATGGCAACGCCCGATGCGATCAACTTCATGGCCAAATATGGTCGCGGGCTGATCTGCCTGGCAATGGCAAGGGACCGGGTCGAGGAGCTCGGCCTTGATATGATGAGCCAGAATAACCGGACCGCGCACGAGACGGCCTTCACCATCTCGATTGAAGCGCGCGATGGTGTGACCACCGGCATTTCAGCGGCTGACCGCGCCCGCACTGTGGCTGTGGCGATTGATGGCACCAAGGACAAAAGTGAAATTGTGACGCCGGGCCATGTCTTCCCGCTACAGGCCCGCAATGGCGGTGTGCTGGTGCGCGCTGGCCATACCGAGGCGGCGGTCGATGTGTCGCGGCTCGCAGGGCTCAACCCGTCCGGAGTAATCTGCGAGATCATGAAGGACGATGGCGAAATGGCGCGGCTAGATGATCTCATCGAATTTGCCCAGCATCACGGCATGAAAATCGGCACGATCCGCGATCTAATCGCTTACCGGTTGCGCCATGACCATCTTGCGCAGAAGCGGGCTGAAGCGACATTTGAAAGCCGCTGGGGCGGCGAGTGGAAGGCGATTACTTTCTTCAACACCGCCACCGAATCGGAACAGATTGTCCTGCAAAAAGGCCATGTCGATCCGGAAAGCCCGACCTTGGTTCGCATGCACGCCACCGCGATTTTTAGCGACGTGTTTGGCAAGACCGGAGCGCATAGCGGGACACTGGCTGAATCCATGAAGATTATTGGTGAAGCCGGTTCCGGCATCATCGTCTTTATCAGCCCGCGGATACCGGATTTCTATTCCCGTCAGGTCGCCAGGCTGAAAGGCGAGAAACCGGCGGATATGGATCAACTGCGCGACTATGGCGTTGGGGCGCAGATCCTTACCGAGTTGGGCGTAAGCGATATGGAATTACTGTCCAATACCAGTCATGACCTTGTCGGGCTCGATGCCTATGGGCTCCGCATTGTTGGGCAGCGGGCAATACCGACGCCGGATGCGACCAAAGAACTGGAGACCGCATAATGGCCAAATTTCTGATTGTTGAAGCGCGTTTTTATGACCATTTGAATGACATGCTATTGGATGGCGCCAAGGCTGCTTTGGAAGCAGCTGGCCATGAGCATGAGATGCTGACCGTCCCCGGTGCGCTGGAAGTACCCGGCGCCATCTCCCTTGCTATCGATAGCGGAGAATATGACGGCTTTGTCGCGCTGGGTGTCGTGCTGCGCGGGGAAACCTATCACTTTGAAATCGTCTCCAATGAAAGCGCCCGCGGTATCATGGCTCTGACACTCGACGGGGCAGCGATTGGAAACGGAATCATCACGGTCGAGAATGAAGCACAAGCCCTTGCCCGTGCGGACAAAGGACAGAAAGACAAGGGTGGGGAAGCAGCCAAAGCGGCCGTTGCCATGTTTGAGCTGGGGCAGCGATTTAGCTAGTCCTTGAATCCCGCAGCGCTGCTACTTCTTGCCGCAATCCGCGTATCTCATCCAATATGATATCTCGCTGCGCACTTTGTTCTTCGTCCGCTTCCTCATGCATCGCGTTGACGATGATCGCGATAAACAGGTTCAGCACAACAAAGGAGGTCACCAGCACAAAGGGCACGAAAAACGCCCAGGCCCATGGATAGACTTCCATGATTGGACGGACGATGCCCATCGACCAGCTTTCCAGCGTCATAATCTGGAACAGCGAATAAAGCGATGCGCCGACCGAACCGAACCATTGCGGAAAGGAAGCGCCGAATAATTTTGTCGCCATCACCGAGGCCACATAGAAAATCAGGCCGAGCAACAGGATGACCGACCCCATCGACGGAATGGCGGAAAGTAGTCCCTGCACCACCTGACGCATTTTGGGCATGGCGGAAACCAATCGAAAAGCCCGGACAATGCGAAGCGCGCGCAGAATTGCGAAATTTCCGCCCAATGGCAGCAGCGCAGCGGAAACAATGACAAAGTCGAAATTATTCCAGCCGCTGCGGAAAAACTGCAAGCGATAAACCAACAGCTTGAGGAGAATTTCGATCACAAAAATGGTAATGGCGATCTGGTCCAGCATGACCAGAAACGGGCCAAATGATGCCATCACTTCGGCCGATGTTTCCAGCCCGATAACAATGGCGTTGACGACAATCACCGCCATGATGGCATTTTGAAACAGGGATGATTCGATCAAGATTTTGATCTTCTGGATCACTACTCGCACCTCTTTTAACTTTGATTTCTGCCATTTGGCGATTTAGCCTCCAGGGATCAAGTCACGATTGACCGCTTTGTCGGCCTTGATTAATCGCTGCGCCTCCGCTATAGTTTCATTTGTAACTATATTTCTCTTACACGTAAGGAATGCATCCATGGCTGATCTTTTTGAAAACCCGGCCGGCCTTGATGGCTTTGAATTTGTAGAATTTTGCGCGCCCGAAAAAGGCGTGCTGGAACCGGTTTTTGAAGTCATGGGCTTTACCCGCATTGCGCAGCATCGCTCAAAAGACGTGCATTTGTGGCGCCAAGGGCAAATCAACCTGATCATCAATTATGAACCAAAATCGGCAGCCTGGTATTTCGCACGCGAACATGGCCCATCGGCCTGCGGCATGGCCTTTCGCGTGAGAGATGCGCGCAAGGCTTATGATCATCTGCTGGAAAAAGGTGCGGAGCCAGTGAGCGTGGAGACGGGACCTATGGAACTGCATATCCCGGCGATCCGCGGTATTGGTGGAGCTATCCTCTATCTGGTTGATCGCTATGCCGATGAAGAGCGCGGTGATGCGCTGTCCATCTATGACATCGACTTTGAATATCTGCCGGGCGTAGACCGCAACCCTATCGGTGCCGGCTTCGACATTATCGATCATCTCACCCACAATGTTTATGGTGGGCGGATGAAATATTGGGCGGACTATTACGAAACTTTGTTCAACTTCCGCGAGATCCGCTTCTTCGACATCAAAGGCGAATATACCGGCCTGACGTCCAAGGCATTGACCGCGCCTGATGGGAAAATCCGTATTCCTCTCAACGAAGAGGGTGAAGGCGGCAAAGGCCAGATTGAGGAATTCCTACGCGAGTTTAACGGCGAAGGTATTCAGCATATTGCCCTCATCTGCGATGACCTGATCGCCTGCTGGGACCGGCTCAAGACACTCGGCGTTCCGTTCATGACCGCGCCGCCGAACACTTATTACGAGATGCTTGATGAGCGTCTGCCCGGCCATGGCGAGGATGCCAGCGCGCTGCAAAGTCGTGGTATCCTGCTCGATGGCACCACGGAAGGTGGCCAGCCGCGGCTTCTGCTGCAGATATTTGCCGAACCGCAAATCGGGCCTGTATTCTTTGAATTTATTCAGCGCAAAGGTGATGACGGGTTTGGCGAAGGGAATTTCAAAGCGCTGTTCGAAAGCATTGAACGCGATCAAGTTGCACGCGGTGTGCTTGACGTCGATGCAAAGGAACCTGCAGAATGACTTCTGCGCCCAATCTCTCCGGCATCCACCATGTCGCCTATCGCTGCAAGGATGCGAAGGAAACGGCGGAATTTTACAAACGCGTCATGGGCATGGATTTCGACGTCGCCTTTGCCGAGAATGAAGTGCCGTCAACCGGTGAATATGATCCTTACATGCATATTTTTCTCGATGCGGGCGGCGGGAATATCCTCGCCTTTTTCGAACTGCCGCAGCAGCCGGAAATGGGCAAGGACCCCAACACGCCTACCTGGGTGCAGCATATTGCATTCAAGGTGAATACACTTGAGGAACTGCTCGCCGCCAAGGCCAATGCGGAGGCGGAAGGCCTTGAAGTGCTGGGCCCCACCCATCACGGCATTTTCAAATCCATCTATTTCTTCGACCCCAATGGGCACCGGCTGGAGATTGCCTGTGACATCGGGACCGAGGAAGAGATGAAGGAGCTGCGCCGCGTGGCCCCAGAAATGCTTGAAGAATGGAGCCGCACCAAAAAGGCTCCGCAACATGCTGCATGGCTGCATGAAAAGGCGCGCGACGAACATTAATCGTGCATGTTGATTGTTGAGCCGTTCCGGCGCACTATCCGTTTTCAATAAAAGATGGGAACCCTATGAAACTCGCGACGCTGAAAAATGACACACGCGACGGCCGACTGGTCGTTGTTTCGAAAGACCTGACCCGTTGCTGCGAAGCGAATAATATAGCCCCCACCCTGCAAGCTGCCCTCGACAATTGGGAAAACTGCGCGCCGAAATTGGAAGCCTTGTACCGCGATGTTGAGCATCAGGTTGTCCCCTGCGAACGTTTTCATGAAAACGACGCCCATTCGCCTCTGCCCCGTGCCTATCAATGGGCGGATGGCAGCGCTTATATCAACCATGTCGAGCTCGTCCGCAAAGCGCGCGGTGCCGAAGTACCCGAAAGCTTTTATAGCGATCCGCTGATGTATCAGGGCGGTTCCGATGCGTTTCTTGGTCCCCGTGATGATATCCCGCTAGGCGATCCAAAATGGGGCTGCGACATGGAAGGCGAGGTCGCCGTGATCACCGATGACGTCCCTATGGGCATCAGCGCCGATGATGCGGCCGATCACATCAAGCTGATCATGCTGTGCAACGATGTCTCCCTGCGCGGCCTGATCCCCGGGGAACTTGCCAAAGGCTTTGGTTTCTTCCAGTCCAAACCGCCCAGCGCCTTCTCCCCGGTCTGCGTCACACCGGATGAACTGGGTGATGCTTGGAAGGGTTCGGTCATCCACCTGCCGCTGCATGTCGACTATAACCGCGAACCATTTGGGCGTGCCAATGCCGGCGTGGATGCGACATTCAGCCTGGCAGACCTCGTTGCCCATGCGGCGAAAACACGACCGCTATGTGCCGGTACAATTATCGGTTCGGGTACGGTGTCTAATCAGGACGCCGATGGCGGCGCTGGCAAGCCGGTATCCGAAGGCGGGCTCGGCTATAGCTGTATCGCGGAAATCCGGATGATCGAAACGATTGCTGATGGTGAAGCGAAAACGCCGTTTATGAGCGCTGGCGATACGGTCAAGGTGCAGATGCTGGACGAGGATGGCCATTCGATTTTCGGGGCGATCCGTCAGGAAGTGGTTGAGGTTTGATTATAGCGGCACCGCCGTTTCGTATTTAATCCGCTCCATGGCAAAGCTTGCTGACACATCAGACAGCGGCACCGCCTTGATCAGTTTCTTATATACCCGGTCATAATCGGCCATATCGCGCACCAATAGTTTCAGCAAATAATCCACCTCTCCCGCCATACGGTAAAATTCGACTACCTCGTCAATGGACGATGCGGCTGCAGCGAATTTCTCCAGCCACTTATCGCTATGATCATTTGTGCGAACCGCAACAAAGGCTGTCATACCAAGGCCGACCGCCTCCGGCTTCACAATCGCCACACGCCGCGCAATAATCCCGTCCGCCTCCAGCCGCTTGACCCGCCGCCAACAAGCATTGGTGGACAGGCTAAGCTGCGCTGCCAGATTTTCCAGCGACAGACTAGCATCCTGCTGCAGAGCTTTCAGGATATTTCGGTCATTTTCATCAATATTTTTGATTTCTTCGTTCATGTACAGAATAATATCACAATATCGCTTCTATCCAAGGAAATTATGAGAAGGTCTGCTCGGGCGAGACTTGTATCCCTTGCGCGTGATATATAGCTGTCCGGAAGTTCAACACATGACAGCTATTAAGGCGACCTATTGCAGCACCGCGTGATTACGTTTGCCGTCTGTAGAGATCGTAACCCTCTCGCCAATCAGGTCCGTATCTTTCGGCGGGTTTTCCAGCAGACCGATACACGGCACATCATTTTCGTCGGCGAGCCATAGCGTAGCCGCCCCAGCAACACCTTTTACATAAGGCAGGGCATAGCTTTTGATCACGCCGCTACCCGATGCAAAATGGTCGGGTTTTGTGCCTTCATCTGGCGGCAACGCGTTTGGCGTCGCGATCCGATCAGGTGACCATCCTCCTGCAAGTGGTTGCGCTGCATAAATACCAACGGATTCCTTGTTGATCGCGCCGCCATTGGCGGAAATCATGCCGGGTTTGCTACCATCTTTGCGCAGCGCCTGCACTAGGGCCACGATCGCATGAGTGCTATAACTGTTCCCGGGTCCGCCAAAAAAGCTCAGCCCGCCGGTCAGCGTATAGCTCGACAGCGGCCGATCCGGTTGGTTCAGCGCTTCCATCACCAGAGACACGGCGACCGGGAAGCAGCTGTAAATATCGATCGGACCGATATCACTCGCTTGTTGCTCGGCCAGGTCCAGCGCCTTGCCCACCGCCCATTCGACGGCGGGAGAGCGCGACAGGTCCATTTGCTGGCTGATGATCGGGACACTCGCATCCGCGCCGCTATGCAGATAGATCATCTTGTCTTCCGCGATGCCGAGGTCTTCGGCATGGCCCGCGGTCGTCATGATCACGGCGGCGCCCAGTGCGACCGCATCCTGCGCCACCATCCAGCGGCGATAGGGATCATTGAGCTGATAGTTGCCGCTGCCGTCCTGCAGCAATTCTTCCGCACTCCAGTCTTTCGCAAATTGCGCATGCTCGCGTGTGGAGGCGACCGAGGAGAAAGCCGACCATAGCTCCGCCATGTCCGTTGCATAGCTCGCCCGGTCCATATTCAAACGGCTGCGCCGCGCATTTTCGAGCAGACCGTAAGCCATCGGCATGGAGATGATCCCATGACGAAATTCATACATGGTGAGGACCGGAAATTCGGTGCGCTTGTCGATAAAGTCCCGATCCGAAGGCTGGTTCCAGTCCATTGCGTGGCCGGCTTTCTTGGCGCGCTTGACCGTGCCGATGGATTCTGAACCACAGAGAAGGGCGGCTTTGATTTTGCCCTCATGCAGCTGGACTGCCAGCTCGTTAATATGCTTTTGCGGACTTTGGCCACCGACATCGCCGTAGATGAGCTGCGCCGGATTAAGGTCCGCCGCCTGTGCAATCGCGTCGGGAAAATTATCCGGAGAGCCATAAGCATGCTGCACGCCGCTGTCGTGGAAGAGCCGGATCGCGAGCAGGCAGTCGATCGACGCGCCCAGCTTGTCCGCAACGCCGCTGTCGGCCAGTGCGGCTTTCGCGGCAGCCGAAGCCAGGTCCACCGGCGAAGGCCATTCGATGCCCAATCCCTGCCTCAGGGATTGCCCGCTGGCTTCTCCCACACCAATTAAAACAGGTGCTTGGCGATCCGAAATTGTCATGCGTGAAAGTCCCTCAAAATAAACAGTTCATCGATCGATTAAAACTGATAACAGACACGCATATTCATGCACCTAATAATTTGAGGATAAATTGATGAGCGGATGGCCGGAACTGAAATGGGATGTCGAACCAACCGGGCCGCTAAAGGGCCTGAAAATATTGGACATGTCCACCGTCGTTCTTGGCCCGTTTGCGACCCTCAATTTTGCCGACATGGGCGCAGAGGTTATCAAGGTAGAAAATGACAGCGGCAAATTTCCCGGCGACATGATGCGTCATGCCGGCGACAGTCCAACCGGCGATCTCGGACCGATTTTCACATCGCTCAACCGCAACAAGAAATCGATCACCCTCAATGCCAAGGAAGAAGCCGACAAGGCAGTGATTGTCGAGCTGCTGAAACATGCTGATGTGTTTTTCCACAATGTCCGGCTCGCCGGGATGGAACGGCTCGGGCTGGACTATGAGTCGGTCAAGGCAATCAATCCGGGGATTGTCTATGTCCATTGCGCGGGCTTTGGCCAAGGCGGAGAATATTCGCACCGGCAGGCTTATGATGACTTGATCCAGTGCTCCTCCGGCTTTGCATCCCTGTTTGAAAAGCGTGGCGATAGCGGGCGGCCGCTTTATATGCCGTCGCTGGTCGCTGACAAAACTATCGGGCTGTTCGCTGTCAATGCGACGCTGGCGGCCATGTACCACAAGGAAAAAACTGGCGAGGGCCAATTTGTCCAGGTGCCGATGTTCGAAGCCTTTACCTGGTTCAACATGGTCGAAAATCTATGGGGCGAGACCTTCATTCCCGGCAATGGCCGCCTCGCCTACACGCGCTCGATCAATCCCAATCGCAAGCCGTATCCGACCAAGGACGGTTATATTGGACTGGTCCCTTATAGTGACGGGCAATGGGAAACCTTTTTCGAGCTGGGCGGCAAGCCCGGCGTGTTTGAAGAACCGCGTTTCGCGACCTATTCCGAACGCACCAAGAATATCACCGCGCTCTATGCACTGATCGAGGAAATTGCCTCGACCAAGACGACGGATGAGTGGCTGGAGCTGCTCGACGAGCATAATATTCCTGCCATGCGCTATAACCAGATGGCCGATGTGCTTGAAGATCCGCATCTTCAGCAAGTCGGTTTCTGGACCGAGCGGGAGGGCGAAAAGATCGGCAAATATCGCTCAATCAAACATCCCGTCCACTATTCCGCCAGCCCCGCCAATGTCTATGCCGACCCGCCGACACTGGGCGCGGATAATGACGAGATCCGCAATGCGGTCGGCTTGCCGAAAACGGAGGACGCATCATGAGCGACATAGATGCAGCACCGGTTCACGTCATGGCCAATTTCACCGTCCATGATGCAGCCAAATATCGTAATTATGAAAAGGGCTTTTTCCCGATCCTGAAAAAGCATGGCGGCACGTTCATCACCCTGGATGACAATAGCAACACCTTTGAAGGCAGCACCCCGCCCGAGGGCCGCGTAGTCCTATTCAAGTTCCCGAACGCAGAGGCAGCAACAACCTGGTATCACGACCCCGATTATCAGGCTCTGTCAGAACATCGGCGAGCGGGGACGGAGCTCAAATTTCTGACAATGCTGCATCCGATCCCGGTGCAGTAGCTCTCATCTTTTTTGATGGTCATCCAATTTCATGTTGATCCTGCTAGACTGGTTTTCCGGTACCGACTCGCCCTTGTGATTCTCGACTCGCAGAACGCTGAACAGGACGTTCAAGAAATATCGACTCGAGATGATCAGCCAGCCTTAGGGCCAAAGCCATGATGGTAACCGTGGGGTTCGCCCAGCCACCTGTTGGAAATACACTGCTGCTGGCTACGAACAGATTGGGGCTGTCATGCAATTTGCAGTTTTTGTCGACTACACCCGTATCAGGCGCGCTGCTCATGCGTGTTCCACCCATATGGTGATAGCCCCCAATCGGGTGGCTTGATATCAATGGGTCTGTCTTCCAGCGGGCAGATGTTTCGGATAGCCAATCTGACAGGACAACGTCGCCCCATCCCAATCGTCGATATTCTTCACCAACCGTTTCCATCAGAACTTTCACACTACGCTTGTCGATTTCAGACAATTGCCAATCCAGTTCGACCTGGCGCATACCCAATCGGTCCGTCGCACAACCCAGGATGATACGGCTATCAGGATTTGGGGCTTGTTCGGCTCGCACGATCGCAAAGACCCCCAATCTGTTCCGATTGAGCTTCATATTCAAAATCGAGGACCAAGGATCGGTCCATTCCAAACCCTTTACCGCCAGTTTTTTCAACCCATGGTAACTTGCTCGCCAAAAGCGGCTGGATGGCAGGTCATGTTTCAACTTGCCCGTAACCGCGCGAAACAGTTCCATTCTCTCCCCTTCTCGCAATCGCGGGGCGATGCTGATGGATGAATTTAAAATGCCTTTATCCCGCTGCAGCTTATCCGCAGGACGAAGATAAGCCGCATAGCGATTTCCGTCTCTGCGAATGGCCCGGGGTAGCGCCAATAGAGTCTGTGCCAGCTTGTTGGGCAGAAATTCACCGCCGCGTGCATGGGGATGCTCCATAAAATACCGGCCAAGAAGATCATGCTCGTTGCCGAGTCCGTTGGGCCGGTTGCCAACCGCAGCCATTAGCAAACGAACAGTTTCAATCGCGCCAGCGGCTAGCACAAAAGCTTTCGCCGTTATCTTGGTGCAATGTCCGGTCACGCTCTCCGCTTTGACATGTTGCACCGCATTTTGCGCATTCACATCAATGTCCGTAACGGTTGCATTCAACAAAATGCGCGTGTGATCAAAGCTTTTGCGACTCGGATCGGTAAACCGCTCGCCCTGTTCATCAAACACCCATAAATCACTATCAAGCTTGTCCGCATCAAATGGCGGCGCAGATTTTTTGATAGTGGTCCACAGATCTTCTGCGCTGGGTTGCTTCAATCCCAGACGGTCAAACACTTGCTTGTAGTATGAGGTCAAGTCTGTCTTGGTGACCGGCCAGCCGCTATGTGGTAGATAATCGCGCTTTTCAAAATCAATCGCATCCAGTTCCGCGCAACGTCCGCCCCATATGGCCGCCGTGCCGCCAAATAGTCGCAACCGCGAATCATCCAGATCATAATATGGCATCCCGATATTCTGGCCATGTGCCAATGATTGCACGGCCGGGTCAAAATCACGTCCGCCACTCTCGACAATGACCACATCCCGGGCTGGTGAACTCAGGGCCTCTGCCAAAATTTGTCCAGCAACACCGCCGCCGATAATACATATGTCGGCAGCAATTTGCCCCGATACCTCACCTGTTGCCAGATCCAATATCATTTTCGTTTCTCATCCTGATGCATTGCCAAATTGGGGGTTGTGGTCGGCTCTCAGACGTTTCGCCAACCGGGTTTGCGACACTCATCATCTATTGAGGTTAGTCGATTTCATATATTTAGTCGATCTAAGAAAACAAGATTTGGATTTGAGATCATTCTCTTCGGCACAATATACGCGATGGTCATCGACTGTCTTTCTTGTATCTCCACTCCTTTGGTGAAGTTCGTATCAAACAAGCCATTGGTTACTTTTGCTGCATAACTTCCAATAGAAGTGTCGCACTACTCCACAACGCCACCGGAAAGCGCATAACGCGAGTCCTCTGTCGGTATTTTCAGGCTAAAGGTCATCGCAAAACGTATAAGTGGCCTCGGTTGTGGATCTCCCCTTCACTTTGATGTCGGCAACTTTCCTGAACGATAATGACGGTGCCGCCTCGACAGTTGTCTGACCGATTAATATATCAACGGACAGTTCATCACACTGCCCCTCCAAACGGGAAGCCAGATTGACAGCATCCCCCAGCACCGAATAGTCAAATCTGCGGTCTGATCCCATGTTACCAACCACACAAGTACCGGTATTTATACCAATGCCCATACGGATGCGTGACACGTTGGCTCCGGTCGGCAGCATCTCTTGAATCTCACGATTGATATTGTCCATTTCGGCCAACATCTCGCGCGCAGCTTCAAGCGCATGCAGGGCATGATTTGGATCATCCAGCGGAGCATTCCAAAAAGCCATAATACAATCGCCCATATATTTGTCGATTGTACCGCCATGTCTCAGAATGATGTTCGATAATGGTGTAAGAATCGCGTTGATCATTCGGGTTAACCCCTGCGGATCGTCCTGCATCGCCTCCGAAATCGCGGTAAACCCGCGAATATCTGAAAATAATATTGTCAGTTCGCGGTTCACGCCACCCAGATTGAGCAGGCTCGGATCATCCGCAATTTTCTGAACCATTTCCGGAGCGAGATATTGGCCAAAAGCATTCTGCACTTCACGCCGGCGATTTTGTTCACCTGCAAAATCTCGGGTCGCAATGGCAGCGACACTCAATATCAATGCGGTGGAGGGAGCCACGGGTCCGATCCAGTACCGGCCATATTGCAGCAATAGCCAGCAAGCACCAACTATACCCAGCAATGATATTGCCAGGAGCAACGCCTTTTTCCCCGGTGCATTGGGGCGCGAAACCAACAGTGCCCATGCGGCTGCGATAATGATGAGCACAAGCGAAAGCCAGCGAGGCGCCTGACCAATGGACAACCCGGTGCGCAAGTTGTCGAAAATCGTCGCTTGAACTTCAATCCCGGGGGTTAATTGCCGCGACCGTAAAGTATAGGCCGTTTCAAAAGCGTCAATGCCACCCGTGGCAACATCAGCATTTGTCTGCAACGCAAAACCGATAATGACAATTTGATCCTTGAGATAGTCCGGCGGCAAATAAGCCTCCGGATCCAGCGCTTGGTAGTAAGAAATGGTGGGGTAACTGCCCGCTGGTCCAAAATGCTGAATCCGACGCGGTATCGGATCGGTTTTTACAGATATCCCACTCGTAATCTCGAGCAGCTGGGTCATAAAGCCGTCGGAGTAGACAGGCATGTTGCGTAGCACACCATCGCCATCCATCGACAGACTGGCGATACCGGTACGGGCGCCGGCCGTGATCAACGCAGGCATAGGTTCCGTCCGCACCAGCGTGCTGCCATAGGGTCGTTCAATCAGGCTTTCATCGGCAGCCAGGACAATATCAGGACCCATAGCATCCACCAGTGCCTGATCTTGTGTCTTGTCAGCTGGCTCGGCAAACAGAACGTCAAAAGCAATGGCCTTGGTGCCGGCATTGCGCAACTGGGCAATTAACTCGGCATGGCGTTCCCGTGACCATGGCCATTGCTGGCCAATCGCATCCATGCTCGGTTCGTCGATCGCAACCAATGTAATGCCCGGCTGTTCTGGCAATGCTGGTGCGATTGTCGACAAATAATCAAAGCTTCGTCCATCTAGGTCGCGCAGGAATGTGGTCAGACTCAACAACCCTATCAACAGCGCCACCACTGCTACCATGAACACCCCAGACAGCTTGTGACGCGGTGAAAACATTTCTTTGATTTCCGGTATAGTCATCTAGAAACGAACCTCCGCTCCAATGACCACGGTCAGCCGCGGCGCGGCAACACTAGTCGCTGAATCATATCGCTTGTCCAGTAAGTTCAACAACGACAGATTGATGGCTAAACGTTGATCTAATGGTTCCCACTCCAGCCGGGCATCGACGAGTGCGGCATCTTCGATCGACAAACCCAGGTCATCCCTTTGTCCGCCAATATAGCTGCCCGATATGCTTGCCTTCAGCCTTACGGGCGCTGGCAGGCTCCAAACAAGTGAAGCGCGGGCAAAATGGCCGGGAACAAATGGCAGCTTATCTCCAACTTCATAGGTGCAACCAAATGAAAGATTAAGGTCCGCCGTAGCACAACCAAAAGTTGGACCGATGGCTTGATTGACATTGTCACCCGATACGAAGCTGCCTTCAATCGCGCTGTCGGTATAGGCATAGGAGGCCCGCAACCCAATATTTCCAGGTAGCCATAAATTGGCTTCCGCGCTAATCCGTTTTACCGATACCGGAAAGCCGGTAATATCCACCGGCAAATCAGGAATAGCATAAGTTATCGCCTCCAATTGCTGGTCTTGATATTCGACGGTGGTAAAAAATTGATCAGACCATTCGGCATCCCATCGCATGATGAAACTGTCATTGCGACTCTCGCGAAAGCTGGGCGCACTGTTGGCCTGCAAACCAACCACAGCAGCGGGACGAAAGCTGAAATCGAATAACCCGCGGCTCTGGCGCAAGAAAGCCGCGCGCAGCCATTGGCCCTCTATCGGTTCATAGGAAGCACCAAGCCGAAAATTGAGGGGGTAGCGTGTATCGCCGGCAATCGTGCGGGCAATGATTTCCATCTGTCCCTGCATAACCAGCGGCTCTATCGGATGATAACGCAAATCAAGGTAAGCGCGTGCCTCTTTGGTCCGTACATCGACGCGATCAGGCACCAGATTGGGGTCAGCGATATTCTGCTCGAAATCAAAGACACTGTTCAAGTCCCGTGTCTTTACATCGCTCCACTCCCCGCCGATCCGCAGGTCCAACGGTCCGAAACCTTTTGCATAATTCGCACTAAGATAGCGAAAAGTGCTGCGGCTTTGCGACAGCTGGTCCGCAAAAGGCAGCGTGCTGGAAAGGTCAAGCGTTATGAGGTTTAGCTGCGATCTCCCAAATCCTCCGCCAATAGTCAGTTGATCGCGATAGCCAAATTTGTGATTATATAGCCCGAACAGGAAATTCCTTTCGGTTTCACGGTCTTCTTCGAGGTCAAATCCATTGTCCAGAATGCTGACGATATTGGATTCCGACAAGCTGCTATTGCGGTTCAGCTCTCCGTTCAGGACGATGCTGTCTGATGGCGTTATTTCCAGTCCCACATAGCTGCTCAAAAACCAGCTATCGCCACCGCGCCGCCGCGAAAATGGGCTGATATCCGGGCGCCGCCGTTCATCGGAAATATCGGTATAATTGCCGCGCATCCAGATAGCCGTAGGCAACGGCGCATCAAAAATAGTGTCCAGTCCGCCGCCAATTACACGCTCGTTCCGCAATTCTTCGCTTAGAAGTGCCGTGCCCACAAAAGGTTCGAAAAAATTGCCATTGTCGAACCGTAAGCGCCGCTGGGAACTGGCAACGCTTAACGGATCAAGGGCCACGCCCTGCAGGAAACTCGAAAGTGCTTCGAAGCTTTCCCCCTGCTCGCTTCCAACTGCCGCTTGCTGCGCATTGTAGCTGCCATCGGGGTTGCGGATCAGGAAAGGGCCAGGTGTTTGGTTGATCGCCTGGTCGAAATAGCTTGAGGGTGTGAAGCTGTCGAACACCCGATCCGCATAATAGCGGCCCCAACCTTCCAAATCCAGGAAACGAAAAGCCTGAGAGACGAGGCTGCCGGTTTCGCGATTCTCGGACAAGTTGACATATTCACCGCCGCGCCCGCGATAACGGTTCAAAGCCTCGCGTGCATTCCGAATGGCGTTGTCCGCCGCGAAATCCTGTAAGGCAACACCGGTGCGGGCGAGCGCTATGGCGGGGTTCAGAGGATCAAGCCGGTCGGCTGTGTCAAATTGCTGTTCGGCCAGCCCCGTCTCGCCCATTTCATGATGAACCTGCGCAAGGCCAAGAAAGCCCATACCATAGTCCGGATTGTGAGCCGATGCGGCCAAAGACGCATCCAGCGCCTGATCCAAACGATCTTTGCGGCGCCAATATTGCGCCAAAGCATTGCCGGCCAGCGCATTGCCAGGATCCATCTCCAAAGCTTTGTCGATTTCGGATTTTGCTGCAGATAATCTATTTTGCTGCAGCAAGATTTCTGCCCGCATGCTGACCATTTCTGCATCATAAGGCCGCGCGCCGAGCGCCTGGTCCACAAGCTGACCCGCTTCTTTCAGCCCACCAATAGCCATCCAGTTTTTTGCCTGCGATTTCTGCGCCAAAAAATTGTCGGGATTGGCAGCAATAACCGGGGCCAGAAGGTCGCGCGCTGCCTTGGGTTTACCACGATAGTCGCGCATCAGATCCGCTTCGCCGATGGTCAGTGTGATATTGTCCGGAAAAGCTTCTCGCGCGTTGGCTATGGTGTCGAATGCGGTATCAGGATCGCCCAATAATGTCTCGACATTGGCCTTCACCTGATAGAGCGGCACATAGTTGGGAAAGTTCTGAATCCCTGTTTGCGCGCTGTCTTTCGCTGCGCGCAAATCGCCTTCATAAGCATCAATCAGCGCAAGTACGAGATAGCTCTCGGCACTATCCTCCAGCAACGGCTGTGATGGCGCATTCCCCAATTGGATCATGGCAACATAGCTACCATAGACGCCGGCCAACTGGTCTGCGGTATTGGTGGATAGCGTCATCTGTTCAAACAACCGAAGCGCCCCTTCCCAGTCTCCACTGACCGCCGATCGCCGGGCGCTTACAAAATTTTCGCTGTCATTGTTCAGGAGATCCAGCCCGCTCGCCAGATTGACGAAATAGAGCATCTGTTCTCGCCCCGTGGGGTTCACCAATAATGTTCGCGTTGGCGCTTGCCCGCGCAAGACGGTAGCAGCCTGCCCTGCTTCTACAATCAATCCTCCCTGTTCATTCGATAGCTCAACTGCTCCTGAAAAAACCTGCAATCGGCTGGAGTCTGCATCGGCCTCTATGGCCCATTCGGTACCGCGAATAGCCGCCGTTGCCGACGGGGTTTCGATAGACAGATTTGTTCGGTTTCGAGGGCTTCGCCCCCATGCTTTTCCGCGTTGCAGAGATAGTGTGGAAGCCCCGCGTCTGGATACTCGGCGGACAACCATCACCGAATTTCTACCCAACCGAACCTGGGTCCCATCGACAAAAACTATAGCGAGAGTGCCGGCCGCTCTGGTGCGCAAGACATCCCCGGCTTTAAGATCCTGCTGACGCACGGCCTTTTGCCAATTCTTACGTGGCAGCAGCGTTGCTTGCTCTCCCCCTTTTGTCGCCGTGATCTTTCCGGACAGCGGCGCCGCGCGCTTCACTGGCTGTGCTGCAATCGCTTGCAGAAAAACGATTTGGGTCAATATGATCGTCAGAAAAGATAATAGAATTGCCCGAAGTTTCACGGTCTCTTAATACCCCCAGAACCAGCGAATTGAGCCAATGCTTGGCGACAATCGGAATGTTTTGCAATGACCGATATCACATGGGTCAGCATAGCCCGATTGCACTTAGTCTTATCGTGCCAAGTAACTTGCAATCATCATCCCTACTATTTTGCTAATTTGAGCTGGGGTCTACGGCGATCTTCGATTGCGACTACCAATCGATTTCGGCCTTCGGATTTTGCCTGATAGAGCGCCTGGTCAGCACGGCGCAATGCCATTGCGAAGCTTTCATCCGGGAACAAAGCCGCCAATCCGATGCTGGCGGTGACGCTTCTGTTATCACCAAGTTCGGGGTGCGTTATCATGCCGATTGAAAGCCGGAGATGCTGCGCTACCAATTGGCTGTCTTCTGCGTCCATCTTGTTGAGAATGATAACAAACTCTTCGCCGCCAATTCTGGCAATGGTGCCCAGCTCCTTAGTCAGTGTTTGTAACAAATCGGCAGAGCGAATGAGCACCTGGTCACCAGCACTATGTCCGTACAGATCATTCACTTTCTTGAAATGGTCCAGGTCAAGAATCATGAGCGAGCGGCCAAGATTTTTCTTGTCACCCAGACTCTCGTTCACATATTTATCTAATCCGCGGCGATTAAACAGACCGGTTAATGGATCTCTGAT
Source organism: Parasphingorhabdus litoris DSM 22379 (assembly GCF_020906275.1). Classification (GTDB taxonomy): domain Bacteria; phylum Pseudomonadota; class Alphaproteobacteria; order Sphingomonadales; family Sphingomonadaceae; genus Parasphingorhabdus; species Parasphingorhabdus litoris. Next base: position 3,326,758 of record NZ_CP086727.1, read on the forward strand.
CGACGCAAGCAAATGCTTCTCGATAAGCTTGTTTCCCATGGCCAATATCATGGTCATACCGCAAGCCAGTCCCCAAAGGGCGCTGCTGGAATGCAACAGAGCAGCGTAAGAGGAAGCGCCATAAGAAGTAGCCGTATAACGCTCACCAAGTAGTCCATAAACCAAGGCTGGCCGAAGAAAATAGGTTACACACAGACCCGCAAACACCCAGAACCATGCTTTTTCAATTAGATTTCTGCGCTTCTTCCACAACACCGGCAATGTGCAGGCCAGCAGTAATCCGCCAGTGCTGCTGGAGAAAATTGACCGCTGAATGATATCAGGCTGTTTCAAGCTGAACCAAAGCAATGATCCGAAACCAAAAAGGAATATCGAAATCAACAACATCCATGGTGGTCTAGTCTTATGATATTCAAACACACCTAAGGCCCAAAAACCGCTCACGAGCCAAAAGAGCGTTTTGGCAAAAATGTCTGAGATGACCGGGTCGAAGGCGGACCGGCTCAGATCAAACAAAAAAGATCCAAGTCCGGACAGATAAGCAAACGCGATCCAGGCGGGAGCTTTTTGATCGCGATCATAAGCATAAAGCGCCATAAAAACGATCGCGAAGACCGTTAGAATAACGATCATCAAGATTCGAAAGACGAGACTTGCTTCGGCCATATAGTTGTAACGGTCGAAACGTGCCTCAGTTAACGCGTCTGGGCGGTGCGAAATTCCTGTGTCTTGTGCCGCCTCAGCGGAAATTCAAAGGTTGTTCAACTAAATCCCGTCGAGATATTCAATCACCGGCGCAGCCGCCATACACGGTGCAAGCTTTGGGCCGCTCGCACGAAAATGGTCGGATTTACCATGGGCATCCAATGCCGCTTGATCAACATAACGCTCCAGCACTTTATATTGCTGAGGATTTTCTTTGCTTTGAAAAACAGAATAAAATTCATTGCCGGGTTCATGCTCCCGGACCGCCGCCATCAGCTCCGTAAATGCTGCTTCAAAGTCCGCATTCTTGCCTTCGGCCACTGTCAAAGTCGCCACTACACCTACTGCCATGCTTCATCCTCTTTTGTTTGATTTTCGGGTCGGAGCTGACGCAGCGAGCGCCAGCCCCGATCAACGTAGCTAGAGTATTTCAAACAATCCGGCAGCGCCCTGACCGCCGCCGACACACATCGTTACGACACCATATTTCGCACCGCGACGCTTGCCTTCGATCAGCACATGCCCGACGCAGCGCGCGCCCGTCATGCCATAAGGGTGACCGATGGAAATGGAGCCGCCATTGACGTTCAATAGCTCGTCTGGAATGCCAAGCTTCTGCTGACAATAAAGCACCTGCACTGCAAAGGCTTCATTGAGTTCCCAAAGACCGATATCATCCATTTTGAGGTCAAACTTTTCGAGCAATTTGGGGATTGCGAAAACCGGACCGATGCCCATTTCATCGGGCTTCGTACCCGCAACCGCCATACCAAGATAGCGCCCAAGGGGGTTAAGACCCGCTTTTTCGGCTGCACTGGCTTCCATCACCACGCTAGCGGAACTGCCATCGGAAAGCTGGGATGCGTTACCGGCCGTGATGATTTTGTCTTCACCAAGCACGGGCTTCAAAGATTGCAAACCTTCCAGCGTGGTTGAAGGACGGTTGCCTTCATCTTTGCTGAGCGTGATTTCATGCATGGAAATCTCTTTGGTTTCCTTGTCCTGCACGCCCATAGTTGCAGTAACCTCGACAATCTCGTCGTCAAACTTACCCGCTTCCTGGGCCGCTGCTGTGCGTTGCTGGGATTTTAGTGCATATTCGTCGCATGCTTCGCGCGAAATGCCATAGCGCTCACCAACCACTTCGGCCGTTTGCAGCATGGGCATATAGATATCGTCATGCATGGCGACCAATGCCTTGTCCGGTGCCATCCGCATTTCCGGAGTCTGTACCGTCGAGATCGAATCTTGTCCGCCACCGACAACAACATCCATGCGGTCAATCGTTACCTGCTTGGAGGCGGTTGCAATCGCCATAAGGCCAGAGGAACATTGACGATCCAAAGTCATGCCCGGAACTTCAATCGGGAATCCGGAGCGCAGCGCTACGTTACGACCGAGGTTGCCACCCTGTGATCCCTGTTGCAGCGCGCTGCCCCAGACCACGTCTTCGACCGTCGCCGGGTCAATGCCGGCACGCTCAACGGCCGCTTTGGCCGAATGGCTGCCAAGCGTAGGACCAGCGGTCGCGTTAAAAGCGCCTTTATAGGCGCGTCCGATGGGGGTCCGGGCGGTGGAAACGATGACTGCGTCACGCATGATATGATCCTTTATTGTGAGATTTCTGAGTCGAATTTGGCGCGCATACTCTCTGTTAATCGGGCAATTAACAAGGTTTTTCTTTGCTACTGGTCCTGACGCTACGGCAAGCTAGCTCTCTTGCATATGCACGGGAAAACCGCCTTCAGGATAGGGCATGATCATCTTGCCGTCGGGCGCTGAAGTAAAGGTGGTCTGGGTCGGATAGGCAAACTCCAGCCCTTCCTCGTTAAACTTCTCAAGGATGGCCAAACCAATCTTGTGGCGGCCCTCATAGACCACTTCATAGTCACTGCTGATAATATCAAAATCCAGCTCGAAATTGATCGAACTATCACCAAAACCAACGAAGCCGGAGCGAATAAATTTGGCCCCGTTTTCTTCCACGATCTGTTTCAGAAGGCTTGGAATACGCCGCGCATCATCTGGCTTAGTCTGATAGATAACCCCGATGCCATAACGCGTTCGACGGCGACCTAATTGGGTCAGATTGGTGATTTCCTTGTCGAGTAAATTGGTATTGGAGATGATAACTTCTTCGCCTGTTACGGCCCTAAGCCGAGTGCTCTTCAAACCTATTTCTTCAATCCTGCCTGTGGTGTTATCGTAACTTATAAATTCACCACGTCGGAAGGGTTTGTCGAAGATGATCGACAATGCCGAGAACAAATCAGAAAAAATGCCTTGCGCCGCAAGGCCAATGGCAATGCCGCCCACACCAAGGCCAGCAACCAGCCCCGTAACATCCACCCCAAGATTGTCGAGAATGACGATAATCGCAATCGCAAATATCACGCAGGTAACCAGGACACGGATGAGCGACATCGCGCTTTGCAGGGTATCACTCTGGTTCGGATCCGAGGATAGCTTGCGAGTAAAAAAGCCGAGAATCAATTCGCGTAGCCAGATCGCGACCTGCAATACTATGGAAATTGTGAACAGAAAGCTGACAGCCCGAACAATGTCTGCCGGTGCATTGGAATAGGTTACCACCAATTGCGCGGAGACCATGAACATGAAAAATTTGCTGGTCCGAGCAATCGCCTGGGTGATGATAGCACGATAGCCGATCAGGCCTTCATTGTTGCTTACTTGACGGGCGGCGTAGCGTTTCATGGCCCCAAGCAAAAAGAAGATGAAGGTGCCGATCACGATGGTGACAAGCAGTTCGATGTAATTATTGCTCAACCATGCCATGCCATCGTCGAACAGACGCATCATCGAAAGGCTTTCGTCAATGTCAAACGGAACGGGCGTAATGTCTGTAGAATCTGCCATGGCACGATGCGCTAATGGTCACAGCCGCTGATGGCAAGGTGTCTGATCTCCGTGTGCACCATTATTGGGACTTTTCAGCAAAGATCAAAAATTCGACATTACCCTTTGGCCCCGTGATGGGACTTGCCGCGACACCTTGCACAGCCCATCCTTGATCGGTCAGCCAATTGCGTATCTTCTCACAAACCTGATCGTGCACCACCGGATCACGCACAACGCCGCCTTTACCAACATCGGCGCGTTCCGCCTCAAATTGCGGCTTGATCAAGGCTACGAGATGCGCACCGGGTTTTGCAAAGGTCAATGGCCGTTCGAGCACTTTGGTCAACGATATAAAACTTGCATCGCAGACGATCAGATCAACCTCTTCGGGGATATGCTCGGCCGTTAATATCCTGGCGCTGGTTTGTTCGTGCACCACCACGCGCTCATCCTGTCGCAGTTTCCATGCAAGTTGATTGGTACCGCTATCAATCGCGTAGACCTTGCTTGCACCTCGAGTCAGCATGACATCGGTAAAGCCCCCCGTACTGCTGCCCACGTCAATCGCGATCATGTCGGTTATAGCAATTTTGAAATGATCCAAAGCATGGTCCAGTTTTATCCCGCCGCGAGAGACCCAAGGATGATCTTTGCCTTTCAGGTCGACGGCAACATCATCGAGATATTTCTGACCTGGCTTGTCGACTTTTTGATCAGCCACCGTTACCAACCCAGCCATGATATAGGCTTGCGCCTTGGCACGGCTTTCCGCCAGACCACGATCAACCAATATCTGGTCAATCCGCATTTTTTTCGGTTTTGCCTGCCCCGCTGCCGCAGGTGGAGCGGTTTTTGCTGGGCGCGTTTCATTTTGTGCCATATCAAAATGGGACTAGCCGAAGCATATGCTTTTGACCATATTCGATATCATGAGAATCACTTTTACCTTTTCCGCCATGTTGTTAGCCGCTGGTTGTTCAGCAGTCGTGCCAGCACCCACTCCGGCTCCGGCAGAAACAACATCACCGACTCCAGCGCCTGAACCACCGCCTGCCCCGACACCGACCCCCACACCGCCACCAGAACCGATGCGTGGCGACTGGACGGACTGGCCACTGGCGAAAGGCGATTGGGTTTACCGCGAGGATGAGCGGGGCTCGATAGCGCTATTCGGGCCGCCCAATATGGAAGCGACTTTTATCATTCGCTGTGATCAACGCCGCAATCAGCTGTTTCTATCCCGCGAAGGCGTAGTGGTGGAAACTGGTGCACAAATGACGTTGCGTGCAACGTCCGGCATGCAATCTTACCCAGCACGCAACAGCGGCGGCCCGCTGGACTATGCGGCGATAGCTGTGCCCGTAACCGATTATATGATGGATCGGATCACGTTCAGCCGTGGCCGGTTTGCGGTCGAGACTTCCGCACTGGCATCACTCGCTATTCCGATCTGGCCAGAATTTACCCGCGTTATAGAGGATTGCCGTCGCTAGTCGCATGCAATGAACAGGTTTCGGCGAGCAGTAATACTGCTGCGACAGGCCTGCTTTTGGACGGAACGCCGGATTCTGACAGCAAATTAAAATAATTCAAGTCTTGTTCGCGCCTGATGAATGATTCACATTCGAATCGTCGAACAAGCGGAGATTTTCAATGCAACAGTTCGTATCTTATCAACAAGCGAAAGGAGGTGGTCCGATGTCTCATGGTTCAGCACAGGGGTCGGAAAAATCCGTTCGGGGGGCGTATCTGATTTAGCGATCAGGCAACCCGGCAGCGGCACTTCCAACCGCTGACCCATGCTTAGAGGCTGTTGATCCCATCGCGATCGACAGCCTCTTTTCACTTTTTGGCTCTTTTCACTTTTACGGGTCGTGACTTTCCAAAAATTCCTCGCGGATCATGAAGTCCCTCACGCCGATGCGGACTTCCTGCAAAAATTGGATGAGGGCGATGGATAGCAAGCTCATCGCGATAATGAAGGCGCCCGCGATGACGCCGGAAAGATCGAAGCCTGTCAGCCCCATGACAAAGAGTAATCCGATAAGAATACAGGCAACAATGGCGCTGACGACGCTAAGATATATCGCACTGTTCACGATTTTTATCCGTAGTTGGAGATCATGCAGCTCATCAACAATGCATTGATGTTCATGGCCTTCGGTTTCGTTGAACAGGCCCTGCAATATGCGCGACCGGTCAATAATCCGAGCCAATCGGCCCGCAAACAGGCTCAGCATCCCACCCACGGCCACCAACAGAAAAGCCGGTGCCAGTGCAGTTTGTAGCACTGTGATTATGTCGCCCTGCCCCAATGCCAGTGTCATATCAGCCCCCGTTTCGCCTATCCGTAGCGTATCACCAATGTCAGCCCTGTGATCTGTGTCGCATCAAATGCGTCCAGATCAAAGCGTTCCGCATCCGCACGTGCCCTGATCAATATCGCTTCCGGTATTTTGGTATCCGCATAGATCACATCGGCCTGACCCAATAACCGCGCCTGCTTGATTGTCAGATCATCAGGGTCAGCGCTGTGCAGACTAAGTTCGATCAACCCCGTCTGGTTGCCTGCTGCCGGGTCGGTGAGCCAATGGTCTATGGCCTGTGCATCATGATCGGCAAACGGGTCGAGCGTTCCTCCAGGATTGAGCGCTGCATCAATCGCCCGGCGACGGTCGGCCCCATCTGGCCAAATCTCCTTGACCCGGGCGCGAGCGGCCAACAGACCTCTGGCCAGCTTTCCCAATCCCGCTGGCAGCATTTGTTCCAATCGTTGGCGCACGGCTTTGGCAAGACCCGCTGATGCACCGCCTGTGCCAATGGCGATGAGCACCGGATCACGATCGATAATGGCCGGTGTGGTATAATCGCAAAGCGCCGAACGATCGACGGCATTGACCAGCAGGCCGCGTGCTTTCAGGCGCTTTACCGCCGCATCGGCCTCATCGTCATCCTCGAAAGCCACAACTGCCATAGCGGCATCGGCCGCTTCATCATCAGTGATGGCCGCACCAGCGCGTTCGTAGAGCCGCCGCTTCGCATCCGCCATTTCTCCGCTGCCGAGCAATATGACTTTGCGGCCCTTCAACGTCACGAAGATCGGTAGCTGGTCCATGGTCTATTTCAGCCAGTCAGGCACATGCTCTGCGGCCATGATGGTCGCTGGTTCTATCCGCTCCGCCACCACGGCATATTTATCGCCATCGACCAGCACCTCGGGAACCAGTGGGCGGCTATTATAAGTATTGGCCATAGTCGCTCCATAAGCGCCCGCTGTTCGGAAGATTCCGAGGTCATCAGTCTGCACCCGATCGACTTCCCGTTCCTTCGCGAAGATATCACTACTCTCGCAAATCGGACCGACAATCGATGCGGTCATGGTGTCACCAGTTGGTTGGACGGCTTCAAAATGGTGCCATGCATCATAAATGGCAGGCCGCATCAGATCATTCATCGCGGCATCGACAATCACAAAGTCGCTGTTCACGCCTGGCTTGATCCGAATGACCTGCGTCATCATCACACCGCTATTGCCCGCAATCACGCGGCCCGGTTCGAACATCAATGTCACGTCCCAACCCTTGGTCACGCGCGCGACCATAGCACCGTAGTCAGCTGGGCTGGGCGGATTTTCTTCAGGCTTATAGGGTACGCCGAGACCGCCGCCTAGATCGACATGCGTTATTTCATGACCCGCAGCGCGTAGATCGCTGACCAATTGCCCCATGCGCGCGTAGCATTTTTCAAGCGGATCGAGTTTTTGCAACTGACTACCGATATGCACTGCAACACCGCGCAGGTTAAGGCCTTCCAGCTTGGACAGCCGCGCAAAGATATCAGGCGCAACGTCAATTGCGACGCCGAATTTATTTTCCGCTTTACCTGTCGAGATTTTCGCATGCGTGCCCGCGTCGACATCGGGATTGACGCGCAGGGTGGCCGAGGCTTTTTCACCGCGCGCCGCGGCAATTTCCGCCAACATCTGGCCTTCTTCTTCAGACTCGAGGTTGAATTGGCCAATCGCTTTGTCGAGGCCGAGCGTGAGTTCGGCGCGGCTTTTGCCAACGCCCGAAAACACGATATCTTCAGCCTTCATACCTGCTGCCAGAGCACGCTGCAGTTCACCGCCGGAAACCACGTCGGCCCCATAGCCCTGATTGGCAAGAATTTTCAGCACCGCAAGATTAGGATTGGATTTCACTGCAAAGGCCAGATGGACCTTGCCAGCATCTTTTAACCCCTCCCGAAATACGCGAGCATGACGCTCCAGCGTGGCGCGGGAATAGACATAGACCGGTGTACCGATCTGGTCGGCAATATCGGGAAGCGCAACATCTTCGGCATGCAGCACGCCATCTTTAAGTTGGAAATGGTCCATCGAATGGGGCTTTCAGAATGTTAAAAAGGAGGAATTCGGGTTTAGCCGGGCGGCGGCAGGTCAAATTTGTCATCCTGTCGTTTCTCCGACCGGCGGAGCAATTCGTCGCTACGTTCCGGCTGTGCCTGCGTGGACGGAATCAACAATTCCTCACCCGTTGGTTTTTCAGCTTCGCCATAGACAGCGGGCGGAAGCGATTGCCCCTTGGGCGGCTCCAGCGCGCCGCGATTACCGCAGGCAGATAATATCACCAGGGCTGTCAGAGCCGCAATTTTTCCAAAATAGTTCATAAGCGATTCGTCTGTTCCAGTTCTGCGATCCGCTGTCTTACCTGCTCCGGCGCGGTTCCGCCATAGCTGGTCCGACTTGCTACCGATCCTTCGACGCTTAAATCCGGCATATCATGGCCTTCCACTCGGGCATCAATGGCGGTGAGGTCGGCAGGCGCCAAGTCCGCAAGGCCGCACCCGCGCTCTTCGCACAGTTTAACCGCAGCACCGGTAACATGATGGGCTTCCCGGAACGGAATATTGACATCCCGTACCAACCAGTCGGCCAGATCGGTTGCGGTCGAGAATCCGCTATCGGCAGCAGCCCGCATCTTTTCAGGGACGAAGGTGACGCTCTCGATGATACCGGTCATCGCAGCGAGCGAGAGACCCAGCAAGTCATGCGCCTCAAATACGGGCGGCTTGTCGTCCTGCATATCCTTGGAATAGGCGAGCGGCAGGCCCTTCATCGTCACCATGAGCGCATTGAGGCAGCCGACAATCCGCCCGGCATGGCCGCGCACGAGCTCAGCTGCATCAGGATTGCGTTTTTGCGGCATGATTGAGCTGCCGGTGGACCATTGGTCGGACAATTTCACAAAGCCAAAGGGTTGAGATGCCCAGATTATGATTTCTTCAGCTAGTCGCGACAGGTGCAGGGCGGTTTGTGATGCCGCCATCAAATAATCTAGCGCAAAGTCACGGTCTGAAACACTGTCCATAGAATTGGCTGTCGCGGAACCGAAGTCCAGAGCCTCTGCAGTCATTTGCCGGTCATTGGGAAAACCTGTTCCGGCGAGCGCAGCGGCACCCAATGGACACTCATCCAGACGCTTCTTGGCGGCCCAAAGCCGGCTGCTGTCCCTCGCAAACATCTCATAATAAGCGAGCAGATGGTGCCCCATGGTAATCGGCTGCGCCACCTGCAAATGGGTAAAGCCGGGCATGATTGTGTCGGCCTGTTCCTTGGCCCGCGCAATTAGAGCCTCCCGCAAACTCCAAAGGCCGTCGGATACATCGTCCATGGCATCCCGCACCCACAGGCGAAAGGATGTCGCGACCTGATCATTGCGCGAACGGGCGGTGTGCAGGCGTCCAGCAACGGGACCAACAATCTCGGTCAACCGCGCCTCGATCGTCATGTGAATATCTTCAAGGTCCAGATTTTCAGGAACGCCGCCTGTTTCATATTCCTCAGCAATCTGATTGAGGCCTTCGATGATCTTCGTCGCGTCTTCCGCCTCGACAATGCCTTTTTGGGAAAGCATCTCGACATGGGCGAGTGATGCGCGGATATCTTGACGCCATAATTTCTTGTCGAACGGGATAGACGCGTTTATCTCGCGCATGATTGATGAAGGGCCATCGGCAAATCTGCCGCCCCACATTGTATTAGAACTCTGGCTGTTGGAATTTGATGTGCGATTAGTGATTCGATTTTTCCTGTTTCTGTGCCTGCCAGTGATGCTCACCGGTTGCGATAAGCAATCTGATGCAGGGGAGCAAGACTATGTTGATCCGGTGGGCGGTGAAGTCATCGAAGGTAAAGAAGGGCTCGTGGGCCATCTTTATATCGGCAAACGCGGAGAGCCGATGGTTGATACGCCGTTTAAGGATCCTGATGGCAATATGGTCCGTCTGTCCGATTTCATTGGCAAGCCAGTTCTGGTCAACATCTGGGCAACGTGGTGTGCCCCATGTGTGGTGGAAATGCCAATGCTCGACAAACTGGCTGCTCGTGAAAAAAACAGGCTGAAAGTACTGGTTGTATCGCAGGATATCCAAGGCGCAGAGAAAGTAGAACCGTTCTTTGCTAAGGCGGATTTCAACGAACTAGAGGCTTATACCGATCAAGAAAATGGGCTCAGCTTTGGATTCGGATCCGGCCTGATGCCAACCACCGTACTCTATGATGCGGAAGGCAAAGAAGTTTGGCGGGTTATTGGTGCAATGGACTGGGATGGTGCGCGCGCTGCGGCGCTGATGGAAGAAACATTGGCCGGAAGTTGATTGGGCTGGCGTTCTAAGAAAAACCAAAAATGGTGGGCGATGACAGGCTCGAACTGCCGACATCTTCGGTGTAAACGAAGCGCTCTACCAACTGAGCTAATCGCCCTTACATAGGTCAGCCCCATGAAGTGTTCGGGGCCATTGCCAAATCATGAGGGCTTTGGCAAGCATCTTTCCGCAGGCTTTTCCAAAATATCGGAATATCGACGATTTTTCTCCGACGGCCCTGCCCAGCAATGTAACATAATGCAAAACCCAAGGTGCAACCGCGATTCGCAGCATATGCCTTATTATCCACAGAATATTAGTGTATTAAATCAATTGCTTAGTTCGATTATTGGATTTTTCCACAGGTTGCCGCTGTCAATCTAATTATTTCATTTTTTTTACACACACGGCCTTGCTCGACTCGTTCCGACACGCTTACTAAGAGACATCGGCTGGTGGCCACGGATTCGAAAATTCTGGCCTCTATGACATTGAAAAAAGCATCGTTGAAAAGTGTTTTCAACATCGGGTTTTCTGTACCTTGCGGTTCCTTTGGCTGGGAACCCATTGGGAAGTACAGAAATTTTCTGGTCGGTGAGCGGTCCTGCAATGACGCGGGTGGAGATAATTCGGGGGATGTTAGTGGTACAAGAATCGGAAAAAGTGGGCGCCCATATAGCCAGCGAGGCAGCAACAGTTAGCGTGGATAATTCCGTTGTAAACAATGGCAATTTGGCAAAACAGGATGATGTAGCTTCGCAACTAACAGATGCATGGAAAACCATCTGCTCCGGTTTGCGCCGTGATCTTGGTGCTCAGATTTTTGGTCAATGGATCAAGCCCATCAAACTTGCACGCTTTGATGCTGACAATGGCGATTTGCAGCTGCTACTGCCCTCTGAATTTGCTGCCAATTGGGTTCGTGAACGTTATGCAGAACGCCTTACTCTTGCGTGGAAAGCCCATTGTTCTGACGTAAGGAGTATTAGTTTCGCCGCCAAGGCGGGAGCCGCGCGGATCGCACAGGTCAAACAGGTCAGTGATATTCCACCCCTTCATGGTTCCACCGCGCCCAATGGTGGAAAATTCCAACCTGATCTTGATCCGCGCATGACGTTTGACGAGTTTATCGCCGGACCCAGTAATGTTCTGGCACAAAATGCGGCGCAGCGTATGGCAGCGGCGGAAAAACCACTTTTCAATCCGCTCTATCTGCAATCGTCTACGGGGCAGGGCAAAACCCATTTGATACATGCTATTGGACATGCCTATCAGGCTGAATGTCCGGCTGCACGTGTCATTTACATGTCGGCCGAACGGTTCATGATCGAATTTGTTTCAGCCATGCGTCGCAACGAGGCGATGGAATTCAAGGCCGCTCTTCGGGAAGCCGACCTTTTGATGATCGATGATATTCAATTTATCGTCGGCAAGAATTCGACCCAAGAAGAATTTCTTCATACCGTCGATTCGCTGATCAGCCGTGGCAAACGCGTTGTCGTTGCTGCTGATCGTCCACCGCAGGCTTTGGATGGAGTGGATCAGCGGCTCCTGTCGCGACTTTCGATGGGGCTGGTCGCAGACATTCAATCTGCCGACTTGGAATTGCGCCGAGACATCCTGAACCACAGGCTCTCCAGCATGCCGCATCAACAGGTGTCAGAAGATGTGGTCGAGTTTCTCGCTCGTACGATCAGTCGCAACTTGCGGGAATTGGAAGGCGGCCTGAACAAGCTCCTCGCTTATGCGCAGCTGACCGGGCGGCCGATTACCAAGGAACTGGCCGAAGAACAATTGTCAGACATTTTAAGTGCTTGCCGCCGCCGAATTACGATTGACGAAATCCAACGCACTGTCTGCGAATATTACCGCCTCGACCGCAATGAAATGTCTTCCAAACGCCGGGCCCGTGCCGTAGCGCGACCGCGACAGGTCGCCATGTATCTTGCCAAGGTAATGACTCCGCGCAGCTATCCCGAAATCGGCCGTAAATTTGGTGGTCGCGATCATAGCACCGTCATTCATGCGGTGAAACTGGTCGAGCAGTTACGGGGTGAAGATACTGAGATGGACAATGATGTCCGGATGCTGCTTCGTCAGCTGGAAAGCTGAAACAGCTGCGATCAGTCACAATATAGTCAATAAAAAGGCCATCTCGGAACGCACCGAGATGGTCTTTTTTATTTGCCCCTATCTGCTGTTTCGAGTTACTTTTTCTCAGGCGCAATCGAAATGCGAACGCGTTCGCCGTTGCTGCCTGGGAAGTCGGTGAACATGGCCTCAACCAGATTCGGAACGAGATAGGTTAGATTTTTCGACCTTGAGCGGGCTTCTGCCTTGCCTTCAAACAAACGCTCACCGTCAACTTGCCGGTCGATCTTCAGATCAAGCTCGGAGGTATAAACCGTGAAACTGCGGACGCTGCCATAGCCTGAGAATCCATGACCGCCAAACAGGAACGGGTCATAAAAGCCCAATCGATAGCGATGACGACCGTAGAAGCCGCGACGATGATAGCCTCGGAAACCTGTTGCAAAAAAAGGATCATAGTCGGAAACCACTTTTTCACGGCCATTGTCCACGTCGTAATCCATGCTGACGATTAACTGTGCAGCCGCCGGATCATCGCTGCGCTGATAGCCAAGATCGGACATTCGCTGTTCAACCAGTGCGGCATATTGGCTGAATTCCAGACCGCCAGAAAGTTCAGGATCGGACGCTACCACAGCAAAACTTTGTCCCTGTGCAGGTGGCAAGGCTTCAAATCGCTGTACATCAGCCCGGAAAGGACTTGCACAAGCACCCAGCGCCAGGAAGGCGACGGGCGCAAGAATTTTCAATTTCAGATGTTTTGAATTTTTTGATCGAGACGTTTTCATCGTCATTCCTTCAACTTGCCCGCCATCTTCTTCATATAATAAGATTATCATGCTGAACCACCATTGAACGATAAAATAGTGCGGCTCGTCGATAAATTTCAATGGCACCTTGTTGTTTTTTGACGAAAATTTCTGTTTTGGATAGGAGAGATAAGTATAAAAGCGTATATTTTACAAATATATACAGAATCACAGCACTTGGACCGATCTCTAATAGTCCGACAAAACAGACCATTAAACTTTAGCAGACTAGAATATTCAGTAAGATATGCGAATCGACAAAAAAAACATCGATTTACATATTGATACAAATAGCAGACAGCCTCTAATCAATGCTATGTCATACACCAGAGCCTTACAAACCGACAATTTCAGAAAAGTAATTTATCACTATGGATGAAAACATACAGGACGACATTTGGGGCGGCCAGATTCTATTAGTCTCCGATGATCCGCAACTGCGGGCACTTTACGTCCATGCTATTGAATTGCTGGGCGGTAGATGTACGCCGCTACCTGTCAATTTTGCCGATGATGATCTCACCGATCGTATGAATGTCGCGGCAATCGTCGTCCAAATTACCGAATGGGATAGCGCCCAGCAATCTGCGTTGGAGCGAATTGAACAGTTTTGTGAGGCATCAAGCCTGCCGATGCTGATCAGGACCAACCTCGATTTGCTGGATACGGTTTTGGTGGCAGTCGACTATCCCCATGTCGAACATTTGCTCAGCGATAGCGTTGCAGAGCTGTTTGTATCGTTGGAGCATCGAACGCAGCGTCCGATCAGCAGCCTGTTCGCAGACAGAGATGAAATTGACCTGGCTGATCTGAAAAAGATCTCAGCCGATGTAGAGCGTATAGCAAGAGCATTGGTCAAATTGTCAGGCCCACAACAACCTTCTGGTGGGCGCCAGCCGATTAGTAGCCCTTTCCTTGAAGGCCAAACAAAGCTCGCTGATTCTCCTATTGGCTTCAAAGCCGGATCATCCGCCGACTTGCAAGGACGCGAAACTGATCATCGATCAGAAGGTGCGACAGAGGCCCCCACAAGCCATATTTCGGCTGAAGAAGTCCGCGGTTTGATTCGTGCTCGCCGATTGCGCGACCAATATTTTGAAGCGGAGTTGTTTGCTGATCCAGCATGGGACATGCTGCTAGACCTTATGGCAGCGCAACTGGAAGGGACTAAAGTTGCGGTTTCAAGCCTCTGTATCGCAGCTGCCGTGCCGCCAACGACGGCGCTGCGGTGGATTAAAACCATGACCGAAGAAGGTGTCTTTCTTCGCAAAGCGGACAAAAAAGACGGGCGCCGGATTTTTATCGAACTCAGTGACGAAGCGGCAGCGGGCATGATCAGGATTTTTGACTTGGTACGTCATGAAGGATTGATGCTGATCTGATTCGCACAAAAGAAAACCCGCCAGTGATCGGGCGGGTAATTCTTGTTCAAACTATCTGTCTGGCCCAGACCAGAACTGCTTATCCCAGTGCAGCAACCCGTTTTGTCAGACGGCTGAATTTCCGTGAGGCAGTATTCTTGTGGAACACTCCGCGTGCAACACCGCGTGCCAATTCGGGCTGAACAGCGGCAAGAGCGGTAGCCGCAGCGGCTTTGTCGCCGGCTTCCAAAGCGGCTTCAACAGATTTGATCTTCGTGCGAATCTGGCTCACACGGTTCTTATTGATAACCGTACGGCGCGCGTTGCGACGGATACGTTTCTTTGCTTGCGGCGTATTAGCCATGAAATTTCCTCAAAACTGAAATGCTGGGAAGCCGTCGATTACATATGCAATCTCGGCTCAGGTCGGCGGTCATTAGCTTCCCAGATGATTCCCGTCAATAGCTTAGTCAAACAAGTGCAAATCAGCCCTAACGCTGACATTTCCGACAATAAAAGGTCGAGCGACCACTATCAACCTTGCGCACCACAGGCGCCCCACAAGCACAATCTTCGCCCTCCCGGCCATAAACCAGCCAATCCTTCGAAAAATAGCCCAATTCTCCGTCAGGTTGGGCAAAATCCCGCAAAGATGAACCGCCAGCGGCAATCGCTGCTTCCAATACTGCTTTGATCGCCTTCACCAATTTGTCATAGCGCGGTTTTGATATGCTCTTGCCCATCCGGCTTGGCGATATTCCGGCCATATGCAAAGCTTCGCAGACATAAATATTGCCGAGCCCCGCGACATTGCGCTGATCGAGCAGCAACTGTTTGATCGGTGCCTTGCGGTCTTTTGTTGCTGCTTTCAAATAAGTGCCGTTAAAAGCCTCGCTTAGCGGCTCCGGGCCCATAGCAGCGAACGGTCCAAATAGCTCCACTTCATCGGCTCGAATCAGGTCGAGAGAACCGAAACGACGCGGATCATTAAGCACCAATCGCCGATTTTCTTCAGTTTCCAGCAACAGATGGTCGTGCTTTTCCAACTCCACCGGATCAATCCGCCAACGGCCAGACATGCCTAGGTGAAATATCATGACATCACCGCGATCGGTCTCGATTAAGCCGTATTTGGCGCGCCGCGACAGTTGCGTGACCCGTGCGCCCGTCATCCGCTGGCGCAGATCAGCGGGGATTGAACGGCGCAGATCAGCGCGGCGCGGCTCGACCAGGGTCAGCCTGTTCCCTTCCAGTACGGGCCGCAAACCGGCGACCGTAGTTTCCACTTCTGGCAGTTCTGGCATCAGGCCCCTCTAATTATCGTAACATCGCTCTGTGCAGCAGCTACAGGGTGATTGCAGTGCTGCCAAGCGTCGTCTAATGCTTGTCATTCTAAACCCCTCTACATCGATTCTGCCATGTCGTTTTCGGGGGTCTAAATCCAAGGGCTTGAGCAACCAGATTATGATCGAAACCAAGACAGTCTCCTTCGGCTATGAAGAGGTGGATGAAGATGAGAAGGTTGGTCGTGTTGGCCAGGTCTTCTCCAGCGTCGCGAGCAAATATGATGTGATGAACGACGCCATGAGCGCTGGTACGCATCGACTGTGGAAGGATCGCTTTGCGCGCCGGGTCAAACCCCGGGCCGGCGAAGAGATTCTCGATATGGCCGGCGGCACAGGCGATATCGCGTTTCGCATGGTCGATAGTGGCGCGAACATTACGGTTGCCGATATCAACCCCGACATGCTTTCCGAAGGACTCGACCGCGCCATCAAGAAAGGCGAAGGGCGATTGGTCTGGAGCGAGCAGGATGCTGAGAACCTCAACTTCCCCGACGCACATTTCGACGCCTACACAATCGTCTTTGGCATCCGCAACGTTACCCACATCGAAAAAGCATTGGCTGAAGCCTATCGCGTCTTGCGTTATGGTGGACGCTTTTACTGCATGGAATTTTCAAAAACGTTATGGCCTGGATTTGATAAGGTCTATGATTTCTATTCGCATCGCGTGCTGCCCAAAATCGGCAAGGCAGTCGCGAATGATGAAGACAGTTACCGCTATCTGGCGGAGTCGATCGACCGCTTTCCGCCAATGGAAAAATTTCGTGACATGATAGAAGATGCCGGCTTTGCTCAGACCAAGGTCGAACCCATGATGGGCGGCCTTGTTGCTATCCATAGCGGCTGGAAAGTCTGAGCACTCTCATAGCATGACATCATCCAGAACCCATATCTTCCGCCTGCTCAAATGGGGCCGCACGCTCGCCAAATATCGAGCGCTGGAGGACTTAGAAAAGCACAAGACTACGCCACCGATGCTACGACGCCTATTTCGCTTGGCGCGGCTGGTCACTGTCCAATCAAAAACAACCGATTATTCTGCGGCATTTCAGTCTATCGGTCCTGCGGCGATCAAACTGGGTCAAACATTGGCAACCCGGCCTGACATTATCGGCGAAGAAGCCGCGCGCGACCTACTGCAATTACAAGATAATCTGCCGCCGGTTTCCTTTGATAAGATCCAGGATGAAATAGAAGGCAGTTTGGGAAAGCCGATTGAAGAGCTTTATAGTCACATTCATCCTGAACCGGTAGGCGCAGCTTCCATTGCACAGGTTCACCGGGCGACCACCGTTGATGGCAAAGAAGTCGCGGTCAAAGTGCTGCGACCGGGCATTATCAAGAAATTTACGGCCGACATTGAAACCTATGAATGGGCTGCGGCTCACCTGGAAGCAATGGGCGGTGAAGCGAAACGGTTGCGTCCACAGCTGGTCATTGCCAATTTCCGCCGCTGGACCATGCGCGAATTGGATCTCCGCCGCGAAGCTGCATCGGCTTCAGAGCTTGATGAACATATGGCCAATGTCGAGCAGTTTGAAATCCCTAAGATAGACTGGGACCGGACATCGGGCCGGGTGCTGACGCTTGATTGGGTCGATGGCATAAAAATTTCGCGCCGCGATGATCTGATCGCGGCTGGTCATGATTTGAATGATATTGCCAACCGGCTGGTTCACACGTTCCTGAAACAGGCGATTGAGGCGGGCTATTTCCACGCGGATATGCATCAGGGCAATTTGTTCGTGAAAGCCGATGGTACCATTGTTGCCATCGATTTTGGCATCATGGGCCGAATCAACAAGAAAGCGCGTTTCTGGCTCGCGGAGATTTTATACGGTCTGACCACCGGCAATTATAAGCGCGTCGCGGAAATCCACTTTGAAGCGCAATATGTGCCCGACCATCATAGCATGGAGGATTTCGCGACAGCGTTACGCGCCGTCGGCGAACCGATGCGCGGCAAGCCGGTGAGCGAGCTTTCGGTCGGTGATATGCTCGATGGCTTATTCGCCATCACCCGCGATTTCGACATGGAAACCCAGCCGCATTTGCTGTTGCTGCAGAAGACCATGGTAATGGTCGAAGGGATCGCAACCGATCTTAATCCCAGCATCAATATGTGGGACGCCAGCGGACCTTATGTGAAAAACTGGATCCGGGGTGAATTGGGGCCGGAAGCGGCCATAGCCGACCGGATTAATTCTGACATGGATACGCTGATGATGCTGCCCGACATTGTGCGGCGGCTCGATCAACAGCTTCCGCGCCAAGGCGGCGCTCCGCCGCCACCGCCTGTGGCTGATGTGGAACTAATCTGGGAGCGCAGCAAGCCAGGGCATAGTGGCGGATTTTGGCGTTATGCCTTAACCGCTGTTATAGCCGCATCAGCGGGCGCAGGGGCGCTGTGGATGTGGGGACAAAGCTGGCTATGACAAAACCCAAACATATCCTTCTGATTATCGGCGGTGGAATCGCCGCCTATAAGGCCAGTGAATTAATCCGCCTGATCCGTAAAGCGGGCATGACGGTCCGCTGTGTTTTGACCGAATCGGGCGGGCAATTTGTTACGCCGATGACGTTGGCAGCGCTTTCCGAGAATGAAGTACACACTACGCTCTGGTCTTTGAAAGACGAGACGGAAATGGGCCATATTCAATTGTCTCGCGAAGCGGATTTGGTGGTGATCTGTCCAGCGACAGCCAATTTAATGGCCAAAATGGCGGGGGGTGTTGCCGATGACTTGGCGACAACCTTATTGCTCGCAACCGATACGCAGGTGCTGGCCGTGCCCGCTATGAACGTGCGCATGTGGGACCATCCGGCAACCCAGCGCAACATCGAACAACTGCGCTCTGATGGCGTAATTGTAATGCCGCCGGATGAAGGCGATATGGCTTGCGGCGAGTTCGGCCCAGGCCGATTGCCCGAACCACCAGCGGTGATGGAAGAGATCATGCGCCATCTTAGTGGAGATACTGAGTCACCGACGCTGATCGGCGAAAATGAACTTGGTCATAATCCACTGGAAGGGCAGCCAGCTTTTGCGCCCGACCAACATCGTCCGCTCCACGGCAAACATGTTTTGATAACCGCTGGCCCGACGCGCGAGCCGATTGACCCTGTGCGCTATATCGCCAACCGATCGTCCGGGCGTCAGGGTTTTGCCATTGCCGCTGCTGCAGCTGAAGCAGGCGCACAGGTCACATTGGTGGCTGGGCCGGTTCATCTGCCGACGCCCGCCGGAGTGATGCGGGTTGATGTCGAGACAGCCTTAGAAATGGAAGCGGCTGTGCACGACGCCTTGCCCTCGGATATTGCGATCATGGTAGCCGCTGTCGCCGACTGGCGCGCAGACGCGCGTGCGGAACAGAAAATCAAGAAGCAAAAGGGCGATGCACCTGCTCCTCTCGCATTGGTTGAGAATCCGGATATATTGGCGGGCCTTGCAAGGCATGAAAAACGTCCAGGCTTATTGATAGGGTTTGCCGCCGAAACCGAAAAGATCGAAGAGCATGCTCGCGCAAAATTGGCCAAAAAAGGATGCGATTGGATTGTTGCCAATGATGTATCCGGCGATGTGATGGGCGGCTCGGATAATAGCGTACATATTGTTACCGCCAATGGCACCGAAATTTGGGAACGACTTCCCAAACCTGAAGTCGCCCGGAGGCTGGTACAAAAAATCATTGAAGAGATTTGAGGAATTAATGTTTGAACCGATAGAGATAGCCGTGAAGCGGCTGGATGGTGCCGGCGATT
This sequence comes from Parasphingorhabdus litoris DSM 22379, assembly GCF_020906275.1. GTDB lineage: Bacteria > Pseudomonadota > Alphaproteobacteria > Sphingomonadales > Sphingomonadaceae > Parasphingorhabdus > Parasphingorhabdus litoris. Next base: position 3,346,336 of record NZ_CP086727.1, read on the forward strand.
TACCTTTGCCCAGTTACGAAACAAGCGGCTCCGCCGGCATGGATGTCCGCGCAGCTGAAGCAGCCACTATCGCCCCCGGCAAGCGAGGCTTGATCGGCACTGGATTCGCCTTCGCTATACCGCAAGGCTATGAGGTACAGGTGCGGCCGCGTTCTGGCTTGGCTTTGAAAAAGGGTATATCTGTTCTCAATACCCCTGGAACGATCGATAGCGACTATCGCGGAGAGATAAAGGTGATCCTTGCCAATTTGGGCGACGAAGACTTTGTTGTCGAACGTGGTGACCGGATTGCGCAGATTGTCGTCGCCCCAGTCCAACGCGGGAATCTTGTGGAAGTCGAAATACTTGATAATACTGCACGCGGTACTGGTGGTTTCGGTTCCACCGGTGTATAGTTTGGTAACTGCATGTTTTTGGAAAGGAACGACTGATGATTGACCTTCTTTTTGCTATGGCTATCGCGGGCACTGCGACGCAAGATGCCGATATTGCTACGGCTATGCCTGCCAACTATGCTGTTTTGGAAACAGCACGATTTACCAAACCAATCCATTATGCGGAACGTCATGAGCTGGCAGCAGAACGTCTCGCAAAAAAGGCAAAATGCAATCTGCCAACGGCACAACAATGGGTTCATGCGAGAATCGAAGCCGCAATTTTGGTTACGCCAGACGGCAAGCTTGCCAAGGTTGTACCTGTTGAAAGCGGTTGCCGCGAACTTGAAGTTTATATGGTCAACCACCTCAATAAATATGCAAGCAAGGCCGGTCCAATTTCGAGCAGCAGCAAAAACACGTGGTATAAAACAGCGATGCATTTCCGCTGGCCTGAATGAGCGATCTAACCGACCAACAGCTTGATCGATATGCGCGGCATATCGTTCTTAGAGATATTGGCGGGATTGGTCAGAAGAAAATCCTTGGCGGCCATGTTTTGATCGTTGGGGCGGGCGGTATCGGCTGTCCCGCTATTCAGTATCTTGCAGCTGCTGGCATTGGTTCTCTTACGATTATTGATGATGATATTGTGTCGCTTTCAAATCTTCAGCGGCAGGTTTTATTTTTTACTGAGGATATCGGATTGCCGAAGGTGGAAGTTGCCGAAAGTGCCGCGCAACGGGTAAATCCGGATATCAATATAAACACTATTAATCAAAGACTTACCGCGCAGCATTTCTCAGATGATGCTGCAGCATTTTTTGAGCAGTTTGATGTCATTCTCGACGGTTCAGACAATTACCAAACCCGGCTTCTGGTATCCGACTATTCCATAGCGCACCGGGTTCCGCTGGTATCCGCCGCCATTGGTCAGTTCCAGGGGCAGCTTGGCCTGTTCCGCGGCTGGGAAAAAGACAAGCCATGCTATCGCTGTTTTGTCGGCGATGCACTCGACCCCGATGATTGCGATAATTGTTCGGAAGTTGGCGTCCTGGGTGCGATGGTGGGTCTGATGGGCAGCTTTGCCGCCATGGAAGCGATCCGGGTGCTTACCGGCTTTGGCGATGATCCGGCCGGCAAACTGCAACTGTTCGACGGCCTGAAACCTTCGATGCGCAGCATAAACCTGCCCAAAGATCCGGAGTGCAAAAGCTGCGGAGCGTTGCGCAAAGGCTGACCGACGGCCGGCCAATTGCCTTTCTCCCGATATTGCGCAATGATTGCGCGAAACAGGGGAGAATAATCATGACGATACCGGTAACCGGACTGGCGGCGGCCATTTGCGCGCTCATGCTGATCTACACCGCCTATGCCACCGTGAAGATACGCTTTGCCAATAAGATCGGCTTTGGCGATGGTGACAATCCCGACCTGCTGACGGCGCGGCGTATCCATGCCAATCTGGCCGAACACGCGCCGCTTTTCCTGATCATGCTGGGCGTGCTGGAACTGGCGGGTGCCTGGCATTGGGGCATTACAGCCGTGGCCGCTATATTCCTGATCGGCCGCGCGGCGCATATTTTCGGGATGAACCAGCATCACAAGGGTGGTTCTCCAATTTTTCGTCAGATTGGCGTGATCGCCACATGGATCACTACCGTGATTCTAGCGCTATGGATCATCTACCTGTTCGTGACGCTGCATGTTTAGGGGCGTAGGTAACAGCAAAGCCTAAAGACTAGCCCCATCCACTTCGCGGACCGGCAGATGCTGCCAGTCGTCCGGATCGAACATTCGCATATTGATACCCATGCGATCGGGCGGCGCTGTGCGCGGCGTCCAATGGGTATGCGACCCGCAGCGCTTGCAATTCCACAGCGTGATCATTTTGTCGCCCTGCACATAACTATTCAACATCTCGGGCGCGGCTTCAATTTTCACCACATCCGGATTCCAGAAACCACCCCGCCAACCGGTTTTCCGGCACAAGGAACAATTGCAATGCAATGTCTCTTCGGGTGGCTCCGGAACCGTAATCTGCACCGCACCGCAATGGCACTGGCCTTTCATTTCAGCCCCCTATGTCATCCATCGTTCAACACAGCCTCAACCCATGCGGGCACCAGCTCCCCCGCCTTGCCCATCCGGCTTTCATCAAAATACAGACTGCCATCCGAGGGATCCAGATTCATTTCCAACGTCTGCGCACCATAATGAGCCGCGGATCGGACAAACCCTGCGGCCGGATAAACCGCGCCAGATGTTCCGATCGAAACGAACAGATCGCATTGCGCCAAGGCCAGCTCAATCCGCTCCATCTGATAGGGTATTTCGCCAAACCAGACGATATCGGGCCTGAGCGCGATCTGATCACAATGCGGGCAGGCGGGACCGCTGGACAGGCTTTCGGTCACCACAGAACGCTCGCCACAGGCCAGACATAGTCCGCTCAAAAGCTCGCCATGCATATGCACCAGCCGCTGCGATCCGGCCCGGTCATGAAGGTCATCGACATTTTGCGTTACCAACAACAAGTCGCCGCCCCATTCCGCATCCAGCTTGGCCAGCGCCTTATGCGCCGGATTGGGATGCACGGTCTGCAACTTGGCACGCCGCTCGTCATAAAATTTCTGGACCAGCGCCGGGTCACGCTGAAATGCCTCCGGCGTTGCGACATCTTCGACTCGGTGCCCTTCCCACAGGCCATCGGGTCCGCGAAAGGTGGCAACACCGCTTTCCGCGCTAATCCCCGCACCGGTCAAAATGACAATATTGTTTATTTCGCGCATTATTTCTTCTCGTCGTCACCCTGAACTTGTTTCAGGGTCCCCTTATCCACTAAGACAGCTTTTTGACGCAAAGTAGATGCTGAAACAAGTTCAGCATGACGAATGTGGGGTGGGAAGTTATGACATCAATCGGGATTATCGGCAGCCAGGGCCGCATGGGCCATGCCCTTGTGGGGGCCATTGGCGAGCAGGAAGATTTGCGCCATGCCGGCGGCGTGGATCAGGATGATGATTTTGCCGCATTGCTCGCGCACAGCGACGTGCTGGTTGATTTCTCATCACCCGATGGCCTCAGCCAGCGACTGGATCTTTGCGCAGAGGCGGGCAAACCAGTGCTCGTCGGCACCACTGGCCTTGAACCGGCGCATCACCTGTCCATCGATGCCGCTGCACAAGCGATTGCCGTGCTGCAGACCGGCAATACCTCGCTGGGCGTGAACATGCTGGCGGCGCTGGTCAAAGAGGCGGCCACGCGGCTGGGTGACGACTGGGACATTGAAATTGTCGAAATGCATCACCGGCACAAGGTCGATGCGCCGTCGGGCACCGCTTTGTTGCTGGGCGAGGCAGCCGCCAAAGGCCGCAATGTCACGCTGGCTGATCAAAGCGAGCGGGGCCGTGATGGCCAGACCGGGGCGCGGCAAAAGGGCGCGATTGGCTTTGCATCCTTGCGCGGCGGATCGGTGGCTGGCGATCATCAGGTGATATTCGCCGCGGATGAAGAACGCATCGAACTGGGCCACCGCGCGGAAAACCGGATGATTTTTGCACGCGGCGCGATCAAGGCAGCGCAGTGGCTCCGCGGACAGCCAGCCGGCCGCTATGACATGACTGACATGCTTGGACTGGATTGATAAAAGCACAGCCCTGAACGGCGGCTAAGAGGGAGAGAATAATGACCACATTTAACCCGGAGGCGGCGACCAGTGCCTATATTGATGGCCTCGGCGCAGATGCGCTGGCCAAGGCCGCAGACTATACGATCGGCAATCACTGGTTGCTGCTTTGGGGCCTGCTCGTCTCTGCGCTCGTTACCTGGATCATCATCCGTTCCGGCCTGCTTGACCGGCTGGCCGGTAAGTTATCGGCGCGCGGCTTTGTCGTCCGTACCTGGATCATCTGCGCGGTCTTTTTCCTTGTCTCGACGATATTGACGCTGCCGTGGACGCTCTACACCGACCATTTCCGGCAACATGCCTATGACCTGTCGAGCCAGCCGCTAGGCGATTTCCTGATGCAGGGCGGCATTTCGCTCGTCATGTCCGCTATTTTTGGCGGCCTGTTCTTCCTTGGCATCTATGCCCTGATCCGCAAAACCGGTCGGCGCTGGTGGGTCTGGTCCGGCGGTCTGGCGGCGGCAACCATATTGGCCTTGCTGCTATTGGGGCCGGTATTGATTGAGCCGTTGTTCAACGAATATAAACCGCTGCCTGATGGCGAAGTGAAGGTCGCGCTGGTGGCTATGGCACAAGAGGCTGGCATTTCGGAGGATCGCATCTTTGTCTATGATGGTTCGCGCCAATCGGAAAATTTCACCGCCAATGTTTCCGGCATTGGTGGCTCGGCGCGCATCGCTATTTCTGACGTGGCCCTCACCTCGGCATCTCTGGACGAAGTGAAAGCCGTCACCGGCCATGAAATCGGCCATTATGTGCTCGGTCATATCTGGCGCTATGTGATTATCTTCCCGCTCCTCGCCATCGCGCTCTTTTTTCTCGCCGACCGGCTCTATCCACGTTTCGCGAAACTGTTCGGTAGCGATGCGGAGATTAGCGATCCGCGCGGCCTGCCGGTGCTGATCTTCATTGTCTCGCTTTTCTCGCTGCTGACTCAGCCGATCACCAATGCGATGACACGCATCGGCGAGCGCGAGGCGGATGCCTATTCTCTTGAACATGCCAAGCTTCCTGATGCGCTCGCCAGTGCACTCTTAAAAACCGCGGAATATCGTTATGCGCGCCCGCATCCGGCGCAAGAGATGATCTTCTACACCCATCCGTCGGTCGAGAAACGCGTGCGTAATGCGATGGAGTGGAAGGCCGCCAATATGGGCTCTGAAGAGCCGTCAGCGGAGACGCCGGACGCGCCATGAAGAAAGCCGATATTTTCGAATTTTACTCGCGGCTGGCAGCCGACAATCCAGCGCCCGAGACGGAGCTGAACTTCGGCAATACCTATCAGCTGGTCGTTGCGGTGGCCCTGTCCGCCCAGTCGACCGATATTGGTGTCAACAAGGCCACACGGCTATTGTTTGAGCAGGTTACCACGCCCCAGCAGATGGTTGATCTCGGCCTCGAAGGCCTGAAAGAGCATATCAAGACGATTGGGCTCTATAATAACAAGGCCAAGAATGTCATCGCGCTGTCGGAGATGCTGATTGCTGATTATGGCGGTGAGGTACCGGCTGATCGCGACGAGCTCACAAAACTGCCCGGCGTCGGTCGCAAGACCGCCAATGTCGTTATGAACTGCGCCTTTGGGGCGGAAACCTTTGCCGTCGACACCCATATTTTCCGGGTCGGCAACCGCACCGGCCTGGCCCCTGGCAAAACCCCGCTGGCGGTAGAGAAAAAACTCGACAAGCAAACGCCTTCACCCTTCCGCGTCCATGCTCATCACTGGCTGATCCTGCATGGCCGTTATATCTGCAAGGCGCGTAAGCCGGAATGCTGGCGCTGTCCGGTTGTCGACCTGTGCCGTTTCAAAAAGAAGACGCCGGCACCCTGATACAAACGCCCTCTGATACAAACGCCCTGCCCCGCCAATGGCTCGGATCATCGTTCAGCTTTTAGAAATCCAGACAGGCGTAGATTTTTGGCGATGGGTCATTTTGAATATTAGGAGAGATCTTATGAAACTATTAGTTCCGGCCCTTATCGGTGCCGCCCTAACCGTCGCTGGAGCCGCTTATGCTGGTGAGAAGCGGTCGAAAGACGACAAATTTGTTATCGAGAAAGTCGGCGAGCCGAAAAGCTGTATCAACCGATCACAGATCCGCTCCACCGATGTGATTGATAACCAGACGATCGATTTCAAAATGCGCAACGGCGACATTTATCGCAACAATCTGCCCAACAAATGCAGCGGCCTCGCCTTTGAAGAAGCCTTTTCCTATCGCACGTCCACCAACCGGCTGTGCAATGTCGATATCATTCGGGTGCTGGATAACACCGCTGGCCGCCTTGATACCCGCGCAGCATGCGGTCTTGGGAAATTTCAAGAGATCACCAAGACCAAACGCGAAAAGGCAGAAAAGAACGAAAGCTAAAATAGCTTTGTTCCCGCAAAATTAGGATTGGCAAAGCGGCCTGCGCGCTGCTAAGCGCTCTGTCGGTATCTGATACCCGGCACCCGTAGCTCAGCTGGATAGAGCGCTGCCCTCCGAAGGCAGAGGCCAGAGGTTCGAATCCTCTCGGGTGCGCCATTTGACGAATTTCGCTTTTTCAATTCGATGCTTTGATAGCATTTTGGTATATTGGCTCCTTTGTAAACCCCCTGAATTATTTATCCGATTGACTACCGTCCAATCCAGTCAAAAAATCGATCATTGTTCAAAGGTTATGGAGTTTGAGAGAAATCTCAGCGACGGCATTTGGGCAGCTAGCTGATACAAGAAAAGTTACGCTGATTATCGCCGACCCAGATTGATGACCATGAACTAGCGGTCTCCAATAAGCGAGAAAGGGGCCCATGCATTGGGATGCGCCCAAGTGTCGGTTTCGCTGTCCGCTGTTCTGTCATTGCGAACTTCGCGGATAGCCTGTTGAAACGCTTCCGCTCTGGTAAGCTCTGGATTATCACGAAAAATCTCTACTGTTCGCACCGAGATTTTTGGCGCAACCGCGTCACGAACCGGCCAATGAGACGCCAGTAAATTTCTTGCGCCTGCATAAAAAAAGGAGCGAGCCAATCCCGACAAACCCGGCGCGCCTTCACTTCCATCGCCCGTCGCTGTATTGCACGCAGACAAGATCACCCATTCCGCGTTTAATGTCAGTCCGGTTATCTCCGATGCGGTGAGTAGACCGTTATCATCTTCATCCGCAATTTGCGGCGGCGTGAACACCAAGCCGGGTTCATTCGCTCCCCTGACCTCTCCGGCAACAAGACCATGCGTTGCCAATGCCAATATGCGGGTATCGGCCAGGTTGATTGTCCGGATATTGCGTTCGGTCGCGCGTTCACCGAGGAAAATAGCCTTGGGGCTTGCGCCAAATGCATCACCCAGCGCATTGATTTCGCGTGCCGTTCCGGGCAGGCGGGCCAGTTTTCTGAGATCCTCGGTATTGACAAGGGCCGACCCTGTCCGGCTCCATTGCCGCAGATTTCTTTGCGCCCTGCCGGCTGCCTTGCCGTTGAGCAAGGGATCACCAAAACCTTGAAATTCAATGTCATGCCTTTGCTTGATATGCTGGTTATTGATTTTCCGGAACAGAGATAGCGATTGTAAAGACGGAATTTGTACAAGCGCATGGTCGTCGGCGAACCAGCTTGTTGCTCTCAAAACGTCGGGATCACCGTCAGAACCGCTTGGAGGACTGGATACCAGCATTCCGAACGGCATACTGGATAATGATCCACTTGCGGCAATGTAAAGATGCCTTTTTCCATCAAGATGTTTGGCAACCGGCGCGATTATCTGATTGTACAGCATATGGGCCGTATGTCGGTCAAAAGGATAAGCTCCTTCCCCTTCGTCCCCCCATTTGGCGGCATCGACAGGGCTCACTTCAACATTGGCCCCCACATCCCACAAGAGCCGCTGCACGGCTTGTTGAATTTCCTTGGCTGTCCAATCCGAACGACGCCATGCGAGCCCTTCGTCTGTAACCGCCATGATATGGGTGCCAAACTCGCTTGGTACGACCAGCAGCGCAGCATCTTCCTTACCGACTAACGCTTTAGCTTCAGCGAGGCTTAGTGGTTGTGGACGGATGAAATTGAAATATTCAGGTACTTCTTTGCGAAGACGCGCATCAATAATCTCCATCTCTGACAAAATCACCGCTTTGGTATCGCGCAAATTGGTTCGCCGTGCTTCGCTGTCAGGGTCTATATTTGCCAAAGAGGACACAAGTTCTTGATCTGCGGCTACCCATTGGTTCGATAGCTGCTCGCGTTGAATAGCCAGCTCGGCAAGCGCCTTGCTCCTGCTTTCCGATATTTTTCTGGCCGCAGCCAGGGCAACCGCCTTATTGGCCGAACCGCGAAATATATTTTGCAGTGCTTCAAAAACGTCCGCCCCCAGTTCAGCATCCTGTCGCGCTCGATCATTGGATGAAGCCTGGGATGCCCGGTCAGGCCGGGATGCCCATGCCGCGTCAGCAAATGTCTTGAAATAGTCTGCTTCACTGGGCGCATTGCGATCAGCCTGCGCCTCAGCAGCAGGGTTCAATCCTGCGGCCTCAAGAGTTTTTTGTATGGATGACACGGCCAGGCGAGCGGGCTCTATGGCGAGATGACTGCGGCCCGGCCGTCTCAACATGTCTCGTGATTGTTGCAATTCCAAAAACCAGATCCTTGGACTGGCCGGTCCGAACACCTCTCGGCCGATTTTCAACGCTTTTGTGCGTAAAGATAATACTTCTTCAGAACGCCCCATTTTTCCCATCAGGCTGGCATAATTGTTCAAGATGCGAACGGTGTCGGGATGTTTTTCGCCCAAGGACTCATAGCTCAGGCGCAATGCTTCGCGTTGAAGCGTCACAGCTTCCTGCTGGCGTTGCAAATCCGCGAGAATAGGCGCGTAGCCATCCATGGCATTGATGGTTTCTGGATGCTTCTCCCCCAACGTCTTTTTTCTGGATTGGAGAACTTCGGCCATAATCTTCTCAGCCGCCTCAGTGCGTCCCAGTCTGTTCAGATTCAACGCCTGACTGTTCAGACTAGTCAGAGTCAAATCATGCATGTCACCCAATATCTCTCTGGACAGATCTGACGCCTCAGCGATGATCAGCCCTGCCTCTTCAATACGCCCCAGCTCTATTAAAATTGCGGCGTAATTACCAAGGGCATTGATTTTTGCTTCGTGCTTTTCGCCCCATTTCCGGCGCATGGCTTGAAGTACCTCGCTCATATATTTTTCGGCCTCCAGTGACTGGCCAATTTTACTCAAAAACAAAGCATGGTTGTTCAAGCGGGTCATTGTTTCAGGATGGTCGGGACCCAGTGTGGCATTCGCATTGCGCCAGGATTTTTCGTATAGTGGAGCAGCTTCACCCAATCTGCCCGCAGCATTTAAAATCCTGGCATATTCCCCCATGCTCGATAACGCTTCCCGGCTATCTTCTCCAAATTTTTCGCGATGAAGGCGCCACAATTCTGCCTGCAAAGGCGCCGCTTCTCTATAGCGCCCCACGGCTGAAAGGGTGTAGATATAGAGATGCAGGTTATTCAATGTTGAAAAGTCGCTCTCACCCGCCGCTTCATGACTGATATTCCATGCTTCGGCAAATAGTGGAATTGCTTTGGTGCTATGACCCAAATTGGCCAATACCATTGCGTGCGTGACCACAGCCGAGGCCGTAATGGCCTTTCTTGGTCCCGTGACTTCTTTTCTAAGACGCACCACTTGGGCAAGGAGGGGCTCTGCCTCTTGCAGGCGATTGGCCCATCTCAATGCGTTGGCATAGCTTTCGAGGCTACTGATCGTGAACGGATGACGATCGCCCAATTCCTTCTGGTTTCTTTTCCAACGCTCTTCATAAGACGGATCCAGGTTTTCCTCTTTGGGATTTTGCGCTGGCTGCTGTGGCTGCTCCGTGCTGCTTTGGTTTTGATCCCGATCGGATGAGGATGGCGCCGCTGCCAATGCAGAATTGGCCGCTGTCAATGCCAAAGCCAGACACAAAAGAACATTGCTGACTAAATTCATCTGTATCTCAAATTACCTCACCCGGATGATGGTACCATCATCGCAAAACTTCCCAAAGGCAAAATGCAACGAGAAACTGTGCGTCGGGCTTAGCAGCCATTATCGATAGATTTGTAATGTTCCGAAAGTAGAGATATTAATCTTAGATCTGGAAAACAAATCATCAGCCGGTACAATTGATTCAGGACGCGATTCTCAATTTTCTTCAGTGGTTAGACTGTGTCGATTACGCAGATTTTCTAAAAATTCCATATATTTCATGATTTTAGGATCATGTATGGGTTATTGAAATTTTCCCTTGCTATATGAGTGAGTGATCACTTATGTAAATATTATGTTGAGTCAAACCACTCGCCAATCAGAGCGCGGACGCCCGGTTAATATCAAAGCTCGTGAGCAGCGCAGGATGCAAATCCTCTATGGTGCAAGGCATTGTTTCATAGATAATGGCTTTGATGGTGCGTCAATCTCGCAGATCGCCAATCAAGCCGGTGTCAGTGTCGCCAATATTTATCAGTATTTCGAGAGCAAGGAGAGCATGATCCATGCGCTGATCGAGTATAATCTGGAAATCGACCTGCTCAAAATACAGGCAATGAATGCGACAATGTATGAGGCAAAGGCTCTCCGCCGCTATATGCATTCCAATTTTGCGGATGATAATCACATAGAAGGCGTTCGTCTAATGCAGGAAATTATCAGCGAGGCTACGCGAAGCGATGAGGTTGCCAATTTGCTGAAAGAAACGGAACGCAAGGCTGGTATCGCATTGATGGAAGGGCTATCAAATGCAATTCCAAGTGGCCACATATCTCCAACGCTTGATCCGCTCGATGCGGCGCGCAAAATCAGCTATTTCCACAACGGTATGATCGCCCGGCTCGCGATTACGCCGTCTTTACGTGAAAAACTCGCGGATCAATTCACAGATTTTATCTTGGAAACTCTCAACAACTCAAAATGATTGGCGGAGAAAAAAACAATAATTGTAAATAAGTTTCTCGTGATCTGTTCCGGGGGGGGGAGTTCAGTTCACACTGTCTATCAAACTACAAGGACTTCTCCTAATGCCCAGATTAACCTTGAAATTTCATGTCTCTGCCTTGCTGTTCCTCGCTCTCTCGGCTTGCGTTGATGGGACAGAAGAAAATCTCGACAATCAGCCAAAACCCGTAAAGCTTCTAAAACTTGCTGAAGGCTTGAATCAGTCTTCCCAAAGTCTGCCGGCAGTAATTCGATCTTCCCGTTCCACGGATCTGGCTTTTCAGGTTGGTGGGCGAATTGTAACCTGGAATGCAGCTGGTGGTAACGAATTTTCCAAAGGCCAGATCATTGCCTCGCTTGATAGCCGCACTTTCCGAAATGCTGTTTCTCAGGCGGAAGCGCAGTTCCGAAATGCAGATAGTGAATATCAACGTGCCAAAAGACTAATCGCACAAAATGCAATTTCGCAAAGCGTCGTAGAGAGCCGGCTAGCGCAGCGGCAGGTAGCGCAAGCATCACTGGATGATGCCCGCAAAGCGTTGAATGATACTGTTATCAGGGCGCCATTTAGCGGCTTTATCGGCCGCACATATGTGGAGCAGTTTCAGAATGTAGGGGCACAACAGACCGTTGTTACACTGCAAAGCAGCGCCGTAGAGGCAATTGTCAACGTCCCGGCTAGCTTTGTACTCAATTCTGAGCGAGTACGCTATTTCGACACCTTTGTGGAGTTGGATGCCGCGCCTGGAAGACGCTTCCCGGCTGTTTTTTCTGAGGCAACTGGTCAAGCGGATCAGAATACCCAAACTTTTGAGGGACGTTTTAAGTTCAAGGCGCCAAGAGATCTGGTTGTGCTGACAGGAATGACCGCAACGCTATTTTTCAAAACTGAAGAGCCCGATTTTGCTGTGGCCAGCACACAGCGCCTGTCAGTGCCGCTAGCCTCGATCATAGCTGAAGGAGAGAAGCGCTATGTCTGGGTTGTCAAACCGGGCAAGCGTACAATAGCCAAACGCGAAGTCAAACTCGGCAAAGGCGTTGGCCGAGATGTCGCGGTGATATCCGGTTTGAAGTCTGGTGAGACTATTGTCGCGGCGGGGAGCGCGTATCTAAGCGATGGCGACACAGTTCGCCAATGGAAAGCCGACGGAAAATAGCCCTACTGCTGCAACCTGAGAACACTTTATTGTCCGAGGACGTCTCGCCATGAATATTGCCGCCTTCAGTATCAAAAACCGTCTCATCATGTGGATCGTGATCTTATTATCACTGTTTGCAGGTAGCTTCGCCTACGCCAACATGCCACGCTTTGAAGACCCGGAGTTTACCATTCGAGTGGCGCAGGTCTTTACGCCCTATCCCGGCGGCAGCCCAGAAGAGGTCGCTCGGGAGGTTTCGGCCCCGCTTGAGGAAGCCCTACAAGATATGGCTGAAGTTAAAGAGGTCAAATCGGTATCATCCGATGGATTTTCGGAGCTGGAAGTTGAAATCAAGTTCGAAGCTGCGCCGAGCAAAAACGATCTGCAACTTATCTGGACAAAATTGCGTAACAAGATTGCCGACGCGCAAAGCGATTTGCCTCCTGGCACGGTGCCATCGGTTGTGTTTGATGACTTTGGTGATGTGTTCGGTATCTATTATGTACTCACAGGCGACGGCTATACAATGGCGGAGCTTCGCAGCTACGCAAAGGCGCTGCGCCGCGATATCTTGTCGGTGCCGGGCGTTGGCAAAGTCAATATCGCTGGAGATCAGGAAGAGGTTATCTATGTCGAGCTAACGCGCGAGAACGCGGCCGCCTTGGGTAACACTACGCAACTGATATTTAACCAGCTGGCCACACAAAATACGGTCGTTGGCGGTGGGTCGGTTGTGATCGACAACCAGCGGCTGGTTATCTCTCCCAGCGGAGATATCGACTCCGTCGAAGCAATCGAGAACCTCTTAGTCTCATCAGCCAATGGCCGCGTGGTGCAGTTGCGCGATATTGCAAAGGTCACGCGAGGATATAAAGAACCTTCCGAATTTGAAATGTATCACGACGGCGAGCCGGCGCTGGCATTGGGAATAGCAGCGGTTTCCGGGTCAAATGTCGTTGCCATTGCTGAAGACATTGCCGGCAAGCTGGAAGAGGTTGCACCAGAACGTCCAGCGGGAATGGTGCTACATGAGTTCTACAATCAGGGTGAGATTGTCGACCGATCCGTGATTGATTTTGTCATCAACGTCGTGATCGCATTGATCATTGTGATTGGTACCTTGTTTATATTCATGGGTCCGCGATCCGGTCTTATTATTGGGGCTGGGCTACTGCTGACTATCGCAGCGACGCTTGGCACCATGTATATCATCAACGTTCCCATGCACCGCATATCGCTTGGCGCACTGATCATCGCTCTTGGGATGCTGGTGGACAACGCAATTGTGGTGACCGACGGTGTCCTGAACGGACTGCAAAAAGGCCGCAAGCTGATCGAGACAGCCAGCGATGTTGTGCGTCGCTCCATCTGGCCGCTTTTGGGCGGAACATTGGTCGGTATTTTGGCCTTTGCGCCGATAGGTCTGGCTCCAGGCGATACGGCCGAGTTCACAGGCGATCTGTTCTGGGTGATCCTGGTTTCGTTATTGTTCAGCTGGGTCTTCGCCATCACTATTACACCTTTCCTGTGTAGTTTGCTGCTCAAAGAAGAGTTGCAGAAAAATGACGAGGGCGATCAAACCGCTGAAACAGAATCGACCTGGATGACCCGCTTTCGTGAGCTAGTGCGCGCACTTGTTAAGCGCAAGAAAATGACGTTAGGCGGCGCTGCGGGATTGTTCTTCGTCTCAATTATTGGTTTCAGTTTTGTCACGCCTGGATTCTTCCCTGCATCAACAACACCGCAGTTGGTCGTCGATTATTGGTTACCAGAAGGCACCGATATAGAGCGAACCAATGCCGACATGCGAAAGCTGGAAGAATATGTTTCCGGCCTTGATGGTGTAGAGACAGTCCACACTGTCGTGGGCCGGGGCACTTTGCGCTACATGTTGATCTACCAGTTCCAGTCATCCAACAGCGCTTATGGGCAGATGCTGGTAAAACTCGATGACTATGAGCGGCTGGATGATCTTATCCCACAGGTGCAAACGCATATTGATCGCACAATGCCACATGCTCAAGGCAAGGTTTGGCGCTTTGTTCTGGGGCCGGGCGGCGGATCCAAGATCGAAGCAACCTTTTCGGGCCCTGACCCAGCAGTATTGCGCGAGCTAGCTGACCAAGCCAAACAGATATATGCTGAAGATGGCGAGGCAATCGCGATCAAGGACGACTGGCGGCAAAAAGTAGCCGCCATCGAGCCGATCTTTTCCGAGGTGAAAGGGCGCCGTGCGGGCGTTAGCCGGTCCGATTTCGGTGCCGCATTGGCCCGCAACTATTCCGGCGAGCAAGTTGGCGTCTATCGGGAAAATGATGATTTGATCCCGATCGTCGCACGTGCGCCCGAAAGTGAGCGACATGATATAGAAGGAATTAATGGTATCCAGATCATTGGGGCATCAGGCCAGGCCGTCCCGTTGGAACAAGTGACTGATGGAATTGACACAGTATGGCGTGATGGACGATTGCGGCGCGCTGAAAATGTCTGGACAATCAAGGCGCAAGCCGATCCGGCTCCGGGTGTCATTGCCGGTGATCTGCAGCTTCGGGTTCAGCCGCTGATCGAAGCAATTCCGTTGCCGCCGGGCTATTCCTTGGAGTGGGATGGTGAGTCCGGTAGTAGTGAGGAAGCCAACCAACAATTGATGGGCGCGATACCGCTCGGATTTGGTGCCATGGTGCTGGTAGTGATCCTATTGTTCAACGCCTTGCGCCAGCCGCTCGTCATCTGGTCGGTAGTTCCTCTCGCTCTGGTTGGAGTGGTGTTTGGATTGCTGGTTATGGGTGTGGCATTTGAATTCATGGCGATACTGGGTGTACTTTCGCTAGCTGGATTGCTGATCAAAAATGCAATCGTGCTAGTCGACCAGATCGATCTGGAGATCGGTGAGGGCAAACCCCGTTTCGATGCGATCATGGACAGCGCGGTGAGCCGCGTAAGGCCTGTATTACTGGGATCGGGCACAACCGTGCTCGGCGTAATCCCACTGTTTTTCGATGCCTTCTTCCAGTCAATGGCAGTTGTGCTGGTGTTCGGCCTCAGCTTCGCAACGATTTTGACACTTGTCTTGGTGCCTGTGATCTATGCTGCACTGTTCGGCATTTCTGAGCAGGAAAGTGCTACTCCCCCAGACCCCGTTGATGATGAAGAGCAAAATGAGGGCAATCGTTTATCCGGAAATGACAAGGAGGCTTTGGCATGAGCAAATCTCGAGTTTTTCTTATTATTGCCATAGCCACTGCGCTGGGTGGATGTGCTTCGATCAGCACACAACAGGATGTACGCGACGCAACGCAAGCAAGCCTACCTTCACTCCCTGAACAGTGGCAGACGCCTGATTTCCAGCAAGGCTCGGTCCAGATCGGTTGGATCGACCGCTTTGGCGATTCGGTGCTCAGCGAGCTAGTGCGCGAGGCTCAGGCCAATAACCCTGATATTCGTGCCGCTGCCGCTAATGTCGATGCGGCGCGTGCGTTGGTTCGGCAATCACGAGCGGCTTTGTTGCCAGCGGTCAGCGCGACTGCCCGCGCATCACGCCAAGAAAGTATCGAAGGTTCTTTTGCCAACGAAACAGAACTGAACGTAGGCCTGCAGGCCGACTGGGAGCCAGATCTATGGGGTCGCTTGCGCGCTGGTCGTGACGCTGCCTTTTACAGCGCTGAAGCAGCCCAAGCCGATTTCCTTTTTGCCCAACACACGCTCGCCCAGGCAGTCGCCTCAGCCTATTTCGCTAGTATCGAAGCGCGGCTGCAGATCGGTGTTGCCAAGCGGACGGTCGAATCGCTCGCTGAAATCGACCGTATCGTAAGGGTTCGCTATCGAGAGGGCTTCGCTTCGGCACAGGACACGGCGATAGCCGCTTCTGATCTGGCCACAGCCTCTGAAACGCTCGCCAATGCTAGAGGCGGGGAACGATTGGCACGGCGCGCATTGGAACAGTTGCTGGGACGTTATCCAGCTGACCGTATTCGTGTTACGCAAACACTGCCAGAGACACCGCAAACGCCGCCGGCCGGGCTACCGTCGGAATTGCTGGAACGTCGGCCTGATATCATCGCCGCCGAGCGTCGCGTCGCGGCTGCCTTTTCCAACACCGACCAGGCCAAAGCTGCGCGTCTGCCGATTGTAAGTCTAACATCAACTATTGGTGGTGCTTCCAATGAACTCGGCAGTTTGCTCGACGGACCCAATCTGGTCTGGTCGATTGTCGGCAGCGTATTGCAACCCATTTTCGATGGTGGCGCGCGCGATGCGGCGGTGGAAGAAGCCAACGCCAACCAGCGCGCGGCAATTGCGGCCTATGCGGGCGCAGCCTTGCAGGCGCTCACAGATGTTGAAAATGGTCTCGATCAGGCTCAAGTTTTGCGAGAACGTGAAGCCCGGCAGGAGGAAGCAACCAGGCAATCCGCCCGCGCCTATGAACTCACGCAATTTCGCTATCTTGAGGGGGAAACCGATCTGATTGATGCGCTGAGCGTACAGCAACGCTTGTTTAATGCGGAGCAGGGTCTAGTCGCTATTCGTCGAGCGCGGCTGGACCAGTGGATTGCGCTGAATCTTGCGCTGGGAGGAGAATGGTAACTACTGTGTTGAAACGCATCTATATGATGTGATCGCGGTGCTGTTTGTTGCAGGATCAACTGGCAAAGCTCGATATCTCCAGCAAAGGGACACATGCTCGTTTTCGCTGCTCATCAGATGCTGAGCCAGATTTTAGCTTTGCATACTCCTTCTTAGCCTTTTCAACGTGGCGTTTGACGGCTTTTTCAAGAACCTGATCCACCGCCCCATAATGAGTTTGACCCATCAATTCCTTCCAAGCCTGTGTTTGAAATGGTCGTTCCACTCTGCCAAAACATCAAATAGCGCGCTCGAAGTTTCTCCTCTCGGGTGCGCCATTGTTTTTCAAATCCATGTTATCGTCCGCAGCTGAAATATTCTGCGAGGATGTCGAATACCAGTCTGATTCGGCGGGCGGTATGCAGTTCCGAATGGGTTGCCAGCCAGATGGGAAACGTGAACGGTTCGCGCTTTGGCAGAACGCGCTCGATACCCGGTGTTAATTCCGCCACCTTGTCCGACATCACACCGACTCCAAAGCCCTGACGGATCATTTCCCACGCGACGACTCCGCTTTTCGAACCGAGGCGAAAATTCTGCTCCGTAATGGGGATGCCGGCTGGTTCCAAATAGCCAATAATCTCTTCCACTTCACCAAAGGCAACAAAGTCAAGCTTGGCCAATTCCGTCTCATTATTCGGTCGGCCAACCCTCTCAAGATAGGATGTCGCAGCATAGAAACTTGCTGAATCTTCTGCCACCAGCCGGGCAATAAGATCGGGTTGCGATGGTCGAACATGCCGGATGGCAATATCGGCCTCTCGCCGTTGGATATCGCGAATCTCATTGGCCGCCACCAAGTCAATTTCCAGTCGGGGTGCTGCCAGACGTATTTGTCTCAAAACGGGTGGCAACAGATAGGCCGACATCATATCTGAAGCTGTGATCTTAACCAGTCCATCAACCGATTGAGACTGGCCTGAAGCCGTCAAAGAAATGCGGTTCGCAACATCGGCCATCTCCCGCACATGCAATAGCAGTTCAGCGCCTGTGCTGGTGAGATTTAGAGATTTGCCAACCCGTTCGAACAGCACCACACCTAGCGCTGCTTCAAGAGCAGCAACCTGTCGACCTACTGTTGGTTGAGTCTGTCCCAGCACCCGTGCTGCAGCAGAAAAAGAGCCTTCTTCTGCCGTAGCCAGAAACGAACGTACCTGGTTCCAGTCAAAATTTATCGCATCCCAGTTCATGCGTTTATGCATAACGAAATTGCGAAAAACGACAATTCAAAAGAAATATGCTTAGGTTTAAACAAAGACTAAATCTTAGAAGGAAAGAACAAACGATGGCCCCCATTTCAAACGATGCTGCGTTCTGGAGCAAAAGATCCCGCAAATATGCCGCTAATCCCATCGGTGATATGGACGGTTATCTTAATACGCTTGAGCGCACCAAATCTTATCTCAAACCCGGCGATACCGCGCTGGAAATAGGGTGTGGAACAGGATCGACGGCGCTCCTTCTCGCTCCCCATGTGAAGCATATCACTGCCACTGATATCGCGCCTGGAATGATTGAGATAGCAAATGAGAAACTGGTGGAAGAGGGTTTGAACAATGTCACGTTCGCGGTCGCTGAAGTAAAGGATCATAGCACCGATGATAGCCCATATGACGTGGTCATGGCCCATAATTTACTTCATCTGGTAACCGACCTCGATAGCGCACTTGCCCATATCAGAGCGTTGGTCAAACCGGGTGGCCTCTTCATTTCAAAGACCGTTTGTGCACCCTACAACGCTGGACTCAAATTCGCGCTGATCCGTTATATAGCGATACCTATCATGCAGGCCATCGGCAAAGCTCCATTTGTCGAATTTATGTCGGCGAATGCACTTGAAGGAAAGATTAAGGCAGCAGGGTTCAAGATAATCGAAACAGGCGATCAAAACGGCATGCTTCTCAGCCGCTATCTGGTCGTACGAAAGGCTTGATTGGTTGGTGGGCAAAGGTTGGCGAACCGCTGCTAATACTGGCCTTTAGTTCCACCAAAGGTTTCTTATTACAGGCCAAAAAATCATGGCCGATTTGTAGCGACGGGCATCTGGTTGCAGACGCCCTGCCGCTAAATCATCACTTCAATATCCCGGCCATGATCAGGTCAACCGTCTGCTCGCGATAGGCGTCGCGCATTTTCTCGTGGAAATCATCGCGGCCATAGCAATATTTCCATACCAGCTTGCCGGTGAAAAACCGGTCTGCGGCGCCGGTGACGGCGGAGTAGAATAGCTGCGGATCGAGATCGCGGAAAACGCCGGTCTTGATGCCGTCGCCGACAAAAATGCTATAGGCTTCGGACAGGGGTTTGAGATATTTCTCGGCAATATCCCGCGCGCCTTCGGGCGGCAGATCGCGGATCAGGCGCATGGTCAGGCGGTGGATATAGGGATATTGATAATAGGTGTCGATCACCGCGCCGATATGGTGACGCAACTTGTCCTCCGGCGGCATATCTTTGGCGATCAACAGCCCGACATCCTCGACAATCTTGGTCATGTCGCGTTCGAGAATCGCCTCGAGCAAGCCGTCCTTGTTGCCGAAATAATATTTGACCAGCGCGCTGTTCAGACCGGAACGCACGGAAAGTTCGCTAAAGGAAATATCGATCGTATCGCCTTCGCGCATGATCTGGCTGGCTGTTTCGATCAGCTTGCCGCGTGCGCTGGCTCCGTCGATTTCCCCGTTTTTGTCGGCCTGTTTATCGGCGCTCATCTTCTATCCCCTAACTCGGCAGGCCCGTACTCCATAGGCCACAACTCAAGTGATCACTTATAAACAGGTTCCTCCCACCATGGAAAGGTGTCTGGCATGTCTGACGATACTTTATCCGGATAGACCGGATCGCGCTTTTCGAGGAAACTGGCAATGCCCTCTGCGGCATCGCCGGATTTTGCCCGATTATAGATGATCCGGCTGTCAATCTTGTGCGCTTCCATCGGGTGATCGGCGCAGGGTATCTGCCACAACATTTGCCGGGTCAGCGCGATGGAAACAGGGGCGGTATTGTCGACAATTTCCCGCGCCAAGGCATAGGCAGCGGGCAGCAGCTCATCCGGTTTGTGGATCGAGCGGATCAGGCCGCCGTCGAGGGCTTCCTGTGCATTGAACACCCGCCCGGTCATGCACCATTCGATCGCCTGTGGCCGCCCGACAATATGCGGCAGGAACCAGCTCGCCGCCGCATCAGGTGCAATCCCGCGCCGGGCAAAGACGAAACCAAAACGCGCGGTATCGCTGGCAAGGCGAATATCCATTGGCAGCTGCATTGTTGCGCCAACGCCAACAGCAGCCCCGTTGACCGCGGCAATCACAGGCTTCAGGCATTGATAGATACGCAAAGTCAGCTTGCCGCCGCCATCGCGGACCCGCGGATCGGAATAGTCCTCCACCGGATCACTACTGGCAAAGGGCTTTGCCCCGCCTTCAGGTGTCAGGTCTGCACCGGCGCAAAAGGCGCGGTCTCCAGATCCCGTCACAACCACGGCGCGCACATCATCGTCGGCATCAATCTGATCAAACGCGTCGCACATTTCCTTCAACATCGTGTTGGTAAAGGCGTTCATTTTTTCCGGACGGTTGATCGTGATCGTCGCGATATTATCGGCGACGGCATATTTGATCTGGGTGTAGGTCATGGGGAGGATCCTCTCCTTTAATACTCCTCTCCCCTTGAGGGAGAGGAAACGAGAGCTTGGCAGCTTTCCTGCCTAGCGAAGTTGGAGAGGGGATTGGCTTGGCGTGCCCTCTTACCCCTCTCCAAGATTTTCTAGCGAGCAAACTCGCAAGCAAATCTGTCCTCTCCCTCAAGGGGAGAGGATGAAAGCCAATTACCGTGGTGCCATACGGATTGCGCCATCAAGCCGCACATCTTCACCGTTGAAATAACCGGTTTCGATCATGCACATGGCGAGCTTTGCATATTCGTCCGGCTGACCGAGACGTTTCGGGAAAGGCACGGAAGCCGACAATGCATCGCGAACCTTATCCGGCGCACCAGCAAGCAGCGGCGTGTCGAAAATGCCCGGCAGGATCGTGTTCACCCTTATGCCTTCGGCCATCAGATCGCGCGCGATGGGCAAGGTCATGCCAACCACACCGCCTTTGGAAGCGGAATAAGCGGCTTGGCCCATCTGGCCGTCTTCAGCCGCAACCGAAGCGGTGTTGACCATCGCGCCGCGTTCACCATTGTCGTCGAGCGGATCAAGCGTCAGCATGCCAGCCGCCGATTTCGCGATGCAGCGGAACGTGCCGACCAGATTGACCTGAATGACAAAGTTGAAAGCATCCAAGGGGAAATGGCTGATCGAGCCATCTTCACGGCTGCGCTTGGCGGTTTTGATCGCGTTACCGATACCGGCACAGTTAACAAGGATACGCTCCTGACCAATGGCCGCACGTGCTTTTTCAAAGCCGGCATCGACACTGTCGTCCTCGGTCACATTGACCTTGCAGAAAACACCGCCCAGTTCGGCAGCCAGCGCTTCGCCCTTTTCTTCGTTCAGGTCGAACAAGGCAACTTTGACGCCTTTTTCCGCCAAGCGCCGCGCTGTCGCTGCGCCGAGACCAGAGGCACCGCCCGTAACGACGGCCGACATTGTGTTGTTGAGTTCCATGAGTTTTCTTTCTGTTCTAAACTTAATTCAAACGTTCGATAATCGTGACATTGGCCTGACCGCCGCCTTCGCACATGGTTTGCAGACCATATTTGGAACCGCGATTTTCCATCGCGTTGAGCAAGGTCGCCATCAGCTTCGTGCCGGACGCGCCAAGCGGGTGGCCCAGAGCAATCGCGCCGCCATGGACGTTGATCTTGCTGCGGTCTGCACCGGTATGTTTCAGCCATGCGAGCGGCACGGGCGCGAAAGCTTCGTTGACCTCATAGAGATCAATGTCGCCAATGTTCATACCTGCACGCTCGAGCGCGCGATCGGTCGCGAACAGCGGCTCCTCGAGCATGATCACCGGATCACCAGCGGTCACGGTCAGATTGACGATCTTTGCACGCGGCGTCAGGCCGTGGTCTTTCAAGGCTTGCTCGGAACAGACCAGAACGGCGCTGGAGCCATCACAAATCTGGCTGGCATTGGCCGCGGTAATCGCGCCGCCTTCTTGCAATACTTTCACACCGCCGATGCTTTCCATGCTGGCGTCAAAGCGAATGCCTTCGTCGACCTTGTGCATTTCTTCGCCTTCGGGTGTTTCCACTTTCACGGCGACAATTTCATTTTCAAACGCACCGGATTCAGTCGCGGCAATCGCCTTCTGATGGCTCTCCAACGCAAAGGCGTCGAGGTCATCGCGGTTAAAGCCATGTTTTTTGACCAGCATTTCCGCGCCCATGAACTGGCTGAACTGAACGCCGGGATAGGCTTCCTCAAGCCGCTCACTCTTGTTGGTGCCCAAACCTGCGTCCTTGAACAGCTTGAAGGTCGAACCCATTGGCACGCGCGTCATGCTCTCAATGCCGTGCGCCAATACCATGTCCTGCGTGCCCGACATAATGCCCTGTGCGGCGAACTGGATGGATTGCTGCGATGATCCGCACTGACGGTCGATTGAGACGGAGGGAATGCTGTCAGGCAGTTTCGATGCCAAGACGCTGTTGCGACCGACATCGCCGGATTGCTCGCCGCCTTGCATCACACAGCCGGTGATGACATCTTCAATGGCCGCCGCATCAAAATCGTTGCGGTCGGCAATCGCGTCCAGAGTCGCTGCGCCCAGATCAACCGGATGAACGCCCGCCAGTCGGCCGCCCCGGCGGCCACCTGCGGTCCGCACTGCATCTACAATATAGGCTTCTGCCATCTTCCTGCTCCTTAAAACTGTTTGAGAATCCAAAATTTAACTGAACGATTAAACCTGCACCGCCCTAGCGTCAAATGAAAAAGCCGATCATCACAATTGTGATAACCGGCTTTGTTCGATCATAACCCGCCTTTTAGGCAGGGGCCTTAAGCAGGCACATTGTTCTTCTTGACCGTGATCACCTGTGGGTAGGTGAATTCCAGCAGTCCTTCCTTGCCATATTCCGCGCCAAAGCCGGACTGTTTATGTCCCCCGAATGGAGCAAATGGCGACAGATGGAGAAATTCGTTGACCCACACGGTGCCGGTTTCCAGTTGTTCGGCAATCTCGACGCCCTTGTCAGGATCGGCGGTCCAGACCGCACCGGCCAGGCCATATTCGCTGTCATTGGCACGCTGGATCGCTTCGTCTTCGGTGCTGAATTTCATCAGCGGCATGACCGGGCCAAATTGTTCCTCGGCCACAATCCGCGCATCTTCCGGCGGGTTGTCGAGGATCGTGATCGGCATGTAATAGCCTGGAACATCAGGGTCATGATCGCCGCCGACGAGGAATTTATAGCCATTATCCTTGGCATCCTGAACCAGCTCGATGACACGATCATATTGCTTCTTATTCTGGATCGGACCAACCGCTGTGCCTTGCTGCGCTCCGTCACCGACTTTCACATGTTTGGCATATTCGGCAATGGCCGCGCTCAGCTCGTCATAAATATCTTCATGGATATAAATGCGTTTTGCCGCGACGCAGATTTGCCCTGCATTGGTGAAGCTCGACCAGAAGAGTTGCTCGGCCACTTTCTCGACATTGGCATCGGGCAGGACGATGGACGCATCATTGCCGCCCAGTTCCAGGGTGATCCGCTTGAGATCCTTGGAAGCGCCTTCCATGATTTTCTTACCCGTCGCGGTCGAGCCGGTGAAGGTAATCTTGTCAATATCAGGATGGCCGGTAATGAGCGGACCGAGGCTGTCTTCGCCGGTCAAAATGTTGACCACACCGGCAGGCGCGACGTCCTTGATCAATTCCGCCAGCCGCAACGTGGTAAGCGGTGTGAATGGCGATGGTTTCAGGACGATGGTGCAGCCCGACAAAAGCGCCGGCGCAATTTTCTGCACCGCCATCATCACCGGGAAGTTCCACGGCACAATGCCGCCAACCACGCCAACCGGAACCCGGCGGGTACGGCTGAGGCGTTCGTCGGTATCTTCGTTAATCTCGTCATCAAGATCCAGCGTGGACTGTGCCCCGGCCATCATCGATGCGCCGATGATTTCGCCCTGCGCCTGCGCATGCGGCTTGCCCTGCTCTGCGGTCAGCAGGCGGAACAGCTCGTCGCTATTTTCCTTGATTGTTGCGGAAATCGCTTGCACCACAGCGCGGCGTTCATCGATCGATTTCTTGCTCCACGCCGGAAAACCAGCGCGCGCGGCAGCGACCGCTTCATTCAGCTCTGCCTCGCCGCAGGACGGCACCTGGCCAATCACTTCTTCATTGGCGGGATTGACCACGTCCAGCATGGTGTCTGTGCTGATCATCTGGCCATTGATGAGATTCTTATACTGGGTAATCATGTCGCTCTCCTTTTGGAATTTCTGCCGGTTGATTTCTATTTTGTGTGTGTTTAGCCTATTACAAGTCTATCCGCGCCTGTCATTTTGATAGAGTATATCTAAGTGGCAGCGTTTTCAGGCCGCCGACAAAACTGGATTTCGCACGTTTGGGTTCTCCGGCCAACTCGACCGTTTCAATCCGATCGAGCAGCTCGTTGAACAATATCTTCATTTCCAACCGCGCCATATGCAAACCAAGACATTGATGCGCGCCAGCGCCAAAGGCCAGATGGCGATTGGGTGAACGCGCCGCATCAAATTTGCGGGGATTTTCAAACACCCGATCATCATGATTGGCCGCGACATAGTTGATCATCAACCAGTCGCCCTCTTTAATATGCACCCCGCCAATCTCGACATCTTCGGCGGCCGTGCGCATGAAATGCTGCACCGGTGAGGTCCAGCGGATAGCTTCCTCAACAATGCCGGGTAGCAGATCACGATCGGCCTTGAGCCGCGCAAACTGTTCCGGGTCCTGCGCCAGCGCCATCATCGCGCCAGCGGTTGAAGCCGATGTTGTGTCATGACCTGCCGACGCGACGATGATGTAATAGCCCGCCATATCGCGATCACTGAGATATTCGCCATCAACCTTGGCATTGGCAATCACGCTGGCGACGTCATCGGTGGGATTGGCGCGCTTTTCTTCGGTCAGCTTGGCAAAATAGGCTTCGAAATCGGCGACCGCTCCGATAACCAACTGCGTGATCTGTTCCGCCGTCATGTTGGCCATGCCAGTCTTGTTAAGGTCCTCATCCTGTCCGCCGAACATTTGCTGGGTCAGGAACAACATCCGCTGCTCATCCGCCTCCGGCACGCCCAATATTTGCATGATCACATGGAGCGGATAAGGCGACGCCACTAGCGGAACAAAATCCGCTTCCGGTCCGGCCTCCACCAACCGATCAACCGTAGTCTTGGCCAGCGCGCTAATCTCCCCTTCGAGCTGCTTAAGGTTTTTCGGCATGAACCATTCCTGGGTCAGCCGGCGGTATTTCGGATGTATCGGTGCATCGAGCGCGACCAGCGAATTGACCAGATGCGGACTGCCGCCGGTCACCGCTTTCACTATTTCCTCGCCTTCGCGAAATCCGAATACCACGCCACGCGGACTGTTAAGGAACGTCTTGTTATCCTTGCTGATCCGCATGACATCATCATAACCGGTCACCAGCCAGAACGGATCATGCAGGTCGCCATTTTCCACACGCGTAACCGGCATATTTTCACGCAACCAGTCAAATGTATCGAGCAGGCCATCCCACTCCGCATAGGCGACAGGGTCGATTACTGTTGACGCTACAGGGGCCGGTGCTTGTGGTGCTGCGCTCATTTCATCCTCCGCTTAAACGATCCTGCTACCGGTCTTGCCCCAATATTCATCGCGGAGCAGGCGTTTGTATAGTTTGCCGGTGGGGACGCGCGGCAATTCCGCCCGAAAATCTATCTGACGCGGTACTTTGACGCCCGACAATGACTGCCGCAAATAGACTTCCAGCTCTTGGGCAAAATCATCATTGGCGTCGGCCATATCCATCGGCTGAATTACGGCGACTACCTTCTCTCCCATATCCTCATCCGGTGCACCGATAACGGCCGCATCCAGCACTTTCGGATGGGTCACGAGCAGGTTTTCAATCTCCTGCGGATAGATATTCACACCGCCGGAAATGATCATAAAGCTCTTGCGATCGGTGAGATACAGAAAGCCATCCTCATCGACTTTCCCGACATCGCCCAGCGAAGTCCAGCCATGTTTATTATGTGCGGCTTTGGTTTTCTCCGGATCATTATGATATTTGACCGGCGCGCCGCCTTCAAAATAGATCTGCCCTTCTTCACCGACAGGCACTTCGTTGTCATTTTCGTCACAAATATGCACAATGCCCAAAAGCGCTTTGCCGACCGACCCTTTATGCGTCAGCCAGTCTTCCGAATTGATGAAGGTAAAGCCATTGCCTTCTGAGCCCGCATAATATTCGCGAATTATGGGCCCCCACCATTCGATCATCTTCTCCTTCACCGGAATGGGGCAAGGCGCCGCGGCATGAACCGCGCATGTCAGGCTGGATACATCATATTTCGCCCGTGTCTCTTCCGGAAGTTTGAGCATCCGGCTGAAATGTGTCGGTACCCATTGGCTGGCATCGACCTTGTATTTTTCGATCAGCGCCAACGCCTGTTCGGGATCGAATTTTTCCATCACAATCACCGTGCCGCCCATTTTGTGAACCGTCATGCACCATCGCAGCGGAGCAGCGTGATAAAGCGGCGCCGGCGACAAATAGGTGCAGCCGGGTTGAAACCCGAAAGCACCCTGCGCCATCATGACCAAAGGATTGGGCCCGGCAATATCTTCATTCTCTGGAAACGGGATGCGCACGCCCTTGGGCCGCCCGGTCGTACCCGAACTGTAAAGCATATCTGTGCCATGGCGCTCATCATCAATCGGCCCGTCCGGCAATGCGGCCAGTACGGGTTCGATCGCGCGGTTATCGTCCACGCCAAAGAGAAATACTTTCACGTCGGGGTTCAGTTTGTGCAGCTCATCAACAACCCCCTGCTTGCTATCAGAGCTGATCAACAGCGTGGCGCCGCTATCGCTTAAAATATAGGACACTTCTGCAGCGGTCAGGCGGCTCGGTATCGCAACATAATAGAGGCCCGCGCGCTGGGCGGCCCAGGCAAAATCAAAAAATTTCGGATGGTTGTCGAGCAGCACCGCCACCGTATCGCCAATTTGCAGATCCTCTTTGCGGAAGAGATGCGCCAGGCGGTTTGATGCCTTGTCGAGCTCAGCATATGTTTCAACAGCACCGGTGCTGGCCATGATGACCGCTGGTTTATCGGGATTTTCCTGAGCATGCAGATAGGGGTGCATTTGTGGCTTCTCTCCATTTGGGGTGATCGCATTGCATAGCGATTCGATTGGAGAGCATAGTGATTTAATTGCATGATTAAATCAACCAAACTGTGCGCGCTATAATAGGCGCTATTTTTTCTTCCGTATGAAAGCGCCCAGCAGCAGTATCGAAAGCAGCAAACCGCCCAGTGGAGCGAGATAAAATTGCAGGAAACTGTGGATGCGATTTTTCGACTCATCGGCCGGATGAATGAAGACCGATACATCATCGCCGATAAAATATTCGCACCAGCTTTTTCGGGAAGGGGTGAAGCCGCCTTCGACTTCCGATCCGTCCGCCGTTTTGGCCACAGGCGCGAAAGACGCCTTGGAAGAATTGCCGTGATCGTTACGGTGCACCTGGCATCGCGTGATCTGCGCTGGCTGAAGCTCAGCCGAAAGCATCACATCAACCCGGTCGTAGACCAGCCAGGCGGTAAAACCGACTGGTGCCAGAAATATGGCCAGCATAATCGCCCTGCCGATCCAGCCACCGATTCCGCCCTGTGCGGCCATGTTGCGTCAGATTTTCTTTAACAACGGCGTGTTTTCCAGAATATGCGCACTAATTCTCCACATATATATCCACAGGCACGGTCAGGTCGGCAAATACGCGGCCAATCGAAGCCATGCTGCTAGCGCCTTCTTCAATCGCCTGCTCCAGGAACATTTGTGATCCCGCGCCGTTCAGCAGCACCAAAACCGTCCGTGCTTCACAAATGGCGGCTTTGGTAATGGTGACCAGCGGCGTGTCGCCATTGTCCGGCATGATGCCGACAGCGCGTTTTTCCTTGGGACCGTCCAGCGCTTCTTCCAGATCCGCGCTTTCGACCAGACCGGCGGTGCTGCCATCATCGCCCATGCCGAGCCAGATCAAATCCGGTGGCCATTTCAGATCTTGTAAACGCGCATCCGCTGCACCGCCCGCGAGATGATAATCCTCATTTTCCGTCGCAATCGGTAACACCCGCGCGCCGCGCGTCAGGAATAGCTGCGCCAGTGCTTTCACATGGCTGCGCGGATCATCAACCGGGACCAGATAATCATCGGTCGGAATGATCGTGACATATTTCCATTTGATCTGCTTTTCGGCGAGCGCCTCAAGCACCGGCATGGCTTCTTCGCTGACGGGAAGCGCCAGCAAAGCTTCACCGCGGGCATCAAGTGCGCTTTCGATGATGAACTTAATATCACCAACAACCGCGTCGATCATTTCCGCGCGATCATCAAAATCCCACCATTCGAGCTGTGAATCCTCGCCTTCCGGCAAATCATCCATATCCCAAGATTCGTCTTCACTCATATTGCGTCCTGTCCTTCGGATGTCTTGTTGAGGCTTCTAATCGCTGCAGAAATCAGCACAAGGGTAAATCCCGCTTTTCAAAATGCCAAGTTTCGGCCAATTGGAAGCCGAAGAGGCGATGTGCATATGACTGAAAACTATATTCTCACCCTGACCGCGGAAGACCGGGTTGGTCTGGTGGCCGCCGTGACCGGCTTTCTTGCAGAGCATGACGGCTTCATTCTCGACAGCCAGCAATATGCCGATCTGGAGCTGGAACGTTTTTTCATGCGTGTCGAGTTCAAGGGTGCAGGTGACAAGTTTCCGGCCAGTCTCGATGCCCTCACGGAGAAATTTTCGGCGGTCGGCACACGTTATGCGCTGGACTGGACGCTCGTCAGCGGCACCGAAAAACCCAACATCGTCATCGCCGTTTCAAAAGGCAGCCACTGTCTCAATGACTTGCTGCACCGCTGGAAAACCGGGGGATTACCGGTCAATATTGCCGGCGTGGTCAGCAATCATGAAAGCTTGCGCGACCTGACCGAATGGCATGATGTCGCCTTCCATCATCTTCCCGTAACCGATGACAATCGGGCGGAGCAAGAACAGGCGATATTGGATATCATGGGCGAGCAGCAGGCAGATTATCTAATCCTCGCGCGCTATATGCAGATATTGTCCGACGATCTCAGCCAAAAACTGGCGGGGCGATGCATCAACATCCATCACAGCTTCCTGCCCGGATTCAAAGGCGCCAAACCCTATCACCGCGCGCATGAGCGCGGGGTCAAGCTTATCGGCGCCACCGCCCATTTTGTCAGCGCCGATCTCGACGAAGGCCCGATTATCGAGCAAGCGGTCGAACGTGTCGACCACCGGGCCAGTGTTGAAGAGATGATCCGCATCGGTCGCGATATCGAGGCACAGGTCCTCGCCAAGGCGGTCAAATGGGCCGGTGAGCATCGGATCTTGCTCAACGGCAATCGCACAGTCGTATTTCGCTAAGGCCGGTTTTCCGCCGATGGAGCCGGTTCGGGCGCGTCGAGTATGATGTCCGCCGGGCGCAATATCGTTAGCGTCGCCGGGGCGCCGCTGACCTTTTCCTGCGCCGTGATGTCGACTTGTATGAAATTTCCCTCTTCAGTAAGGCGCGCACTTTGTGTCCATGTCCAGTTGAGACCGCCATTTTCCTCCTCGCCGCTGCTTTCGCCGAGGCTTGGCGGGCGCGGGTCCGTCAATATTTCCACTGCCCGGTTGCGGACCACAGACTGGGCCACGACCCGCAATTCCAGCTCGGCAGCATTGCGCGTGGTATAGCCCTGCAACCGGATCAACGCGAGCGCCGCGAGGCTGAAGACCGACAGCGCGACCAGCATTTCGATCAGCGTGAAGCCGCGTTCGTCGCAGCTATTTTTGAAAACCCTCATGGCGTTTCCTCACCGCCTGCCAGCTCGACATCACCCATGGACGCAATGACAATATTGCGCGCAAAATCCTGGTAGTTGAGCCGCACCTCGGCGCGGTCACTCGGCAATCCGGTGCTTTCAAAACTGATTAGCAACGGCCCTGTTTCACCGACCTCTGCGGTTACCCCCGCAGACCAGTTCGTCGATCGAAACGGTTTGTCCTCCATCACCGACCAGGCGCCCTTGCGCCGTTCCAGAAAGCTATAGCCCGAAGGCGTGACCTGCACCGCCATCGGGCGGGATTGCAAAATCGCATTGTCGCGCAGCGCCGCCGTCCGCGCGGCAAATATCTGTGCATCCTGTTCCAGATCATTGCGATCGTCAGGAAACGACAGCACCACAATCGATGCCATCAAGCCCAGAATCACTAATACAATCATGAGTTCCACCAGCGTAAAGCCGGTTTCATGGTTTTTCGGGTTAGTGTTTCGGCGGGATTTCATAACATCAGCTTATTGGTTCCATCCGATCCCTCTCTTGCAGAAGCGAAGCAGGCCTGCAATGGATGAACGCCAGTATAAAATGATTCAGGCCAGCGAACAGGTGGGGAAATTATGAGCGACGTTGTTCTTTATGACAAACAAGACCGCGTGGTCACGATAACATTGAACAAGCCAGAGACACGCAATGCGCTGTCGACCGACCTTTGCGAAGCGCTGGTCAATGCCGTGAAAACAGCCGATGCCGACAAGGGGGTTAGCTGCGTCGTGCTGGCTGCCAATGGCAAAAGCTTCTCCTCTGGCGGCAACTTGCACGAGATCAAGGCGATGACTGCCGAGCAGAATATGTCTCCGCTGCAAATTGAAGAATGGTACAAGACCGGTATCCAGCAAATTCCGCTGGCAATGGCCGAGATTTCGGTTCCAGTCATCGCGGCGGTCAATGGCCACGCGATTGGCGCGGGCAATGACCTGACCACCATGTGCGACATAAGAATTGCGGGCGAAGATGCGATTTTCGCCGAAAGCTTTCTGCGTGTCGGGATCATCCCGGGTGACGGTGGTGCCTGGTTGCTGCCGCGCATCATTGGTCAGCCACGGGCCAACCAGATGCTGTTCACCGGTGAATTTATCGATGCGCACAAGGCTCTCGATTACGGCCTCGTTTCCGAAGTTGTGGCCAATGATGATTTGCTCAAGCGCGCCTATGAACTGGCCGACCAAGTGGTTGCCCTGCCCCCGCTGGCGATCCGCAAAACCAAGGAACTGGTGCGCACGGCGCAGAGCGTGACGCTGAAAGAAAATCTCGATCAGGCGGCATTGTTCCAGGGCGTTTTGCAGCAGCTTGACGATCATCAGGAAGCGATTGATGCGATCCTTGAGAAACGCAAACCAGTATTCAAGGGTCAATAAGA
Source organism: Parasphingorhabdus litoris DSM 22379 (assembly GCF_020906275.1). Taxonomy (GTDB): domain Bacteria; phylum Pseudomonadota; class Alphaproteobacteria; order Sphingomonadales; family Sphingomonadaceae; genus Parasphingorhabdus; species Parasphingorhabdus litoris. Next base: position 3,377,549 of record NZ_CP086727.1, read on the forward strand.
GAAAGCAGTGATCATGACGAAAGCGGGATATCTAACCACAGCCCTGCTGGCAGCAGCACCCTTGTTGATGGCCGCTGGCCAAGCACAAACCAATGCTTCGCCAGCCAGCGCCATAGCAGCCAACACACCGCCAGAGGGCGTCGCTACAGCCGCGACCAAGGCGGCCAACGCCAGAGTCGCCGCGCGCTTGCCGCTGGCAGACCAGACCGATTTCGACAATGCCAATCGCGGCTTTCTGGCGAAGATTGAAGACGCTCAGATCCTGAACGAAGACGGTTCCGTCGCGTGGGAGGTCGGGCAATTTGATTTTGTCAAAGACGCGGCCCCCGATACCGTCAACCCGTCGCTCTGGCGGCAGGGCAAGCTCAACAGCATCCATGGATTGTTCAAGGTGCAGGAAGGCATCTATCAACTGCGCGGCTATGATCTGGCGCAAATGACCCTGATCGCGGGCAAATCCGGCTGGATCGTGGTTGATCCGCTGACGACTCCAGCGCCTGCCAAAGCGGCCTTGGCGCTCGCCAACAAAACGCTGGGCCAGCGTCCGGTTCAGGCGGTGATCTTCACCCATAGCCATGGCGACCATTTTGGCGGCGTCAGCGGTGTGGTCACGCCGCAAGAGCTGCAATATGGCAAGGTGCAGATCATCGCGCCGCATGGTTTCCTGCGCGAATCCATTGGCGAGAATGTCCTTGCCGGAACCACCATGAACCGCCGGGTGCAGTTTCAGTTCGGCACCAATTTACCCGCCGGACCAACCGGCCATGTCGGGACTGGTCTGGGGCAATATTTGTCCAAGGGCGATCTGTCCCTTTTGCCGCCGACCAAGACCATCAGCAAGGATGGCGAGACCCTGAGCGTAGATGGCATCACCTTTGAGTTTATGGACGCCAGCGAAACCGAAGCGCCGGCAGAACTGGTCTTTTACCTGCCGGAGTTTAAAGCGCTGCACAGCGCCGAAGTGGCGACGCGCAATTTCCATAATGTGCTGACACCGCGCGGCGCGCTGGTGCGGGATACGTTGAAATGGAGCAAGGTGATTGATGCCATGCTCGCCAAATATGGCGAGAAATCTGACGTGCTGCTCGCCAGTCATCACTGGCCGATCTGGGGTAGCGAAAATGTCGAGACTGCGCTCAAGAATCAGCGCGGCCTTTATCGCTATGTCCATGACCAGACTTTGCGGCAGGCCAATCAGGGCGCGACGATGCACGAAATCGCCGAGAATATCGGTGAGCCCGATTTTGCTGCAACCGATTTTGGCGTGCGCGACTATTATGGCACGCTCAATCACAATAGTAAGGCTGTTTATCAGCGTTATTTCGGTTGGTGGGACGGGGTTCCGGCCCATTATCATGAGCTACCACCCGTCGAAGCATCGCGAAAATATGTTGCGGCGATGGGCGGTGCGCCCAAAGCGCTGTCGGTTGGGGAACGCGCCTTTGCAAGCGGCGATTACCGCTGGGCCGCGACCGTTTTCAATCACATCGTCTTTGCCGACCCGGCCAATGAAGCGGCAACGAAATGGCTCGCGTCGACTTATGAGCAGCTCGGCTTTCAGGCCGAGGCCGGCACATGGCGCAACATCTATCTGTCGGGCGCCAAGGAACTGCGCGAAGGCAATGACAAAGGCGAAGCGATCGCGACCAATAGTGCAAGGGTGTTGAACAGTATTCCGGCGGTTGATCTGTTCGATGCCTTGGCCGCGCGTTTCAATCCGGCGCGGATGAGCAATGTCGGCGGTATCATCCAGTTTACCTTCCCCGATCGCGGCGAAGCCGTGAATGTCGATATTGGCAAAAGCGTGATGTTCCCGCGCGACGGAACCACCGATCGCTCGATTGCGCAAATCACCATCAACCGCACGGATTTCACCCGGCTGTTGATGCGCGAAATCACGCCGCGAGATCTTATTGTATCGGGCGACATGCGGGTGCTAGGCAATGTCGGATTGATGGCAGCAATGTTCGGCGCGCTCGACCCGGTGGATCCGCAGTTTAATATCGTAACACCCTGATTATTAACCCAGAGGCATTTTTAGATGCAGCGTTTCAATTTCCCTGTTGTCCAGCCTGATCCGGCCCTTGAAGAGCTTCGCGCCGAGCTGCAAGCGTTCCTGAAAGAAGAACGCGAGGCGGGCAACTTCCGCCCCGAACCGGAATGCTGGATGGCCTCTTCCGACCCCGAATTTTCCAAGAAAATGGGCAAGCGCGGCTGGATTGGTCTGACCTGGTCGAGCCAATATGGCGGTCACGACAAGACCGCGCTGGAACGCTATATCGTGACCGAGGAAACCCTGCGTGCTGGCGCGCCAGTCGGCGCGCACTGGATTGCCGACCGGCAACATGCGCCGATGCTGATCGAACATGGGACCGAAGAACAGAAACTTGATATCCTTCCGCGGATCGCTGCCGGGGAATGTTATTTCGCCATCGGCCTTTCTGAACCCGGTGCCGGTTCCGACCTCGCCAATGTCAAAACCAAGGCGGAAAAAGTCGAAGGTGGCTGGAAAATCAATGGCCAGAAAATCTGGTCCTCGGGCGCGCATATCTCGCACTATATGGTCGCCATCTTGCGCACCTCGCCAGCCGATGGCCGCAACCGGCATGTTGGTCTTTCGCAGATCATGATCGATCTCAGCCTGCCCGGCGTAACCATCAAACCGATTACCGACCTGTCCGGCGATGCGCATTTTAACGAAGTGTATTTTGAAGACGTGATTGTGCCGGACGATTGCCTGCTCGGCGAAGAAGGCGGCGGCTGGAAGCAGGTGACCGGCGAGCTGGCGATGGAACGCTCTGGGCCGGAGCGGTTTTTGTCGAGCTACATCACCCTCGAAACGGCGCTCCATCAATTACAGGGCAAGCTGGGATCGGATTCTCAGGCGCGTCTCGGCAAGCTGATTGCCAATTTACGAACCTTGCGCGGCATGTCTTGGGGCATCGCCAACCTGCTCCATCAAGGGGTATCGCCAGAAACCGAGGCTGCCTTGGTCAAGGATCTTGGCAACCGATTGGAGAATGACCTGACCCTGCAAGTGCGGGCCTTGCTCAACGATCTGCCAGAAGACGAGTGGAGCGATGAAATGCGGCGTATCCTCAATATCGGCATATTGCGGTCCCCGCCGAACACGTTGCGCGGTGGTACGACCGAAGTCATGCGCGGCATTACCGCGCGGCAATTGGGCCTGAGATAAGGGTAGCGCTGATGATCAATACAGAAGGCATGGTCGCTGAAACCGCAGCGAAAATTTACACCGACCTGTGCGGGCGCGAAGTGCCGCATGAAGCCGAGGCTGGCCAATACCCACAAGCCCTATGGGACGCGCTCGCGGAAAACGGTTTGCCGCTCGCTTGGGTGAGCGAAGAAAATGGCGGCTTTGGTGCCGACTATGATGAGGTTTTCGGCGCCATCTGGGTGTCCGCTGAGGCAGCCTCGCCGGTGCCCTTTGCAGAGACATTGATCGGCAACTGGTTACTTGATCGGGCCGGTATCGCTATTCCGGATGGCGCTTCCACGTTCGCGCTTCTCGAAGGCAATACTGCCAGCGTCCCGTTCGCAGGCACAGCCGATCATGTGGCCGTCTATGATGCCGGCAAGAACGCCATTGCCCTCTATAAAACTGCCGACGCATCGGCGGCTGATGGGCAAGCCTTGTCACCCGATAGCGATACGCGCCTCGACTTTTCTACCGCAACACCCGTTGCGAGCGCAGCAACCAACCTGTCCCGGCGCGCCGTCGAGGCGTTGATCCTCACTGTCCGTGCGGTGCAAATGGCGTCGGCTATCGAAGCCGCGCTCAACCTCTCCATCGCCTATGTCTCCGATCGCGAACAATTCGGACGACCGTTGTCGAAATTTCAGGCAATCCAGCATCAACTCGCTATCGGTGCATCGGAAAGCGCCGCCGCGACCATGGCCGCGACACAGGCCGCCAGCGCGCTGGCCCGCCACGCCGATGATCCGGAAAAGGCATGGCATGAAGCGGTTGTTGCCAAGGTCCAGATCGGTCACAGCGTCGAAGCCGTCACCGTGCCGTTTCATCAAGTGCACGGCGCTATGGGCTATACGCAGGAATATGATCTGCATCATTATACCCGCCGCCTATGGGCCTGGCGTGACACGCTGGGTAATGAGCATCGCTGGTCCAAATTGCTCGGCGCAGAGCTTGCCGTAACGTCACCGGACCAGATTTGGAAAGGCGTGACAACCGGCGCCTGGATTGCTAGTTAACTGCTCGATTAAACCGATTCTCGAGATAGCCCGCACTGTCTCCAACTACTCCAACGCAAGAGGACCAAATCCCATGAAAACACGCATCACAGAGCTTTTCGGCATCGAACATCCGATCATTCAGGGCGGGATGCACTATGTGGGATTTGCCGAACTGGCAGCAGCCGTTTCGGAAGCGGGCGGCCTCGGCATCATCACCGGCCTGACCCAGAAGACCCCGGAAGATCTCGACAAGGAAATCAAGAAAGCCAAAGCGCTGACCGACAAGCCTATTGGCGTGAATCTCACCTTCCTGCCAATCGTCAACACGCCTGATTATCCTGGCTATATCAAGGCAATTATCGACAATGACATTAAAGCGGTGGAAACTGCGGGTAACAATCCTGTGCAATATCTCCCCGCTCTCAAAGAAGCCGGTGTGAAGATCATCCACAAATGCACCGCCGTGCGCCATGCCTTGAAAGCGCAGAGCATTGGCTGTGACGCCGTTTCGGTCGACGGCTTTGAATGCGGCGGTCATCCCGGTGAGGATGATATCCCGAACATGATCCTGTTGCCGCGCGCAGCAGATGAACTCGACATTCCATTCGTCAGCTCCGGCGGACAGGCCGATGCGCGTTCATTGGTCGCATCGCTTGCCATGGGCGCGGAAGGCATGAACATGGGAACACGCTTCATCGCCACGAAAGAAGCACCCGTGCATCAAAATGTGAAAGACGCAATCGTCGCCGCCAGCGAACTCGACACCCGCCTCGTCATGCGTCCGCTGCGCAATACCGAGCGTGTGCTGAACAACGCAGCGGTTGAGCGGCTGCTCGAGATTGAAAAGGAAAAAGGCGGCGATCTGCAATTTACCGATATTATCGAGCAGGTTGCAGGTGTCTATCCGCAGATCATGATGGAAGGCACGATGGATGCAGGCGCCTGGAGCTGCGGTATGGTTGCTGGCCTGATCAATGACATTCCAACCTGTAAGGAATTGATCGACGGCATCATGAGTGAAGCGGATGAAATTATTCGCGGGCGGCTGGAAGGCTTTTTAGCCGCCTGATGTGATCACGCTCAAAGAAAGATGGAATGGGAATCAAGATCCAATCTGGGATTTGTGGCCATTACATGAACAGAATGCTTATTGTCGAATGATGCGCTATCTGCATGGTGGCGCATCGCTTCAATTTGTCACTAAGTACATCAGTAAGCAGAGAAGCACTTTTCGTTCTTTTCGTCACTTGGGTATCAAGGCTCCCCCTGTGAATTATTCGGAACGCCGAATTGGTAGGACGTTTTTGAGAAAAGATGTTGCAAAATAAAAATGGATGAACGCATGCCCCCTTACCAAACGCTCAGCCGCTCTATCGCAGGCAAGAAAGCGATCATAACCGGCGCGGCCAGCGGCATGGGCCGGGCCACAGCGCATCTGTTTGCTTCGGAAGGCGCGCAGGTTGCGGTGACCGATCTTGATCAGAGTGCGTGCGATGCCGTTGTCGAGGAAATTGCAGCAGCCGGATATGACGGCTCTGCAGAAGCCTGGTCGCTCGACGTCAGCAATCCTGACATTATCAAGGCGGTTGTCGCCGATATTGCCCAAGCATTTGGCGGTATCGATATTCTCGTCAACAATGCTGGCTTCGCAATTCCTGCGGATGTTGCCGAGGAAAGCTATGAAGACAGCTGGGAGCCGACCCTTGCCGTGATGCTGGCGGCCCACCAGCGGATGATCCGCGCCGCTCTGCCTCATTTGAGAGAGGCCGAGCATCCCCGGATAGTCAATATCGCATCAACCGAAGGCCTGGGCGCATCGCCGGGCAACAGTCCTTATGTTGCGGCCAAACATGGTGTGATTGGTCTGACGAAAGGCCTGGCGGTTGATCTCGGCCGCGAAGGCATCACCGTCAATTGCATCTGCCCCGGACCGATCCGCACGGGCATTACCGATGCGATTTCGGAGGAGCATAAAACTATCTACGCGAAACGGCGTGTAGCGCTGCGCCGCTATGCCATCCCCGAAGAGGTCGCGCACATGACCCTGTCCTGCGTGCTGCCGGCAGCCAGTTTCCTCACCGGTGCGATCATTCCGGTCGATGGCGGGCTTACGATCAAGAACGCGTAGGGTGTTCAGAATGACTCATTCGCCATATTCATCATGGCGCCTGTCCCAAAACATCTCTCCCTTGGGCCAGCCTTCCGGTGTTTCTTCCCAAGGTTCCTGGCGACCATAAGGCGTCAGATCAAGCCAGGTCCAGTGACTGCCGAGATGTTCGACGCCGCGCTGGTCGGTATAATAGGTGCGGTAAACATCATCACCATCGCGCAGAAACACGCTAGCGACGTGGTTTTCACCCTCGTCATTGGTGGCGTTAAAGTCGTAGTTAAAGTCGCTACCGAATGAAGACACCCATGGCAGGCCCCATCCCATGCGCTTTCTATAGGCCAATAGCTTCTCCAAAGGCGCGCGTGACACCAGGACAAGGGACGTATCTCGCGCATTTAAGTGAGCCGGATGAGACATGGCATCGGTCACCCATGAACAGCCCGGGCATCCTGCATCGGCATCGGGGCCAAACATGAAATGATAGACGATAAGCTGTTTTCGACCCTCAAACAGATCGAACAAAGACTGAGTCCCACTTTCTCCCTGAAACGCATATTCCTTTTCAATTTTGACCATCGGTAATTGGCGGCGCATCGCATTGAGCGCATCATGGGCGCGCGTCAGTTCCTTTTCCTTGATACGCAGGCTGTCAATGTGAGCCTGCCATTCCGCTGGCGTCACGATTTCTGGTAGTGCCGTTTCCGTCATTGGTCCCTCCTCGCGGCACAACCAATATCATAGCCTAGTTAACGAGGCGAATCTGCATCGCGCTCAATCCGTCCGGACGTTTTTCTGCGCATCGATATTCGCTTTGAGCTCAAACACATCCGGCCGCGCGTAGTGGCCAGCAACATCCATATCGAACTTGCCCCGCGTCCGATCGTCCAGATCAATCTCAGCGGTCAGTACAGTCTCTTCACCGAAAACCGGGCCAGCGAGCACCTCTCCTGACGGCGCAATGATACAGCTTCCGCCGTTGATCAGCACCGTAGCAGAATCATTACCTTGAACCGCGTCAAACTGGTCTTTGTCCAAACCAATCATCCCTCGCTCCAGATATTGGCAGGCTGAGAGCACAAAGGCACGGCTTTCGAGAGCAATAGTCTGCATCGTTGGCAACCAGACAGGGCGGTCATCCACGGTCGAAACACAATAGAAATCGGGCTGCGCATCATAATAATAGCTGCGCAATAGCGGCATGTAATTTTCCCAGCAGATCGCGCTGACGAGCCGTCCAGCACTGCTGTCCATCACCGGTAAATCGCTGCCGTCACCCTGCCCCCAAATCAGCCGCTCCATGGCGGTGGGAAGCAGCTTGCGGTGCACGCCGAGCAAAGATCCATCCCGCTCAAAACTGAAAGTCGAACAATAAAGTGTGGCACCTTTTCGTTCGATGGCACCCACAACCACTGCCAAATCATTGGCGGCGACGGCCTCGCTTAGCGCGTCAAATTCAGGAGAGCCAAGCTCTATTGCATTATCGGAATAGAGCCGGAACAATTCCCGCCCGGCATCATCGCGCGATCCCACGCGTACGCCAAAGTCTACCCCTTTGGGATAACCGCCGACAAAGGCTTCGGGAAATACGGCAAAGTCAGTTTTCGCCGCCTTAGCCTCCGACAAGAGGTCGGCAAATTTGCTCAGGGTTTTTGGCGTATCGAAAGGATCAGATCCAGCCTGGACCACCGAAACGATGCGTGTTCTGGAGTTGCTACTCACGAATTGACCTCTTCTGGTTTATGGATTCTCCCACAAAGCCAGAACAGAGCGCAGTGCCGTTACAAATGCAAGCGGCTGATCGAGCATCAGATGATGTTCTGCCTTGGGCACCGCAATCATCGGGATATGATTGCCGCCCAGTTCGCGCAAATAGGCCGCGCTATCGCCATCGAACAATTTGCTATTCTCGCCATAGATAATCGCGAGTCGGTCCGGCAGATCGACAATCCGCTGAGGTGCCTGCCTCCATTTTTCCTGATCATTCTCGCTGCGATGAAATACCTTCGGATTGAACTTCCAGGTCCAGCCGCCCTCAACCCGGCGCATGCTGTGATAGGCCATATATTCCAGTAGAAATGGCGTCTGGACATCCTGCGGGGGAGCCAGAACAAAACGTCCGCGCGCCGTTTCATAATCAGGGTATACATTGGTTGGCCGATCCGTCTTGCCCGAGCCGGGAGGTCCGCCGCCGCCTTTGAAATGGGCTGCAAGCTTTTCGGGCCGCATGATCATCAGGTCGCAAATGACAAGACCGCCAAATCGTTCTCCCGCCAATTCCATAGCGGTCAAAGCGACACCCGACCCAAAGCTGTGGGCAATGATCTTTGGTTTCACCGGACCGGAAAAAAGATCGAGCGCCTCGGCCAATGCGACCATGTCTTCGGCGCGCTGGGTTCCCTCAAATACCGTTCCGATCTCGCTTTCACCCATGCCGGCCAGATCGTAGACAATGATATCATAATCCTCGGCGAGGAAGGGCGCGATAAACGCAAAGCAGCGTGCATGGGCCAGAAAGCCGTGCGTCAGCAGCAGCGGCGGTTTGCCGCGTTTGCCCCAGCGAAAATAGTGGACCTTTTGGCCGCCGACCTCAACAAAGGCTTCCTCACGTGGAACGTCCAGGGCTTCAGTGAACCAGGATGGCAGGTCTTGATCAGCAGACCAGATATCAACAATATCTCCGCTGCCCGTCTCTATAGGGTCAGACAACCGCAATCGCCTCAATCTCGATCATCAGATCAGGCGACGCCAGTGCCGCGCAACCGATCAAGGTAAAGGCTACCTGATTTCCGCCAAGAAATGCGAGTATCTCGGGAAAGGCTTCCGCACCCTTTTCTTCGGTATAATCGACGATGAAAGCTCGGGCGGACACGATATTCTCCGGCCCGGCTCCCGCCGATGCCAGCGCCTTACCGAGATTGCTGCTCGCCATCTTCGCCTGCTCTGCCAGACTATCGGGAGCCGGATCTCCCCCGGGGGTCCATGCGACCTGGCCGGAGATGAAGATCATCTTCCCCGGCGTACAAGTCGTGACTTGCGAATAGCCCATCGCACCGGCGTCCGGCAGCGTATCGGGATTGATCCGCTCGATATCTGGCATGATTATTCACCTTTCCAATCGGGTTTACGTTTCTCTGCAAAGGCTAGCGAGCCTTCCTGTGCGTCTTTGGACATGAATACAGGGCCAGTGATTTCCGCTTGTTTCTTCCAGGCTTCTTCGCTGGTCCAGTCATAGCTTTCATTTATGATTTTCTTAGTCGCTTTCAATGCCAGCGGACCATTGGCAGCGACGGTCGCCGCCAATTCGATCGCTGCATCCAGAGCAGGGCCATCGGTCAAGCGGTTCACAAAGCCAACATCAAAAGCGCGCTGGGCAGAGAAGAAATCGCCGGTCAATGCCATTTCCATCGCTATGCGCTTGCCGACCAATTGCTGGAGCTTGATCACGCCGCCGGCTGCCGCAACCAGTGAACGTTTGACTTCAGGAATGCCGAATTTCGCATTGCTATTGGCAACGCAAAGATCACAGGCCAGGGCCAGTTCCAATCCGCCGGCCAGCGCATAGCCTTCAACCGCAGCGATGATCGGTTTCTCTGGGCCCTTTTCGGTGATGCCACCGAAACCATAGCCTTTCACGGCTGGCGTTTCACCGCGGAGAAAACCTTTCAGGTCCATGCCCGAACAGAATGTCCCGCCAGCACCGGTAATGATCCCGGCATTGAGGCTGTTATCATTGTCAAGCTGTTCCATCGCAGCGCGGATGCCTTCCGCGGCCGCCTTGGTCATCGCATTCTTGGCCTCAGGCCGATTGATGGTAACGACGATGAAACCGTCTTGAATATCCGTGAGTACTTCTGACATATTTTTCTCCTCTAATATATTGTTGCTTCCGGTGCCCCTGCGAAGGCAGGGGTCCATCTCCCACGTGTGCATCTTGCTGCGAAGGCAGGAGATGGGCTCCTGCCTTCGCAGGAGCACGCACATCTTTTAATCAAACAAAAGCCCCGCCAGTTTCGACCGTTGGTAGGCGGCATCGCCGATCAGTGCGCCATCAAAAATCGCCTTGCGGCGGTGCAGCTGCGCATCGCAATCATGGGTAAAACCGAAACCGCCATGGAACTGGATGGAACGATCCGCCGCACGGCTATAGCTCGAATGCGCCTGAGCCGCCGCCATGCGAACCGCCACTTCGCCGCGGCCTTGCTCGCCCCAACTATGGGCCGCGCTGTAGAGATGCGTGCGCGCCTTTTCATATTCGACATAATTATCGACCGTCGGATGTTTCAGCGCCTGATAGCTGCCGATAATCTTGTCAAACTGCTTGCGTGTCTTGAGATATTCGAGCGTGTAATCGATCACCGCCTGCGACCCGCCGGTCATCTCGGCCGCATGAATCAGTCCGGCTGCGAGTTCGATTTTTTCAATCGTCTCACGCGTCCGGTTGCCATCAAACAGAGCATCAGCCGCTACCGTTACGCCATCAAGAGTCAGTTCGAAACTGCGCGCGGTTTCGTCGATAATAGCCTCGCGCCGCAATGCCCCGTCCGGAAATGCGCTGCGTTCGATCATGGCAAAGCGGACATTCCCGTCCAACTCTATTGAAACGATAATCAGTTCTGCACTGTCGGCCCAGCGCACCAATTGCTTCTTACCGGACAACGCAATGCCATCTGCAGTTTCTTTGCCGGAGCTGGCAACATGGCCGAGGTCCCAGTCACCATGATCTTCCCGAAGGGCCAGCGTTGCCGCTGTACCCGCAGCAATTTTCGGCAGCCAAGCGGCTTGCTGCGCTTCGCTGCCGCCAGCAAGCAGGGCCTGCGCCGCCATTGTCGTCGAACCAAAAGGCGTGCTCAGAAGATTGCGTCCCATTTGCTCAGCAATGGGAACCACTTCCGCCATGGACAGGCCAACGCCGTCATGTGCTTCGGGAATGGCTATGGCCAGCCAACCCAGTTCGCCAATTTCTCGCCACACGTCCGGGTCATAGCCCAGATCGTCCTCCATCAGCGCCCGGACCTTTTCAATTGGGGATTTGTCGCGGCAGAAGTTGGTTGCCACATCCATCAATTCAATTTGCTCTTCGGTCGTGCCGATATCGCCTAGATTATTCATTTTTTCCTCTCATCCGCTCACCCTGAGCCTGTCGAAGGGTCTTTGCCACCATGCTTCGACAGGCTCAGCATGAGCGCGGTTTTATGTGGTTCCAATCTATCGCGTTTTCGGCAGGCCAAGCGCATGCTCGGCGACAATGTTGCGCTGGATCTCGGATGTCCCGCCGCCAATTGTCGCAGAGAAGCTGTTGAGATAGCTGCGATGCCAATAACCGTCATCGACAGCATTTTCATCGCCAACATAATAGCCCGCCTTGGTCCCCTGAAAGCCAAGCGAAAATTCGGTCAGCTCGCGGATTAGCTCGGTTCGCGCCAGCTTGTTCATCAGCGGCAGGCCCATCGGCTTGTCCTGCATCAGCTGTGGCATGCGGCGGCGCGTGTTGTTAAGATTTAGCGCCTGAATATCGATCATATATTGCGTCATCTTGTCACGCATCACCGGGTCGTCGAGCAATGGCTTGCCATTGCGCATTGAGTTCTTCGCGAGCTCGACAATCTGCATCACATCCAGTTCTTTGACGAAATAGCCGCCCACCGGTTTGACCTTCGCGCCGCGCTCATATTCCAGCGTCTTCATCGCCATCGACCAGCCATTGCCTTCACCGCCAAACAGGCAGTCAGCCGAAATCCGCGCGTCGGTGAAAAAGGTCTGCACAAAGCCATATTCGCCGGTCAGCTTCTTGATCCGGCTGGTGCTGATCCCGTCAATCTTCATCGGATTGAGGAAGAAGCTGAGGCCCTTATATTTATTCTCTGCTTCAAAATCGGTCCGCGCGAGCAGGATCATATATTTCGCCCGGTCGCCCAGCGAGGTCCAGATTTTCGAGCCATTGAGAACATATTCATCGCCGTCTTTGACCGCTTTCAGCTGCGCATTGCCAAGGTCGCTGCCATGTTCCGGCTCGGAAAAGCCCTGGCACCAAATATCCTCAGCATTCAGCATGCCTTTGATATATTTCTGCTTCTGCTCTTCCGACCCGAGATCGAGGATCAGCGGCCCGGCCCAGCCATTGCCAATCGCATTGAGCATGATCGGCGCGTCATATTTTTTCATCGCCCGGGTGGCCGCGCGCTGGAAATCGGTATGCAGCCCGCCACCGCCATATTCTTTCGGCCAGCTGGCACCAAGATAGCCAGCCTCATACACCTTGCGCTGCCACTCGCGCAGGAAATCAAATTGCTCGTCCGTTGACACCTCCATGAAGGTCAACGGCAGCATGAAACCGGGATCACGAACCGTGTTCTCTTTGAACCACGCATCGGCGGCTTCGGTATATTCCTTTAATTCGGCTGCATCGGGCTTCTGGGCCATGGGGCTTTGCTCCTGAGATTATCTTATCAATAGGGTCAGTGGCAGCACGCACCGCCATGCCCTATTTTTGGAATCGTTGCTGATTAATTGAACGATTAAATTTGAAAAAGCAATGGTCTGAAATATCAGTCAGGAGAGCGATGATGGCAATTGAACAGAAACATGTGATGTGCAGGGCCTGTCATGCCCATTGCGGCCTGATTGTCGATTTTGAAGATGGTGTTCCGGTCAAGACCCATGGCGACAAGGATAATCCGGAATTTGAAGGCTATAGCTGTATCAAGGGGCGTCAGCTTGCCAATTATCACAGTTTCGATACCCGTTTGCTGACCAGCTACAAAGGCATGAAGCACGGCCAGAAGGAAGCGATCCACTGGCGCACCGCCGCCGAAGAGATTGCGGAAAAGATCGAGGCCATTGTCGCCGAACATGGTCCGGACAGCGTCGCCTCTTATGTCGGCACGTTTGGCTATAATAATCTCAACGGCCATGCCTTCATCCTCGCGCTGATGGATGCAATTGGATCGACCTCGGTTTACGACAGCGTTACAATTGACCAGCCAGGCAAGGGCATTGCCCGGGCGCTGGTCGGCCCATGGCTCGCCGGTGCACCGCGTGTGGGTGACTGGGACGGGTTGATGCTGGTCGGTACCAATCCAATCGTATCGATGAACGGCGGTCTCGGTATGAACCCGGCCAAGAAACTGCATGATGCCAAGAAGCGCGGGATGCAGCTGATCGTCATCGATCCGCGCAAGACCGACAGCGCGCGCCAGGCCGACCTGCACCTCCAATGCCGCCCTGGCGAAGATCCGATCATACTTGGCGCAATTGCCAAGGTGGTGATCGAGGAAGGTCTCTACGATAAAGAATTCGTTGCCAATGACGTCGATGGTTTCGAAGCCCTCAAAAAAGCCACTGCGCCGTTCGACCCTGCTTTGGCCGCCCAGCGCGCCGATGTGACGGCGGACGAAATCGTCCAGGCCGCGCGCATGTATGGCAGCTGGAAAAAGGGCAGCATCAGCGTCGGCACCGGCCCCAATATGGCAGGCGGTGGCAATATCACCGAATATCTCAACCTGTCGCTGACCTCGATCATGGGCCACTGGCTGCGCGAGGGCGATATCAACCGGCGAAGCGGCGTATTTATGAAACCCGCCCCGCCCGTCGCGGCCTCGCCGGGACCGATAGATGCTTGGGGTTTTGGCCGCAAGCTGCACAGCCGCGATCTCGAACAGAGCATTTCCGGCATGCCGACCGCGGCGCTGCCCGATGAAATTCTCACCCCCGGCGAAAAACAGGTGAAGGCGCTGATCTGCCTTGGCGGCAATCCGATGCTCGCCTGGCCTGATCAGCTCAAGACATTCGAGGCGATGAAAGCGCTCGATCTGCTCGTCTGCCTTGACCCGCGTATGTCGAAGACAGCGGAACTGGCGGACTATGTCATTGCACCGAAACTCCATTATGAAGTGCATGGCAATACCGCGGCACCGGAACTTTATGGCGGCTTTGGCGCGGGCTGGGGTTTCGAGAATAATTATGCGCAGGCCAGCCCGCCGATCATGGAATCGCCGGAGGGGTCCGACCTGTGCGAGGAATATGAATTTCTCTATACGCTCGCCAGTGAAATGGACAAGCCGCTCACAATCAAATCATGGGCACTGGTTTCCCATCCCGACGAGCGAGAGGAGAAAGCCACAACCTTTGCACCCGGCGAAACGCCCGATCCGATTACCGCGTGGAGTGCCGCGCTCAACGGATCGCCAGTACCAGTGGCCGATGTCTATGCTGACCCCGAGGCGCACAAAGGCAAGATCATGGATGCACAGGCGCTGATGGTTCAACCCAAACCTGCTGATTGGGAAGGTAAGCTTTCTGTCGGCAATACCGCGATGATGGAGGAACTGGCTGGCTATGCCGTGCGTCTGGGCCAACCTATTGAGGAAGACGCCTTTCCGATGCGGATGATTGGCCGGCGGATGACTGAGATACACAACAGCAACTGGCATGAAGACCCGGTGCAGCGCAAACGCGTACCGCATCATCCGGCGTTTATGAACCCCGAGGACATGGAGGCTCTGGGCCTCTCAGAAGACCAGCCGGTGGAAGTCGAGTCCGCGCGGGCCTTTATCAGCTGCGTCGCCAAGGCGGACAAGACCGTCAAGCCGGGATGCGTCTCGCTTCCCCACAGCTGGGGCACCAACCCCGACGAGAAAGAGGACCCTCTCGGCGAAGGCGGCAATACCGGAAGATTGTCCTATAACGACCGCGATTATGACAAGCGCACCGGCATCCCGCTGATGAGCAGCATACCGATCCGCGTGCGGGCGAAGCAGGAAGCGCTCGAGGCCGCTGAATAACCCCATAAAGGAACCTTCATGACCAATCCGCTATTCGATCTCACCGGCGAAGTCGCCGTCATCACTGGCGCCGGTCGCGGCATTGGCGAGGGCATGGCGAAGACACTCGCCGATGCCGGGTGCAACGTGGTCTGCGCCTCGCGCAGCATCGATGAAATTCAATCGGTCGCTGACGAGATCAACGCCAGCAATGCGGGCGGCCGCGCCATCGCACAGGTCACCGATGTCACCAGCCGCGAGGATATGGAGGCGCTCGCCCAGCGGGCGGTCGACGAATTTGGCCGACTCGATATCTGGGTCAATAATGCCGGCGGCTCGCTGGTCTCCGCGCCACTGACGGAGCTCGACGAGGCCGAATGGGACAAGACCATGGCGGTCAATCTGACCTCGGTCTTTCATGGCGTGCGCGCCGCCTGCAAGCACTTTGGCGAAGGCAGCCGGATCGTCAACACCAGCTCCATGGCCGGTCAAGACCCCTTCCCCGGCAGCGGTCATTATAGCGCGGCCAAGGCCGGCGTGCTGATGCTGACCAAAACGCTCGCCCACGAACTCGGTCCCAAAACCCGCGTCAATGCCATCCTGCCCGGCTTTGTCCCGACCGAGACGGTCAAAAAGGCCCTGAGCATGACCGACGAGGATTTTATCGGCTTCGAAGACACGCTAGGCCTGCCCGCCGGACGATTAGGCACGCCGCAGGATATTGGGGCGCTGACGCTTTATCTATGTGCGCCCGCATCAGAATGGGTGACGGGACAATGTATCCGGATTGCCGGAACGCCTTAGGCGTTTGTTGACCATTGAAGACAGTGTTAGCTGATACCTGGAGTTCACACGCAACGCCAGTTTCATCCCAGATTTTAACCGCCAAAAGTCTTTGAATATCAATTCACTAACGGCCGATTCAACCTCGTCGAGTGTGACCTTAAATTAAAGGGCCACACAGTTTGCATCATCATGGCAAATTCCCAATGCCAAAACACCGTTGGAACATAGCCGACGAGAGGCTTGTAGGAAAGCAATCGAGCGACTGCTTTATCCCGAAAGCGGACGTTAGGATTGGCAATGAAATTGCCTCCTCAAGCTGCCGCTTTGGAACTGGGTCGGCCTGCAAGATCATATAGACTTTTGTTACGGCCATTTGCCTTTGCCTGATAAAGAAGCTTGTCAGCACGAATAAGAGCACTTTTGAGGCTCTCTTCTGGGCGTAATTCGATAATTCCCATACTTGCGGTAACGTTCTGGATCAGCCCAGGGACCAATGCTCGTGCCGTTTTATTTATTGACTGACGCATATCTTCTGCCATTTCTTCAAAAGAATGATGCGTAAATAGTATAACGAATTCCTCTCCGCCCAATCGTGCCGAGAAACTGTGATCTCTGAATTCATCTCGCTGAAGCGCGGCGGAAACTGATACCAACACCTGATCCCCTCGCTCATGGCCTTCGCGGTCATTGATTTTCTTGAAATTGTCCAAATCAAGGGCAGCCAATCCGACAATTGGTTCTTTGGCGGGATCATTGAACCTTGAGGTCAATGCACGGCGATTCGGGAGCTTTGTCAGTGGGTCAGTAAGGGCCGCTTTGGCCATCGCAATCTTTTCGCTACGTGCAATGTCTCGCTGCCTCTTTAAATGCATGAAACGATAAGCAACGCCTACGGATGAAACTATTACTTCGACAATAACCGCCGCAAATAGCAGCATAAAGAAACCCGGCAACGGAGCTTGAAAGAGTATATTGTAAATCAGGCTCGCACTCGAAACCACAATTACGCCTGCCCATGCCAAAATCTGGAATTTGACAGCCCTACTTCCGCGCCTAAACGCCTGAACCAAAGCAATATTCAAAATGATAAGAACCGAGATCAAAGGTATTGCGCGCAATGCAACAAACGTCGGGTTGCTGATCACCCAATAAGCCAATGGAGTGAATGCCAATGTGAACGGCATAGACCAGCCCAACAGCTTGTATATCTTCGGGCTAAGCATGCCTGGTTCAAGATAGGAGCGAAGGAAAGGACCTGATATTGAAATTGCCAAATCAAAAAACAGGAAAAACATCAGCAATCGTGGAAAAGAATCGATGGGTAGTAACGGGCTAATAGCTAGGGGCGCCAACATGATTGTCAGCATAACCGTGCAAAAACCGCGAGCCCCGTGCCAGAGTAAAAAGCGTTCCCGTAAGACCGGGAAAAAAGCTGCGTTGTAGATTATCGGAAGCAAGATCATCCCGATAAAGATACCGGTTAGCACGCCACTCCACTGCATATCCGGTAAGCCGATCTCCGCCCGCTCGCTTGCGCCTGCGCTAGCGATCGGTGCAACAGCGGCGCAGACAAATGGATACAAATCAAAGCCTTCCCACAAGAAATCCGTGCTAATCGGATCGAACTGGATCGGGATATCTTAGAGGCGTTGATATATGATTAACTATACTTCGCGATCCTCTGCTTGTGTCGGAGGAAAATCCTCACATTCAGGTCCGCTTCTGCGCCCATAGCGGACATTGTTGATAATTTGCCTGCTGATTATTGGGCTGGACACTGGGAACCATTTTGAACGAGGCGCACTCTTAAACTTGTTGGCTGATACCATCCAAACCCTCAATGTTAGTGTCAGCAAACTTGTTTTGGACAAAGGCCAGCATGTCACGCAGCTCGGTTTCCTCGAGATCGCGGAGGATGAAGACGATCCGCGAACGCCGGTCTTCGCTGGGCCAATCTTCGAGGATCTCAGGCGGGTGCCAGATATGTTGTACGCCGTGAATAACAATAGGTTTGTCCAGTTCGGCGAGGTTGATGATACCTTTGACGCGCAGCACGTTGACGCCGTTGAATGTCACCAGCATTTCCAGCCAGCTATCGAATATCTTAGCGGGAAGAGGAGTGTCTATGGTGAGACAAACCGAGCGGATGCGGTCATCGTGGCGGTTAACGTCATGAACATGGTCGTGATCATGATCATGATGGTGCTCGTCATGGCCGTGATGATGGTGGTGATGATGTTCTTCCTCATAGGCTTCGGCCGCCAGCCATTTTTGAACGTCATGGTGCTTTAGTTCTGGGTTGAAGGCAGGGCCTTCAAATAATTGTTCCAGATTTTTGCCGTCGCTGGGCAACAGCTGGATTGGCGCTGCAGGGTTCAGGTCGCGTACGCGCGCTTTCAGGCTCGAAACTGCATCGGCGGTTGCGATATCTGTTTTGGAGATCAGCAGCTGATCTGCAACAGCAACCTGCTTCATCGCCTCGATTTGCGCATCCAGCGTATCATATCCATTATGGCCATCGACCAGAGCAAGAACCGCATCCAGCCGATAAAGCGCCTTCAACTTGTCGTCCGCCATCACCGTATGAATGATAGGCGCCGGATCAGCCAAACCGGTGGTCTCAATGAATATGCGGTCAAACCAGCGCTCACCAGCGCGGGCAAAACGCCAAGGCGCTTCACGCAGCGTCTTCTGAAGATCTCCCTTTATGGTGCAGCAAAGACAACCATTGGCCATTTCCACGATCGTATCATCTTCATTGCTGTGCGCCACCAGGTCATGATCGATGCCGATCGATCCAAACTCATTGATAATGACCAAAGCCTTGGCCATTTGCGGCATTGGCATGAGCTGGTTCAACAAGGTTGTCTTGCCGGAACCCAGAAACCCGGTGAGAACCGTGACAGGAATGCGGCCATCAGGCATAGCAGATCAGCCTTCCGCTGGGTTTAAAACCAGCAAAAGCCGCTTTTCTCCGGTGCCCTCAATCGGCGGGGACCGGTGGATGACCGGTTGGTTAGTCTTAAGCTTTCCCTTGAACAAGCCAACATCACCAGGTTCCAGTTCATTAATATGCAGCGGCTCCAGGCCATCCGCAATGCGGTCAGTATCATTTTGATCGACCCACTGTGTGCCGCGTCCGATATAGGTGGTGATCAGGCGCATCTCGACATAGTCGCTGTGGAACTTCCAACAGGAATTGCCGGTTACCAATTCAATCCGAACTTCAATTTTTGGATGTGGGATCATTTCTCCAAACAGCTGGCACAGATCCATGATATCTTCGGCCAAACACGCGCGCGCTACAGATTTAGGAAAGCCACATCGGTCCAGTTCGCGCTGCAACAATTTTTCCGGATTGCCACTGGGCACTCTTACGCGCACATTTTCAAGATCGATGTTCAGCAGGCTGCTGCAATCAATGGTCTTTGACCGTTTCCAGACGGCCAGATTGCAACTCTTGTCCAAAATTCGTTGCAATACGGCTGGTTCGCATCCGACAATTTGTTTTGCGGTTTCGCTTGGGGAAGAAACGATCAAATCGTTCATTGCTATTTTGGCTCCGGATTGTTATGATATGTTATTACATCACATTAATGACTAAATTTGCAAAGTTCAATGAAGAAAACCCGCCTTTTTCAAGCTGTGCCGGCAGCCGACCGATGGGGAATAATTCTCTCTGCCCTCTGTCTTGCCCACTGCCTCATATTGCCGCCGTTTTTGGCTATGATGCCGTTTCTGATGCTAGAACCTTTGCCAGACTGGATGCACGACACTGAACTGGTGCATGCTGCGCTTCTGTTACCGGTATTGCTTGTAAGTGGACCGGCCCTTTTCAGGGGAGGATCGATCGACCATCGGATATGGGCCTTTGGAGCAATGGCTTTCGCGCTGCTTTGCGCAGCCTTACTGATGCACTCTGAACAACTGGAAAAACTAGTATCGGTGTTTGGCGCGGTTCTGCTGGTGATCGCACATCTGCTTAACATGCGAAAAAGGGGTGTTTGATGGCACCCAAAAGTGCATCAAGGCAAAGACGATGCCCAAATGAGATTGAAGCAATTATTGAAGATATCGTTTGTGCCGCAGATGAGCCGGTCGGCGCTTATGACATTGCGAAAATAGCTGCCAAACAAAAATGCTCCATGTCGCCTGCACAAGTCTATCGCGGTCTCAACAGGTTGGCAGAAACAGGGAGTGTGGAGCGATTCGCATCATGGAACGCCTTTGTTGCCAGCAATGGCGAAAGACGTGTGCATCTGTTTTACGAAACTTGCAAAAACCATGATTGGGCGGAAAAACATTCCGTTCACTTGCAGCTCCAGTCCCTGTGCGACCGGTTGGGATTCAGGGCAAATTCAAACCATGTCGAATTGAACGGACGGTGCGCTTCCTGTAATACTAGACAACCATCTTAGTTGTGATATAACATTACACCCAACGGAGATTCTGTATGCGCGCTGTAATTTGTTTTCTGGCAATGTTGACCATCACCCAACCGGCCTTTGCCTGTGCAATGGACGGCATGTACGGCGCACATCGCTTCAGCCCGTTTCAGGGAATGCAGTTGGGGATGGGCGTTGATCTGACGAACCAATCATCTGACTATGCGGACAACGATAATGCTCGTTCCTACCGTGATGATGATGCTGATGAACCCGATATGCAGCAGGACAGTGCGGAAATCGATCCCGATGAACCTGATGAAGAGCGCGACATAGCAAAACTTGATCCAGACGATCTCCCGCGACATTAGGGTCAAAATCGATATGAGCAGGTATTCCGGTAAATCGGACCGGGTTCGGTGCAATCATGCAGCTGGTCGTTGATAATGTTTCAAAATCCTATGGGGCCAATCCTGCGGTCTTAAATGGCGTGTCCATGTCCCTCCTCGAAGGGGAACAGGCTTTGCTGCTGGGACCTTCGGGATCTGGAAAATCCACTCTTCTCAATATTATTTGCGGGCTGCAACGGCCGGACAAGGGCCGGGTTGTCATCGGCGAACAAGTGATCTCATCTCCGGAGTCAAAATCGACGGGAGATGAGGTGCGACGTACATCTCTCGGTATCGTTTTTCAGACATTGCGATTGGTTTCCGCCTTGTCGCTGCGTGCCAATTTGGAGCTGGCACAGAAGCTTCAAAAGGGCCGGGTTGATCGTGATCTCATCGATCAATGCCTCGACAGGCTGGCAATTGCAGACCGTGCTGATGCGCGGCCATTCGAGCTCAGCCAGGGCGAAGCACAGCGTGCCGCCATTGCCCGGGCTGTCGTCGTGTCTCCCCAGCTGCTGATTGCTGATGAACCCACATCTGCACTCGACAGCGGCAATACCGAGCGAGTGGCTGAACTGTTGATTGAAATGGCTAAAAGTGTCGGGGCTGGACTCTTGATTGCCACACATGACGAACGGCTCGGTCGCTTCTTCTCTAAAAGCTTCGCGCTCAATCAGGGCGAGATAAACCCATGCTGAGCCTTGCCTTCGCCTATTTGCGGGATCGGCCGCTAACGACGATCCTCAATATCCTGCTGCTGGCCATATCGGTCGCGATGCTGGTCTTGCTGCTGCAATTTGGTTCGCAGTTCGAAAAGCGTTTTCAAAAAGATGCGGAAGGGATCGACCTTGTGGTTGGTTCCAAGGGTTCTCCGCTGCAGCTTATCCTCTCAAGCGTCTTTCACATTGATCAACCGACCGGCAACATCCCGCTCAGCAGTCTCGAACTGCTGCGCAATGATCCGGCAACGGCGCGCGTAATTCCCCTCGCGCTTGGTGACAATTTTCAAGGATACCGGATTGTTGGTACAGACGAATCCTTCGCAGAATTACACCAGGCCGAACTCGCTCAAGGGGCGATGTTCGATGCGCCATTGCAAGCGGTGATGGGCGCTAGTGTGGCGTCCCAGACCGGCGCCAATCTCGGCCAGAAATTTATCGGCAGCCATGGTCTGACAGAAGATGATGAATCTGATACAGGCCATGATCATGCTCCCTTTGAAACAGTTGGGATATTGGCACCGACGGGAACCGTGATTGACCGGTTGATCCTGACTTCGGTGGAGAGTTTTTGGGATGTTCATGGAATAGAACACGATCATACGCATGATGGTGAGAACAGTCATGATCATGAAGAGGGTCACAACCATGAAGGCGAAGCCGGCCATGATCATGGCGACGAACATGACCATGATCATGAAACGGAGGCAACTCAGACTACATCGCAGCTACAAGACAGGCGGGCGCAGCTGGAACCGGAGCTGACCGCTTTACTGGTTTCTTACAGCAACGCGTCCGGCGCCATCCGCATTCCTGCGATGATCAACCGCCAGACTGAAATGCAAGCTGCGGTACCAGCTGTCGAGACCGCGCGCCTTTTGAATTTGCTGGGGGTCAGCTTTGAAGGCGCCCGCGTCTTTGCCTGGCTGCTCGCTTGTATTGGTGGACTGGCGATCTTTGTTGCGCTCTTTTCCATGGCACGCAGCCGGGAGGGCGACCTCGCCTTGCTTCGCGTTATGGGAGCAACGCGGCCACAATTATTCGGTACGATCCTGCTCGAAGGGCTTTTCACGGCCCTGGCGGGCGCTGTGCTGGGCTGGTTTCTTGCGCATGGCTTTTTGACGGCGGCCAGAAACAGTTTTGACACCATGCGCGATCTTGGTTTGACGGCCTGGCAGCCAGTGTCTCAGGAAGGGTTCATTATTCTCGCGGTATTGTTAATTGGGATTATCGCTGCGGTCATTCCGGCCCTGCGCGTTATGCGGGTGGATCCGGCTGCGATATTGGCGCGCGCCAGTTAGCTATTCTGGAAGGAATTGATTATGAAGATGGTTGGACAGATGATCAAAATTAGCTTTGCCGCCTTGATTTGCACGGCGCCACTATCCGGCACTGCGACGCAAGCCGCCATGCAAGATGGCGGGAAAGCCCCGATAGAAGATATCTGGAAACCCGCCGCCACACCGAAGGGCGGTGTATCGTGGAAAACCCTGGAAGCGACCGGCGAGAAAACACGCAAGGACAAGCAAGGTTATATCCGGTCAAAACCGATTTTCACTCCCCGGGTGAAAGAGCTTGCTGGCAAACGCATCAAGGTTGCCGGCTGGATGATGCCGTTACAAAACTCCGCTACGCAAAAGAATTTCGTATTGCTGGCTTATCCTCCAGGCTGCCCTTTCCACTTCCATGCTGCCCCGAACCAATTCATTGAAATCTATTCTGACGTTGGTTTTCCAACCAACGAGCAAAAAATGCATGTGATCAGCGGTGTTCTCGAGTTGACGGGGCAGGATGAAAGCGGGATTTTTTATCGCCTTCGAAAAGCGCGCCCCGGCTAGGGCAATATCCTCGGCACTAATTAAAAGCTGATCCGGGCGGAGACTTTGATATTTCGGCCCGGCAGCGGCACAAAATCCTTGGTAAAACTGGCATGACGCCGGGCATCGCTATCAAAAATATTATCCGCCGATACGATCAGGATATGCTCGCTATCTTCGCCAAATGGATTCCACGATAGTGACGCATTTACCAATGTGTGACCGTCAGTTGGTAACTCAAATTCCGTTGTTCGGTTTTGGCTGTCGACCCATTCCACTTCCATACGGCCGCCGAACGGACCGCTGGTAGCTTCAACACCGCCCAATAATCGCAGAGGCGGAATGCGGGGCGCTGGCCCATCATCCTCGATTGTCGCCCGGACATAATCCGCAACGGCATCGACCGTCACGGTCAAACCATCCATCTGTACGACATCCACCGCAACCTGCGCTTCGAGCCCCCAATATCGGGCATCAGATTGTAAGAACTGAAAAATCGGCAAGCCATCGGCCTCGCCGCCCGTTTCAACTTCGTAGATAAAATCGTCAAACCAGTTGTGATAGGCGGCCAGTTGAAAGCGGGCAGGACCACTTGATCCACGCAAATAGGCTTCCAACCCCCAAGCTACTTCCTTGTCGAAAAAGGGATTGCCGATTTCAAACGCCTGTGTGGCTACGTGCGGTCCGTTGGAGAACAGCTCTTCCGCAGAAGGTGCGCGTTCGACCCGGCTGACGTTGAGCCCAATGCGAACGTCAGGTGCCAGGCGATAATTTGCCCCCGCCGCCACAGAGAAGGCATCGAAATTCCGGTCGATAGCGGTGATGACCGCCGCTTCCTCCAGTCCGATGGCGACACTGTCCGACCGCACATCCGTCTTTTCATAGCGCGCCGAAAATTCGAGCCCAACCTTATCCCATTCAAATTCCTGTAGCGTAAACAGGCCATATTGGTCGGTCACATTAGGTGGTACAAAGGCCTCGGCCCCTATTGCTATAAAGTCTCGGGTTGAAGCCTGAAAACCAGTAACACCGCGCCAGCCATTGCGATCCGCCTGTACAAATTCCAGACGGGCCTCAAACCCCTCACTGTCGAAAACGGTGCCAACCTCATCGCCCTCAAATTCAATATGCTCATAATTGGAATAGCCTGCGCGAAAGCGGACGGATTCCAAGAACCCACCGCCTGTGAATATTTCTCCGCGCAAGTCAGCCCGCCACTGTCGCAGGTCGATAGATACAGGTGCTTCTTCCTCTTCACCTTCTCCCTCTTCAGCGCCTTCCTCGCCATGATGATGTTCCGCGCCGGGACGCGCTGGAATACCATAGCGTGTATCATAATAACCAATGGAAGCGCCAAGGCTGCCGCGGTCATTGATCAGCGCAAAACCGGCACCGAAAGTATAGGTTTCCGTGAAACTGTTCGGCAATTGATCCCGCAGACCTGCCAGTTCGCGAGCTTCGGCCGCCTCATCCAGATTTCCCTCCTCTTGTTCTTCGGCAGCAATCTCCAGCTGCTCTGCACGCAGCGCAGGGGTCAGCACAAAACCACCGACCTCCAGGTCTTCCGTCTCGCGATAGCTGCCGTCGACATGAACTACCACCTGGTCACTCAATGCCAGTTCGAAGGCACCGCCAATGCTATTTTCGTCAAACGCGCTGGCGTAGCTGCCAATAACATCGACATGGTAGCCATTTTCCGGGATTACGCGCGGGATACGGCGATCACGTGCGTTGACCGCACCGCCAATTGCCTGACTTCCGAACAGGAGTGCAGCTGGACCCCGGAATATTTCGATTCGCTCGGTAGTAAGTGGATCAATCGTGACCGCGTGATCCGCCGACGTATTGGAAACGTCGAGCGTTCCAATCCCATCGGTCAAAACCCGAACCCTTTCTCCTTGCAAACCGCGCAGCACTGGCCGTGATGCACCAGGCCCGAATGATGTCGCCGAAACACCCGGTTCGCTGGTGAGAACATCACCCAGCTGCGGCTGCAACTTCCGCAGAATATCATCCCCGACGATCACGGAAGTTCCCGCCAGAATATCCAGTTCGCTGACATAATCGGCAGTCACGATGATGGCTTCGTTGTCAGAACCATGTATCGGATCGCGATCTGCTTCGGCCGCAGTTTCAGCCAATGCGGGAACTGATAGCAATCCGCACATGATTATAACCGTTTGCTTCATAAAGAAATTCCGTTAATGTAATGTTATATCATTACTCATATATCTAATAGTCAATGATGTGCAAGTTAGAATTTTCAACACTGTGACTATTTCGCTCAGCTCGATAAAACCACGGAGACAAGACGGGGAAGAGTGCCATCAAACTGACACAGCGCTACGGCAGGCTAGGACTAACAGCATAGAAGGGATTCGTTTTCATGGTTGATGCACGCTCTCGCAGACTCGAAATGAGTCGGCGCTATGCCATCAAGGCGTTTGGCAGCAGCGCTGTTGCTGCACTTTCCTTGACATTGGGAGCTCCCATCCTGGCAGCTCCCATTTTCCGCACCTATCCCTTTCAACTGGGTGTGGCTTCTGGCGAGCCTGCTCCTGACGGTTTCGTCATTTGGACGCGGCTTGCCCCGGACCCGCTGGCAGTAGGCCATGGCATGCCAGCGGCCGCGGTGGAAGTGGCGTGGATCGTTGCGCGCGATCAGAGAATGCGGGATGTCGTGGCCCGTGGAACCGCTTTTGCGCGCCCTGAACTGGGCCATGCCGTTCATGTGGAGGTAGGCGACCTCGAACCCGATAGACCCTATTGGTACCGATTTGTGGCTGGTCGGGAAAGGAGCGCCATCGGCCGCGCCAGAACCACTCCTGCAATCGGGCAACCCTTGGATCGACTTCGATTTGCGGTCGCAGGATGCCAGAATTATGAAGAAGGTTATTATACCGCTCACCGTTTCATGGCGCAGGAGGATCCCGATTTCGTCTATTGTTATGGCGATTATGTTTACGAATACCGAGAGAACCGTTTTCGCAACTGGTCGAGCGGCCCAAGTGAGGTTGTTCGCCAGCATGTCGGAGATGAAATCTATACGCTGGACGACTATCGACGGCGCTACGCACAATATAAGATGGATGTCGATCTGCAGGCGGCCCATGCTGCCGCTCCCTGGTTCATGACATGGGACGATCATGAAATCGACAATAATTGGGCCAGCGCCGCCGACCAAGACGATACACCGCAGGCCATATTCAATCTACGCCGCCAAATGGCGGTTCAGGCCTATTATGAGCATATGCCATTTCGGCCATCTGCCTTACCCGTGGGTCCAGCGATGCAGCTTTATCGCCAAGCACAATATGGAAACCTGTTAGATTTCAATCTCCTCGACACCAGGCAATACCGGACGGATCAGCCTTGCGAGGATGAATGGGGCAAACCTTGCGGCGAGATAAACCTTGAGAATGCGCAGATGCTCGGCCGTCAGCAGGAGCGCTGGCTCTTTGACAAGCTGGGTTCTTCAAAATCCCGTTGGCAGGTACTGGCACAGCAAGTGATGATGATGGACCTGGACCGCATGCCGGGCGCTGAGCAAACAGAAAATCTCGATAGCTGGGCGGGATATCGGGTACCGCGCGGACGTGTATTGGAACAGGTCAGCCGTCTCGGTTTGAACAGTGTTGTTGTTCTAACCGGGGACGAGCACCAGAATTATGCAGGGGAATTACATCTGGATGGCAAGCGTCCAGGTCCCAAGCCCATCGCCACCGAATTTGTCGCCACGTCCATCTCGTCGGGTGGTGACGGCGAAGATCAGCGCGAAAGCACAAAGGCCATCCAAAACGAAAATTCCAGCCTGAAATGGCATAATTCTCAGCGCGGATATGTAATCTGTGATGTAACCGCCGACCAATGGACAACAGAATTCAAAACGGTTGATCGTGTTACCGAACGTGGCGGGCAGTTGAGAACCCGAAAACGGATGGCTGTGGAACATGGATCGCCCGACTCGCTGGGTGATGCCTGATCGCAATTTTTAAAAGCCAAAAGGGAATGATCAGCGGAAGCTACACCGGAAACTGAATGCCCAGGATATCCGACGCGCAACGCTTCGATCATTCCACGAGCAGAATTCTCAAATCGTTCACGTTGGTGCCGGATGGTCCCGTCAGATACAATGCATCGGCTTGTTGAAAAGCCAAATAGCTGTTGTCGTTTTCCAGAGAATCAAGCGCCTGTTTCCGCCCGCCCATGGCCGTCAGCACCTCTGGCCAGAGGAATGCTCCTGCATTATCTTCCGAACCATCAATGCCGTCACTGTCGGCTGCAAAACCGCAAATATGCTCTGTCCCGTCCAAAGCGATGGCGCAGGCAAGCAGATAGGCGGAGCAGCGGCCGCCCCGCCCCTTGGGATTGCGAATGTTAACCGTTGCCTCACCGCCCGATATCAAGGCACATTTTCGCCCTTGGGACTGCAGTTTCAGCGCCAGATCAGCATGCTCGCGGCCCAGCTGAAGGGCGTCTCCTTCGAGCGCATCGCCAAGCATCACGGCTTCATAGCCATGGGCCTCGACTGCCACTTTGGCCGCCTCACACATATCTGCTGGGCGGGCGCAAAGGCTTGCCGAAACTTTCTGCATTCGGCGATCGCCAGGCTTGGGCGTTTCGAAAATCCCATTTTCAAGGCCGATCCGTATCGCTGAAGGAATATCAATCTTATATCGTTGGATTATCTCCAGCGCATCAGCACAGGTGGAGGGATCGGCTATGGCCGGCCCAGAACCGATCATGCCAATCTCATCACCGGGAATATCGGAAATCGCAATCATATGTGTCGCAGCCGGAAAGGCTCTTGCGGCAAGGCGCCCACCCTTGATTGCAGACAGATGTTTTCGAACGATATTCATCTGATCAATCGGTGCGCCGCTGTGCAGCAGCGCCTTTGTGATTGCCTGTTTCTCAGTCAGAGAAAGCCCATCGACCGGCGCGGGCAACAGCGCGCTGGCCCCGCCGGACATCAGAACGATCAGCAGATCATCTTCACCCAGCGCATCGACTGCCGACAAAACGGTTTGAGCGGCCTTCGCCCCGACATCATCCGGTACGGGATGGGATGCCTCGATGATCGCCATATTATCCGGCTTGAAATCGGATTGCGCATAACCTTGCCGAGTCACAATCACACCCTCCGCTCGTTCAGGAAGGCGGTCGTGAATTGCCGCGGCCATCTGTGTAGCCGCCTTTCCAACGGACAAGACGAAGGTACGCCCGGCTACTACTGGCCAATCCTGCCCTTTCATCGCCTTGTGCGGCAGTGCAGGCGCAAGCGCATCTGAATAAATACCGCTCAAAAAGGCTTTTATTGACTCAGGATTTGATGTTTTATGCACTGCACTATGGGGCCCGAATGTTCTGTCCGGGTCAAGTGCTTTCGGGAGCTTTTGACCAAATCATGAATGACCCAGCGACAATCGAGCATCTGCATCACCGTATTTCCGCCCAGTTAAAGCCGCTCTATCCTGATCATGATGCCGAAAAACTGGCCAATGATATTATCGACACGTTTTGGTCCAATCGCGATCAGATCTTGGCGCGAAACGATATTGCCGCCAAGCATCTGTGGGATGAGAGCGATGTCGCGCTGATAACGTACGGAGGGACCGTCCGGTCCGAAGGCGAAGCACCGTTAAAGACACTTCATCGTTTTTTACGCGAACATCTGGGCCAAACCATTGGCATGGTGCATATCTTGCCCTTCTTTCCCTATAGTTCAGACGATGGCTTTGCCGTTATTGACTATCTTGCGGTCGATGAGGATCTGGGTGACTGGTCTGATGTTGAGGCCATCGCGGCGGACCATCGCCTGATGGCTGATCTCGTTATCAACCATGGTTCCAGCAAGTCAAAATGGTTCCAACAATTCCTGTCGGACCAGGAACCTGGCAAAGATTATTATGTTACCGCGGACCCCACTGCTGATTTGGGACGAGTGGTGCGCCCACGGTCGCATCCGCTACTGACCCACTTTCGAACCGCCGCTGGCGACCGGCATGTCTGGAGCACGTTCAGCGCCGACCAGCTGGACTTTGATTTTGCCAATCCTGACGTGCTGCTCGAATTCATCAAGATCATCGCTTCCTATATCGACCATGGCGTGCGCATATTCCGGCTAGATGCCGTGGCGTTCCTCTGGAAGAAAATCGGCACATCTTCAATCAATCTGGATGAGACACACGAGATTATTCGCCTGCTCAGGGTCTTGATGGATCACCATGCAGAAACACTGGTCATCATTACCGAAACCAACATACCCAATCATGAGAATTTGACTTATTTCGGCAACCAGAACGAAGCCCATATCATCTATAATTTCTCGCTGCCGCCTCTTCTTGTCCATGCCCTCCTGACTGGAAATGCGCTGTATTTGAAGCGATTGACGCGCAGTAATCCGCCAGCACTTACCGGATGTACCTATCTGAATTTTACCGCCAGTCATGATGGCATCGGCTTACGGCCAACCGAAGGTGTGTTACCGCAGGGCGAAGTCGATCAAATGCTTACCGCCATGCAGAAATTTGGCGGGCGGATATCGATGCGGCGGGGTCCCGGCGGAACCGAGAAACCCTATGAGATGAATATCTCTTATTTCGAAGCGATGCAGGGCACATTAGATGGTCCCGATGACCATCAGATTGACCGCTTCATGGCGGCGATGGCCATCATGTTGGCGCTTGAGGGTATTCCGGCCATCTATATTCATAGCTTGTTGGCCACGACCAACGGTTACGAAGAAGTCAACATGACGGGCCATAATCGTTCTATCAACCGAAGGCAGCTTGAATATAGCGATATCAGTGCAAAACTGGCGGATCAGAACAGCATGGAATCGAAGGTATTCACTCGTTTTCTGTGGCTGATTGAATGCCGCAAACAGCAGCCTGCCTTTCACCCTAATGCCGTACAATTTACTTTGGCTTTGCCAGAAGGGTTGTTCGGTATTTGGCGGCAAAGTCTGGACCGGAAGCAAAGTATTTTTGCGGTGACCAATGTCAGCAAAGAAGCCAAGACGCTGGCGCTGGCCGACATTAACTTGATTGCCGGGGATCCCTGGTGGGATTTGATATCCGGCCAGTCCATTGAAGATATTGAGGGTGATTTCCCACTCGAACCCTATCAAACCGTTTGGATCAGCAATGTGAACGCGAACGTAGCCTAATCCGCGTTGTCCAATCGGACAGCTTCTTGGAACCGCTTTGTAAAATCGGGTACGGCGCTATTGATCCGGTTCCAGTTGGCCATGAAGGGGGTCTCATGCGGCGATTCCAGAAAGGCTTCGCCCGCCTTCATGATATTCTGGGCAAACAGCTCAACTGTCGTTTCTTCTTCATGCCGGTCAAGCGACAGGCCGTTCATGATCGCATCATTGTGGAATGTTTCGATACGGTCGAGCGCGATGCGGAAATAAGTCGCCTTTAGCGTTCGAAAAGCACCCTGCGAGAAGATCTGTCCGTCGGTGGCAAGCTTGCGAAAGAGAGATTTGGTAATGTCGATACTCATCTTGGACAGGCCAGTTTCCGGATTTTCATGCGAGACGGATTGATGCTTGTGATCATAATTATCCGCTATTTCGACCTGGCAAATGGTCTTGGTCGACTGATTGCGCCACACTTCCGATAACACGCCCACTTCCAATCCCCAGTCCGAGGGAATACGAATATTTTTTACGACCTGCCGCCCCATTGCAAACTCACCGGCCAGCGCATAGCGAAAGCTGTTCAGGTAAGTGATATAGTCATTGGGCTCACAGACCTTTCCAAGGGCCGCAAGCAGAGGTCCGATAAGCAGGCGAACGACTCGTCCATTAAGTTTTTCTTCTGTCGTCCTTGCATAATAGCCTTTGGAAAATACGTAAGGAAATGTCGGGTTGGCCACCGGATACATCAATCGTGCCAGCATCGCACGGTCATAGGTTAAAATGTCGCAATCATGCAGGCCGACCATTTGTGCATTGGTCGCGGACAGGAAATAGCCAAAGCAAAACCAGACATTGCGCCCTTTCCCTGGCTGCGCAGGCGACAGGCGATGTTCCCTGAGTTCTTCATCTAATGCTGTCAGCCGTGGGCCACTATTCCACAAGATGTGATGGCGCTGGGGTAACCGGGAAAAATAGTTTTTCGCATATTCAAACTGGTCTCTGTCCGCCTGGTCCAGTCCGATAATGATGTCATCCAGATAAGGCACATCACATAGTTCGTCGACTATATGTTCCAGCGCTGGCCCTTCCAGCTCGGAAAACAGGCTTGGTAAAACCAGAGCCATGGGATTGGCTGAACGGAAACTCATCAATTCTGCTTCCAGAGATTCGACCGAGCGGTCCGTCAGGTTATGTAAAGTTGAAATTATACCATTTTGATGAAAATCGGACATGCGTTCTCCGTGTTTTTCCGGTTGAAATCTAGTTAGAAATCCGGGACGTTGAAACCTAGTTCATCAAGTATTTGCGAAACGGAAGCAACCCACCCTTTTGGCCCCGGCGCTGATGCCACCTGAACGTGCGCTTTGTTTGAAGAAATCGCCGCGCCATCGGGATTGGGCATAATCACGCCATGATCTGCTGCCTCAATCATCTTCAGGTCATTGGGACCGTCGCCCAAGGCAATAGTGACATAGCTGGTCTGGGGATTGCTCTTTTGATAGGCTTCAAGAACTTGTTGCACGGCAAAAATCTTTGTCGCTTCGCCAGTAAAATGGAAAAACCGTCCACCCTGCTGGATCTTTATGCCGGCAGCGTTCATTGTCGACTGTAATTCTGACATTTCGCTATTGGACCCCGACCATAAAAATGGCTCGGTTGCCTCTCGCTGTTTCGCTGCGCGCGCGCTATCGATGGAAAGTCCTGTTGAATCTGCAATTTCCGCCACAGACATATCGTTAAAGCCCTGGATATGCTTGCGTAGCGATGCGGGTAGTGAGGCGATTCTATTCAAAATCTCTTGATAGCTAACACCTAGAACCAAGGTGGGGCTTTGGCCGGACCGGAAGAATGGGAACCGATCCGCTCCACCAACTACAGAACCATTTTCAAAGACCGCGGGCGCGGCGCACAAAACCCTCAACTCTTCCATTAGTTCCAATTCAGCACGGGTTTTACTGGTTACTGGAATAACCTGGACATTTAGCTGTGTCTGTATCTGCTCGATCAAAAGATTTGCCGGCACCGCTGAATAGTTGTGATGGTCAAGCAGG
Source organism: Parasphingorhabdus litoris DSM 22379 (assembly GCF_020906275.1). Lineage (GTDB taxonomy): Bacteria > Pseudomonadota > Alphaproteobacteria > Sphingomonadales > Sphingomonadaceae > Parasphingorhabdus > Parasphingorhabdus litoris. Next base: position 3,409,930 of record NZ_CP086727.1, read on the forward strand.
GTACCATCAAGATCGGTAAAGATTAGAACATCAGGAAATGATTGTGGCATGAGATAGATGGGTAGTTATCATATTCTGGGCCACGCAGAAACTGAATTGCGTTAACGCTCAATCTCACACCCATAATAACCAATAATATCAAAACAAAAGAGCCCCGGAAGCAGACCCGGAGCCCTTCTTAAACAATAGCGACCAGCGTCTAACCAACCACAATCATCGCCAGTGACCGCGCGATCAGCGCGGGTGTTTCGATGCCGTCAATTTCCACCGTGACATCATAGGTCATCAGCCAGCGGCCGGGCTGTTTTTCCACCGCATCAACCAGCACGTGGCGGGCGCGGACTTTTGATCCGGCGCGGACGGGGTTGAGGAAGCGGACTTTATCATAGCCATAGTTGATACCCATCACCGCGCCTTCGAGGCCCAGGGTGCAGCCATAGGACATGGCCGGCATCAATGAGAGTGTCAGCAGACCATGGGCGATGGTGCCGCCAAAGGGTGTGTTCTTGGCTTTTTCTTCGTCGACATGAATGAACTGGTGATCTTCGGTGCAATCGGCAAATTTGTTGATCCGGTCCTGGCTGGCTTCAAACCATTCGGACACGCCGACTTCCTTACCCTTCCAGTCGTCAAGTTCGCTTGCATTAATTACTGGCATTTTGTTTCTCCTTTTTTGGGGTCTTTTAGCCCTTCATGACTTCCTGCATCCGGCGGAAAAATTTGCCGCCCTGGCCGCCGCCATTGGCATATTCCTGCATCCCGGTTTCATCGAGAATCTGGTCGATATTCTCGGCAATGGCTTCGGCATTGCGATTGGCTTCCGGCAGCCAGATACCCTCGGTCTCAAGGATTTTTGCGGCTGCGAAACCGCCGGCACCGGCCGTCAAAATCGTCTTGGATGGCGCGCCATCGCTGCACAGATAGACCACAGCAGGTGTCACCGCTTCGGGAACGAGCAATTTCAGCGCTTCTTCCGGCATGATGTCTTCGGTCATGCGGGTGGCCGCGACCGGAGAGATGCAATTGGTGTGAATGCCCTTGCCCGCGCCTTCCTGATGCAGGCTGTTCATCATGCCAACCAGCGCCAGTTTCGCGGCACCATAGTTGACCTGGCCGAAATTGCCATAGAGCCCCGTGGACGAGGTCGTCATCACGATCCGGCCATATTGGCGCTCGCGCATATGGTCCCAGACCGCCTTGGTGCAATTGGCACTACCGGTTAGATGGACATCCATGACAAACTGGAAGTCTTCCATGCCCATTTTGTGAAAGCTCTTATCGCGCAGCACGCCGGCATTATTGACGAGAATATCGACATGGCCCCATTTGGCAATTGCATCAGCAACCATTTTTTCGACCGCGGGCATATCAGTGACGCTGCACCCGGCTGCCATAGCTTCGCCGCCCTCGGCTTCGATTTCTGCAACAACCTGCTCGGCCACGGTCGCAGAACCGCCAGTGCCATCACGCGCGCCGCCGAAATCATTGACGACAACCTTCACACCGCGCCGCGCGAGTTCCATCGCATGCTGCTTGCCAAGCCCGGCACCGGCGCCGGTGACAATGGCTACGCGGTCATTAAATTCTACTGTGCTCATGGGAGTTTCGCCTCTCGCTTTTTATAGGGATGAATTGATTGCGCCGATGGATGCGCAATCAAATCAAGCGAGTCAAGCGAAGGCGTGCAGATTCACGTCCCAGATATCGAGCGATTATTTAGCGGTCTTCCTGCGACCCTTGCCTGCCGTAGCGGAAGGTGTGGTCAGGCGCTTTTTCGGTTTTTTTGCTGCTGCCTTTTTCGGCTTGGCTTTTTTGGCCGCTGCCGCATTCGCTTTCTTCGCTGCCGCCAGCAGGGCCTTGAAGCTTTTCTCGGCAAAATCTGCATAGGTAGCAGGATCAGGCAGCATCTCTCGACATGCCGTGATCGTCAGCATAACTTCACCATGATAGCTGGTGACGATGTGGAAAACCCCCATGCCGTCAGTCGGTAATCCCATGCCAAAGCTGCGTTTGAGTTCGGCGCCGGCAAAATACATCGAGACCGGCGGTCCCGGCACGTTGGTGACGACCGTGTTCATCTGCGGCGCGACGGTCTGCCCCAGACCCATGCGCGCGGCCAGTTTCGTGGCAGCTGCCGTCAGGCCCGCTGGCATCGCGCCGCTCAGTTCCATCAATGTCCGCGCACCGACCGCTTCAACCATATGCTTGGACCGGTTGGTTTCCTTGGCGACAAATTCCAGCCGCTTCGCCGGGTCGGCAATATGTGTGCCGAGGCCAACCGTCATCATCGATACCTGGTTCCCGCCAGCCGCTTCGCCATTGTCATCGCGTACCGAAATCGGTGCACCCGCTTTTAACGTGTTATTCGGCAGCTCACCCTTGCTTTCAAGATAGGCACGCATGGTTCCGCCGACGATGCTCAACATCACATCATTAACGGTCACACCGGGAAAGGCAGTGCGTATTGTTTTGATGTCGGAGAGCGAGAATATCTTGCCGTCAAACACACGGTGCGGCGTCAACCGGTCACCAAAGCGTGTCTTGGGAATGCCGGTTGAAGCGTCCTTTTGTTGCTTATTCTCTCTCGCAAAATCGAACATGCGCTTCGGCACAGGAAGCAGCTTGCCCAGCGTCTGCAGACCGCGCACCGGATTGGCGATATTATTCACCTGCGCCCGCATCAGCAGGTTCAGGTCATTAGGCTTTGTTTCTGGCCGCCATTGCTTGTCCCATTTGCGCGGCTTCATTTTCGCATCAAGATCATGCAGCGCCAGGGTCATCTGCAATCCGGATTGCCCGTCCACCGCCGCATGGTGGAATTTGTGCACCAAGGCAAAACTACCCTTGGGGATGCCTTCGACATTGTCGAGACCTTCGATGACCGTAAACTCCCACAGCGGGCGATTCATGTCCAAAGGCCGCGCATAGATCCGTGCCGCCTGAATACAAAGCTGCCGCCAGTCACCAGGCTGCGGCAAGGCGATATGACGGACATGATATTCGAGATCGAAATTGTCATCTTCGATCCAATAGGGGTGATCAAGGTCGAGCGGCACCCGCACCAGTTTCTGACGGAAAATCCGCGCGCCATCGAGCCGGCCTTCAATATAGTGCAAAATATCTTTGAACCCGACCTTGCCGCCAGGAGCCGTCGATGGATCATAGATGAGCAGCTGGCCAATATGCATCGGCGTATTGCGTGTTTCCGTATAGGCAAACATCGCATCGAGCGCACCTAATTGTTCCATCTTAATCCCCCTCGCGAGTCTTGTTGAGGCAAGCATAAATCAGATTGGTTAAAGAAGCGAATCAGTTAAACAATCGGGGCTAGCGCAAGACTAGGTTAATTGGTCAGGGAAGCTTCGCTTCTGAAGAGACGCGTCACTTTGTCGAGCAAACCGCCAGCAACCGACCGGCCGGTTGCCGCGATTTCAACACTGCCGGGGGTGAGCTGCAAAGCCTCACCATCCTTATAGACTTTTTTCGAGGCGATCAGGCGCACACGGTAAAGGGCGGCGCGGGGCCGCAGGACATTCTCATCCTTGTCCGAGGCGATCGGCCCGCCATTGACGGAAGCCAATATCGGCTGATCAATTCTCTCCACTGCATTGGTCGACTTCTCGACCAGCATGGCGGCCCGGGATGCCTGTACCGGATCATCCGGAACAAAGCGGCCGCGCGCGTCTTTGGATATGCGCCAGATATCATCTTCACTGACATAGGCTTGAATATCATAGTCATCGGATGTCACAATATAGGCAATGGGCTCCGCCCCGCCGAGCCAACGCCCGCTGTGAATATCCGGCGACAAATCCGTCACAATCCCGGCAATCGGCGCGCGCAGGATGAGGCGCTCGCTGCGCAGTTCAAGGCCAGCAAGCTGGTCCTGCTCCTGCTTCAATTCGCGTTCGAGGACCATGCGATTGGACAGATCAATCTCGTCCGCCGCACCGCGACCAAATTGCAGTTGCAGGTTGGCTATTCTGACCTTGGTGGCCGCGATGGACTGTTCCAGCTCGGGAGCAGAGAGTTGAACCAGTGGCGCGCCGGCCGCAACTCTCTGGCCATTCTCAACAAACAGCTTTTCCACCTTGCCCGGGTCACCGGCGACAATCGGAGACGCCCCAATTGGAGTGAGCACGGCAGGTGCGCTGATATGGCGATCGAGCGGCAACAGGCAGAGCAGCAGCGCTATGCCGCTTCCAATCAACAGCAACCGCGTCCGTGAAGTGGCCAAGATCCGATCCTTCATGCTCGCCCAGACCTTGAATTCCGAAAGCACCGGACGGGCAATGAACACGGCAATTTCAACAACGAACAGGATCACCCCGAGCAATTTGAAAAACAGCGTGTAGACCAACAGCGCGATACCGATAAAAAGGAACAGGCGGTAGACCCACGTCATCCACGCATAGACGATCATCCCGCGGCGCAATCGGTCGGGCACCTGTTCGGGTGCCTCATCACCCAATGCGAATAGCATCTCACGCAGCCGCCAGCGGCCCAGTGCGAAGGCGCGCGGTTGCAGATTGGGCACGCCGAGCCAGTCGGACAAGACATAATAGCCATCAAAACGCATGAACGGATTGAGGTTGATCGCAAGGCTCATCACCCAGCTGGTGGTGGCAAGAATGAAGGCGACGCTGCGGAGCATACCGTCGGGCAGCAGCACCCAGGCCATGGTCGCAAGGCCCGCGATCATCAGCTCGACCGTGACACCGGCACAATCGATCATCAGCCGCTGCTTGCGCGAGGTCAGCCGCCACGCGCCGGATGTATCGGTATAGAGAACGGGCATCATCACCAGAAAGCTGACCCCCATGCTCGGCACCCGGCAGCCAAAGCGGGTGGCGGTATAGGCGTGGCCCAGCTCATGGAGAATCTTGATCACAAACAGGCCGATCCCATAGGCGATGAGACCCTGCCAACTGAAGAAATAGAGAAAGGATGCAAGGAAGCTGTCCCACTGGCGCGAAACCAGAAACAGGCCGGTGAGGGCCAGCAAGGCGAAGAAGGTCAGGGCCGGATAGGACCAGAGCGGCGCAACCTTGTCGATCGTTCGTTCCAGAAAAGCCGCCGGTTTGACAATCGGGATGCGGATGAACAGATAATTATCCAGCATCCATTTCCACCAGGCTTTTTTGGCGGTTTCCCGCTGCTCCGTAAAGCTCGCAACCGTGTCACCCATCGGCGTCACGGTGAGGCTGTTGGTCAGGGAAAAGTCGACGACCTGACCAAAGGCGTTATTGATTTCTTCCTCGTCCAGACCTTCAGCGACAAGATCATCATTGACCTTCGCCAGATCACCGGATGCCCAGCGGGAGAGGATGCGATATTCAATTCTGCCCAATTGAAAGAACAGATGCCGCACCGGGTCAAACAGAGTCCAGCTGGGTGCACCGGTGACCAGAGCCGCGCCCGGCTCAATCCGCAATTCTTGCCGCAATGGCGGCAATAAGGGCCGTTCCGGTTCGACAGGCACAGCAGCGGTCATAGGCCGATAGTTTGTCTAAAGCTCGCAATCGGGCGCTTGAGCAGCGAATAGATGAGCGGCACCCACTCGCCATAAAGCTTGGCGGTGCCGCGCGAGCCAATGCGCGGATTGTCCGACGTCGGTTGGGCTGTCACCGCAAAAGCCAAAATGCCTTCTGCAGTCTGCCGTGCCTGATAGCTGGCATGTTCAACCTTGCCTTCGATGGCCCAGAGTGGTTGTGCATCTAGCCAGACTTTTACGCGCGATCCATTTTCCAGCGCCATTTGTTCCGCAGCGGGCAAATCAATCCGCAGTGCGATCTCGCCCGGGTCGGCGACCTGCAATATCGGATCGCCGACATTGACGGCCCGCCCTTCCCAGTCACGGCGGTCGCTATAAATTGCCATCCCGCCACGTGGGGCTTTGATCTGCGACAAGCCCATAACATCATTGGCGAAATTATAGTCGGCCTGGGCCAGTTCATATTCCGCGCGCAGGGTTGCGATCTCACGGGTTTCATCATCCTCCCCAAAGGCGGTACTGGTCGACCGGTCTACGCGCGCCTTGGCCACGGCCAGTTTTTCCTGCGCCAGCTTCAGTTCGTTCGACAGCTTCACGTCATCAAAGGACACGAGCAATGCGCCTTCTTCGACCGCTGCATTGGGTGCCACATGGATACGCGAAATCACGCCGGAAAAGGGGGCAGCAACCATGAACGGACGTGCGGCCACAACCTCCACAGGTGCCAAGGCGGTCATACGTACCGGGAAGAGCGCGATCACCAACAGCGCGACCAATATGCCGATTTTCTCTTTGCGGCCAAAGCGGCCAATGCGCTTGACCGGCTTGTCTCCGGTCAGCGCTCGCCAGCTATGCGAAACGGTTTCGGAAAGCCGTGTCAGCCGATAGCCTTCACCTTCGCGAAACGGCGCTTCACGCATCACCAGCAGCCCGCCAAACACCTTGCCCTCGCTGTCCAGCAACGGCTGCCAGCGGCATTCGCTATAGGGATATTCCGCCAGCGCGGAATCTTCGCTCATCGCCCCGAGGGTGAAATCATGCGGCCGGTCCAGACCATCATTTTTGGCCAGTTTAGCAATCAGCTTTTCCATCGCCTGAATCAGCGGAGCGTTGCGATCGACCGATGATATGCTCGACGCACAGACGATGTGAAAATCATCACCAATACGCGGCTGCCGCGCGATGAACATCTGCTCATAGGGCAGGATGCGGCGCAATTCATTGGCAACATGATAATGAAGCTCGGCCACCCCCGGCTTGCGACGCACTTCCGCTTCAAATTGCAGCAAGCTGGCGAGCATATTGGCATCACCGGATATCGGTGCTGCCCCCGAGGCTACAGGTAATATCGCAATGGGCGCGGGGTCGGAATCAGGAGGGCTGGCGGCCATCGGCTTTTGCTGCTTCTGATTTAGCTGGGGCATCGGACGATGCTTTTTCCGCCGCGCTCTGTGCTGGTTTGTCCGACGGTTTCACAAACACGCCGGTACCGCTCATCCCCGGCAGGACCAGGCTTTCGGTTTTGTCGACATTGCCGGTCACGCGGATGGTCTTGCTCACCGGATCTACCGACGCGCCTAACCGGGTGATCTGGCCCGTGACATCTGCACCGGTTTCGTCGATCTTGAAAGTGAAGTCCGCGCCGGGACGAAGCCATGTGAGCCAGTTACTCGGTACGATCAGCTCTACCTCTAGATCGCCGCCACTCTGAATCGTCAGCAACGGCTGCCCGCTTGCCGCAATCTCTCCGCGACCCGCAATTTCCTCAACCACTGTGCCAGAAAATGGCGCGTAGACAGCGCAATCGGTCAGGTTTGCCTTGATCGCATTGGCCTCGGCATTGGCTTTGCCGAGATTGGCTTTGGCCACCGCGACCTCATTCTTGCCAATCGCTTCATACTGGTCGAGCTCGACATTGGTTTTGTAAGTGACATTATAGGCATTGGCCGCCGCTTGCGCAGCTTTCAGCTCTGCACGAATGGCTGAACAATCAAATTGCGCGAGCAGAGCGCCTTTGCGGAAACTCTGACCCTTGCCAAAGGGCATGGACGTAATCCGGGCAGTCATCCGCGAGGCGACCGTTGATTCCTGCTTGGGCTTGATAACGCCACGCACGTCAGGATCCGGACTGGGTTCCGGTTTCTCGGCCTGTGCCTCGGCTGTTTCCTCAGCCTGTTCCTCGGCCGCGCCCGCAGCTGCTTCGTTGCTGGACCAGTCCGTACCGTCACCGCTGCTGGCAACGGCCACGCCAATGACAGCGGCAAGCGCAATGCCGCCACCCCATAGCCATGGCGCCTTTGATTTTTCCCCGGTGTCCGAGGCTTCATCCTCGGGTGCGTCACTCATTGAACGTACTTTCTATTGCTCGGCTATTGATCCAGTTTCATCGCCGCTTCGCGTTCCTGCCACAGGTTCGTTAGGGATGCAGTCAATGTGCTGACATCCTCGCGACCTGTCAGATCGGGGGCAAAATCATCTATGCCCATCGATGCGAACAGATTGGCATAGGCATTTTGCGCCTCGGCATAGGCTATATCATATTTCACCTCTGCAACCAGCGTGTTCATTTCCTCGCGCAGCAAGGTTTGTTGGCTCATTGCGCCAGCCTTGTGGCCCGCACGAATCTGATAGAGGATCTTATCCTGCACCCGGTGTTGATGTTCGGCGGTCTGCAATTCTTCCTGCAAATGACCAAAGCGCGCCCGCGAGACATGGACCTGCGTCATCACCGCCATGGTCAGCGCCAGTTCGCGCTGCCGCAACAGGTCATCCTGTGCCCGCACCGCCTTTTTCTTCGGACCCAGCTTGAACAGGTTGAGCACGTTCCAGCTCGCCTGCGCGCCATATTGGAACCAGTTATTGTTGAACAGGAAGTCGTTGGAATCGACATTCACACCTAAGATACCGCGGAAACTGGGTAGAGCTGAGAGCAGGGCCGCATCTAGTTCCTTGCTGTTAATCCGCTGACGATAGCTAACCTCACGCAGTTCGGCGCGATTTTTCAGCGCCGTCATCATCATATCTTCGCCGGAATATTTGACGGCGGGCAAATTGTCCGTCCGGTCTGGCAATACCAGCGAGAAGTTGGTGCCTGGACGCAGGTTCATAAGCGCTGCGAGTTGCGCCTTGGCAACCACAAGTTCACGCTGCAACTTCCGGATCTCGGCCTGAATCTGCACCAGTTCGCGCTGATAGGTCAGTGCTGTCAGCGGCGCGGATAGGCGGCGTTCCGCCAGCCGTTCGCTATTATCCAGCGTGGTGCTGACATTGCCTTCCAGTTCCTTGAGCTTGGTCAGCAGGCGTTCGGCGCTCACTGCGCGCCAATAAGAGGTGCGGACATCTTCGATAATCCGGTTCGCCACTTTCCGCCGGCGTTCCTGCGAGATCAAAAATTCATCGGCCTTTTGCTGCGAACGGACATAGGACAAGCCGAAGTCGAGCACATCCCAGCTAAGCGACAAGTCGCCCGTGAAAATATCCCGCTCGGCGGAAGTTGATGGTTCGAGCGACTGACGCCGCGTTATCAAGGACAGCGAGCTGGCACCGGAGAAATTATTGCGCCCGGCATAGCCTGCATTGGCAACCAATTGCGGCAGCATGTCATAGCGCGACAGATTAAGCTCCCGGTTCTTGAGGGCCTCTTCCATCAGCTCGACTTTATAATCGAGATTATATTTGAGCGCCCGCGCCATGGCTTCATAGAGATTGATCGGAGCTGTTACGGGCTCCTGATCCGCATCCACCGCAACAATATTTTCACGCGCAGTCGTATCGATTTGCGTTGGTGTCAGTGGTTTGGGATTGACCGCACAGCCTGCCAGTAAGACCAGTGCCGAAATACTCAGAGTCTGTTTCATGTACATATTCTGCTTCCCCATCTAAGCCTTGAACGCAGCAAGCAACTGCGCTGTTTCATCTGCAGCGCTGGCATCTGCCATTGCCATGACACTGCCCAGGGGAGCAGCGCCGTTCATGTTCTGAGAAAGCTTCAGCTTCTCATCAATCTGGATCTCACCCGTTGCACCTTGAATTACAACAGGAATTTCAATCACTTGTCCATCTGCGCGGATGGCCCGTACGATCAAGCGAACGGTTTCCGCGTCCACTGGTCGTTCAATAATCGCGAGGCCGCGCGCATCCATGCGGATCCAGCCAGGCAGCGGACTGCCATCACGGGTGCGCAGCTGATATTCGGTTATGCGCGGATCACTCTCGGCCCCGATATCGCGAACTTCCATATAGATGACCCGGTCGCGGACGACAGATTCGATCATCACCTGATCACTGCCGGTCGACAGCTGGCGCACCGAGAAGCCGGTGAGACCTTCCACAAGGAAATCACCGAAGCGCGGATCAAACAGACGGTCCGCACCAAAACGCAGATCGCGAATTTTGTCGAGTTGGTCGACCACATCGCTGATTGGATTGCCATTCACATCAAAGGCCCCAACGCCGTTTAGCGAACGCAGTCCGTTCACGGCTGTCAGCAACGGTCTGTCTCCGCCCAGATCCGGCGTGTTGTTCAGCGAGCGGAAGCTGTTGACCGTATCGTCGATAATCAGTGGTGTCGTGATGAACTCCATGTTCGGATCGATCGTGGTACTTGGCGGTTCGCTATCGGGATAACCGATGCCCGGATTGCCCAGCAATTCGTTCACATTGGCATTGGCCTGCGTCACAATCACAGTGGCGGTGGATTCCACAAAGCCGCCCTGCCCGTCGCTGACAATATAGGTGATGGTCGCGACGCCCTGAAACTCGGCTGGCGCAAAATGGGAAATCGTACCGTCGGGATTGATCACCACGGTTCCGATATCAACCTTGGCGGTGAACACACTTAGCGGGTCACCATCCGGATCACTGCCATTGGCGAGCACATCGATAATCGTTTCCGCGCCACCAATGCCGAATACTTGTTCATCCCCATCAACCGGCACTTCATTGACGTTGCGGACTGTGACCGCCACGGTCGCACTAGACGTACCACCATTACCATCGCTAATGGTATAAGTGATTGTATCTGTACCAAAAAAGTCAACATTCGGTGTGTAAGTAATCGTTCCATCCGGATTGATCGTAACTGTACCGTTGGCCGCAATGGCGTTGGTAACGGTCAGCGGATCACCATCCAAATCGACATCATTGGCAAGCACTGGAATGACCAGCGGCACCTCTTCATCCGTATCGGCAATATCATTTGCCGCGACCGGCGGGTCATTAACCGGTGTAACGGTTACAGTGATCGTCTGGGTCGTGAAACCGCCATTGCCGTCACTGACCTGGTAAGTAATCACATCGGTACCATTGAAATTTGGATCAGGCGTATAGGTGATTGTGCCATCGGGGTTGATCGTCACCGTGCCATTGGGCGAGGTCGCGCTGGTAATGGTCAACGGATCGCCATCGACATCGGTCGCGTTGTCGAGCGGCGACAAGGTGACAGGCGTATCTTCCGGCGTCTCTGCAACGCTAGGCGTTACCACCGGCGGATCGTTGACCGGCGTGACATCAACTGTCACGGTTGCCGTGGATGTCCCGCCCTGACCATCGCTAATCGTGTAGGTGATGGTTGTCGGACCGTTGAAATCCGGATTGGGCGTGAACGTCACCGTGCCATCAGGATTGATAACCACCGTTCCGTCCGGCGAGCTGGCGTCCGTTACGGTCAGCGGATCGCCATCGGCATCGGTATCATTGCCAAGCACAGGAATCGTGACCGGTGCGTCCTCGGGTGTCGTAACATTGTCATTTACCGCCACGGGTACATCATTTACCGGATTAACGGTGACGGTTGCAGTGGTCGTTGCAAAGCCACCATTGCCGTCAGAGACCGTATATGTGATCGTATCGATGCCGTTGAAATTCGGGTCTGGCGTGTAAGTCACAGTGCCATCAGGGTTGATGACCACTGTCCCATTGGGCGCGCTGGCCGCCGTAACCGTCAATGGATCGCCATCAGCATCACTATCATTGTCAAGCACCGATACCGTCACCGGCGTGTCCTCGTCCGTTTGAGCTATATCCGGAGTGGCCACTGGCGCGTCATTGACCGGATCAACTGTCAAGGTAACCGTTGCCGTAGCCGTGCCGCCATTGCCGTCACTAATGGTATAGGTCACGGTCGTTGTGCCATTGAAATTCGGATTGGGCGTGAACGTCACGGCGCCATCAGGATTGATCGTAACCTGGCCATCTGGCGAGGTTGCTCCCGTCACGATGAGAGGATCGCCATCCACATCCGTGTCATTGCCAAGCACGTTCAGCGTGACCGGCGTGTCTTCTGGCGTGGTTGCGACATCATCATTTGCGACCGGCGGATCGTTCACCGGATTGACCGTTACATTAACAGTCGCAGTTGCTGTCCCGCCCTGCCCATCGCTAATCGTATAGGCGATAGTCGTTTGACCGTTGAAATCCGGATTGGGTGTGAATGTCACAGTGCCATCAGGATTGATCACCACCGTACCGTCTGGCGAACTGGCATTGGTGACGGTCAGCGGATCGCCATCAACGTCACTGTCATTAGCCAGTACCGGAATGGTAACCGGCGTTTCTTCATCCGTTACCGTCGCATCATTCACAGCAACCGGTGGATCGTTCACAGGGCCAACAGTGACTGTAACCGTCGCGGTTGATGTCCCGCCATTGCCGTCACTGATGGTATAGGTAATCGTATCCGTACCGTTGAAATCCTGGTTGGGCGTGTAGTCAATCGTGCCGTCCGGCCGGATAACCACAGTACCATTAGCGGCGCTAGCGGTTGTCACAGAGAGCGTATCACCATCAGGATCATTGTCGTTAGCAAGAACCGCTATGTTGACCGGCAGGTCTTCTGATGTCGATGCTGTATCATTTACGGCAATCGGCGGCGGATTGGTAATCGTCCAGGTGAAGTCCTGATCCACCGTGCCGCCATTGCCATCGTCGGCAGTGATGGTGACGGTATAAACACCACCGTTTACTTGGCTCGCACCACTGTCAATTGTGCCGGTGATCAAGCCATTAGCGTCAATGGACAGACCAGCGGGAAGGCCGCTCGCCGTAAAGGTTAGCGGATCGCCATCAACGTCTGAGAAATTCGCAGCGACCGAGACCGAAACAGTCGCACCATCGACATTGTCACGCGGTGCGATCGGACTCGCTACCGGGTCATCATTAACCGAGCCGACATTGATTTCCACTGTTGCTGTTGATGTACCGCCATTGCCATCGCTGATCGTGTAGGTAATCGTATCGGGACCGTTATAGTCCGGATCCGGCGCATAGTTGATCGTGCCATCGGGATTGATCGTGACATCGCCGTGGCCAGCCGTGGCCAGAGTGACGGTCAGGGTATCACCATCGGGGTCGGTGTCATTACCCAGAACATCGATATCCAGCGGCGTATCTTCGGTCACCGCAATTGGGCCATCATTCGCAGCAACCGGTGGTGGATTTGTAACCGTCCAGCTAAAAGTGCTGGAAACCGTTCCACCATTGCCATCGTCAGCAGTGATGGTGACGGAATAGATGCCATCGCCATTTGGCCCACCCTGCGAAGCAGAAGGATCAATAGTGCCGGTAATGTTACCTGCCGCATCAATTGATAGACCGGGCGGCAAGCCGGTTTGACTGAAAGTCAGCGTGTCACCATCCAGGTCATCGAAATTGCCGCTAACGTCCAGTGCAATGACATCCGCGTCGGCATTGCCCAATGCGGCCAGCGGTGTCACAGTCGGATCATCATTTTCAGCACCAACAGTCACCGTAACCGTCGATGTGGAAGTACCACCCTGACCGTCACTAATCTCATAAGTGATCGTATCCGTGCCGTTGAAATTGGCATCCGGCGTATAGGTCAATGTTCCATCCGGATTGATGACAACCGTCCCGTTGGGTGCGCTCGCCGTTGTTACCGTTAACGCGTCACCATCCGGGTCATTGTCGTTAGTCAGTACATCGATGGGTGCGGTCGGCGTGTCTTCTGTTGTCGAAGCCGTATCCGCATTGGCCGTTGGACCGGGATTGCCGATCGTCCAGATAAAGCTCTGGGTCGTTTCCAGTCCGCCATCATCGGTCGCGGTTATTTCCACTTGGTAGACACCGCCATTGGTCTGGCTGGCATCAGCGTCGATCGTGCCGGTGATAAGACCATTGGCGTCAATGGATAGCCCAGCCGGCAGATTAGCAGCGGTAAAGGTGAGCACGCCACCTTCCGGATCGCTGAACAGCGGCCCGAAATCCTCACTCACAGCATCACCGTCCAGACCATCGCGGTTAGGTAATATGGTGGCATCTGGCGCGTCATTAACAGGGGCTATGACAATTGTTGCAACAGCCGTCGCAAATTCACCATTGGCGTCTTGAATTGTGTAGGTAACAGTCGCCGTTCCGTTGAAATCAGGGTCGGGCGTAAAATCGATTGTACCATCCGGCAAAATGACAGCTGTACCATTTGTTGCCACAGCTGATGTGATCACGATCGGCGTCGTCGGATCGCCATCAGGATCAACATCATTGGCGAGTACATCAAGATTGATCGGCGTATCTTCCGTACCGACAAAATTATCGTTGTTCGCCCGGGGTGGTTCGTTGGTGATGGTCCACGTAAAGGTCGTGCTGACGTTTAGCCCGGCAGCATCAGTAGCGGTAACCGTTACCGTATATTCGCCGTTCGGAACATCCGAAGACGCAGTCGCACCGGTTGTTCCGGTGACCTGGCCCGTCGCAGGATCAAAAGTCAGCCCGGTTGGCAGGCCAGTAACATTATAAGTCAGCGTCGCATCATCAACATCGCTGAAGGCTGAGCCCAGTGGGACCGAGATAACTTCATTGTTGGAATCAAACAGGTCCGGCAATCCAACGGTTTCGGGTGCATCGTTTACAGCCGTCACGGTCACTTCAACCGTCGCGGTCGCAGTGCCACCATTGCCGTCGCTGATTGTATAGACAATCGTATCCGTGCCGTTGAAATTCGGATCAGGCTGATAGGTCAATGTCCCGTCAGCTTCGATTACAATCGTGCCGTTTTCACTATTTGCGGAAATTACCGTCAGCGTATCTCCGTCGGGATCATTATCATTGGTCAGTACAGGGATGTTTACCGATGTGTCTTCGGTCGTGCTGGCCGTATCATTGGCAGCGACAGGTGCCGGGTTGTTCACGGTCCAGGTAAAGGTTGAATCCACGGTGCCGCCATTGCCGTCATCGGCGGTTACGGTCACAGTATAGACGCCGCCGTTTACCTGGCTGGCATCCGGATCAATCGTGCCGGAAATCAAGCCATTGGCATCGATCGACAGACCAGCGGGCAGGCCGGTTGCGGTGAAGGTCAGTGTGTCACCGTCGAGATCTTCAAAACTGCCACTGACATCAACCGAGACCATATCGGCATCGTCATTGGTCTGATTGTTAAGCGGTGGGTCGGCGGTCGGTGCATCATTGACTGGCGTCACCGTAACTTCAACCGTAGCAGTAGATGTGCCGCCCTGACCGTCGCTGATCGCATAGGTGATGGTGTCGGTCCCATTGAAATTGGCATTTGGCGTATAGATCAAAGTGCCGTCCAGATTGATCGCTACAGTGCCATTAGGGGCCGTAGCGCTGGTGACTGTCAGAGTGTCGCCATCCGGATCATTGTCGTTGGCAAGTACGGCAATGGGTGCGCTGGGCGTATCTTCATTAGTCGTGGCGGTGTCATTGACCGCTGTTGGCGCGGGGTTGGTAACGGTCCATGTAAACGTTCCATCCACCGTGCCACCATTGCCGTCATCCGCCGTAATCGTGACCGTGTAAACACCGCCGTTGATCTGGCTCGCGCCGGGATCAATCGTGCCGGTGATTACCCCATTGGCGTCAATCGACAATCCTGCGGGCAAACCTGTGGCGGTGAAGGTCAGCGTGTCGCCATCAAGGTCGCTGAACTTGTCGCTGACATCAACCGAGATGACATCAGCATCTTCATTGTTGAGATCCGAAATCGGGATATCGACTTCCGGTGCATCATTAACTGGCGCAACCGTCACTTCGACTGTCGCGGTGGATGTACCGCCATTGCCGTCACTGATCGTATAAGTGATCGTGTCCGTGCCGTTGAAATCCTGATTAGGCGTATAAGTGATCGTACCATCTGGATTGATCACGACTGTGCCATTGGGTGCGGTAGCCACGGTGACTGTCAGATCATCGCCATCGGGATCATTGTCATTGGCCAACACCGGAATAGTAACAGGGGTATCTTCATCGGTTGTGGCCGTGTCATTGGTAGCTGTCGGTGCCGGGTTTGTAACCGTGTAGGTGAAGGTGGTCGAGACCGTGCCACCATTGCCGTCATCTGCGGTAACCGTGACAGAATAGACACCGCCATTAACCTGGCTCGCCTGGTTATCAATCGTGCCGGTTATCAGTCCGGTATTTGGATCGATCGATAATCCGGCCGGCAGCCCGGCAGCCGTAAACGTCAAGGTATCACCATCGACATCGCTGAAATTACCGGCGGTTGGTATCGAAACGGTCTCGCCATCAATGCCGGTCACGTTGGGCAGCGGGCTATCCGCAACCGGTGCATCATTTACCGGGGTAACGGTGACATCAACTGTCGCAGTCGATGTGCCGCCATTCCCATCACTGATCGTATAGGTAATTGTATCGGTACCGTTGAAATCCTGATTGGGCGTGTAGGTGATCGTGCCATCCGGATTGATTACGACTGTGCCATTTGAAGCCGTCGCCGAGGTTACGCTAAGCGCATCGCCATCGGGATCGCTGTCATTGGCCAGCACCGGAATAGTGACAGGGGTATCTTCATCAGTTGTGGCTGTATCATCGGTGGCTACAGGTGCAGGGTTATTCACTTCCCAGACAAATGTCTGGCTCACCGTTCCGCCATTGCCATCATCTGCGGTAACCGTAACGCTGTAAATACCGTTAGAACCGGGGCCACCCTGCGAAGCATCGGGATCGATAGTACCCGTGATATTGCCGGCAGCATCAATGGACAGACCAGGCGGCAAGCCAGTTGCGGTAAAGGTTAGCGGATCGCCATCCACATCGGTGAAATTACCTGCAACCGAGACATTGATAACATCTGCATCATTGTCGTTTTGCGGCGCGATTGGCGTGGCAACCGGCGCATCATTCACCGCATTAACTGTCACTTCGACCGTTGATGTCGCGAAACCACCTTGACCATCGCTGATCGTATAAGTGATCGTGTCCGTGCCATTAAAGTCCGGATCAGGGACATAGGTCACGGTGCCGTCTGGATTTATCGTCACCGTGCCATTGGGGGCATCGGCTGCCGTTACCGTTAGTGGATCGCCATCAACATCTGTGTCATTGGCGAGTACCGCAATATCCACCGGCGTATCTTCGTCTGTGGTTGCACTGTCCATATTGGCGACCGGGGGATCGTTGACCGCATCAACGGTGACCGCAACCGTTGCCGTCGACGTACCGCCATTGCCATCGCTGATGGTATAAGTGATTGTTGTCGGACCGTTGAAATTCGGGTTTGGTGTGAAGGTGATCGTACCGTCGGGGTTGATCACCACTGTGCCATCTGGTGATGTCGCAGCCGTAACCGTAAGCGGATCACCATCGATATCCGTATCATTGCCGAGTACGCCAATGGTGACAGGCGTGTCTTCATTGGTGGTTGCGCTATCATCAACCGCTACCGGCGGATCGTTGACAGCATTGACCGTTACATCAACCGCCGCCGTGGAAGTGCCGCCATTGCCGTCACTGATCACATAGGTAATCGTGTCCATGCCGTTGAAGTCGGCATCGGGTACATAGGTCAGCGTGCCATCCGGATTGATCGTAACTGTGCCGTTGAGCGCTGTCGCCATGGTCACCGTCAGCGGATCGCCATCTGGATCAGTATCATTGGCGAGCACAGTCACATTGACTGGTGTATCTTCATTGGTGGTAGCACTGTCGTTCACCGCGGTCGGTGCCGGGTTTGTGACCGTCCAGGTAAAGGTCTGACTGCTGGTCAGGCCATCGGGATCCGTGCCAGTGATGGTTACAGAATAGACCCCGCCATTGGGTTGGCTGGCATCGCGGTCAATAGTACCGCTAACAATCCCTGTAGCAGGATCGATACTGAGCCCTGCCGGTAAACCAGTTGCACTGAAGGCCAGAGTATCGCCATCCACGTCACTGAAGAATTTACCGACATCGACAGAAACCGATTGATTATCTTCATTGATGACATCCGGTATTGCCAGCGATTCAGGCGCATCATTGACTGCCGTCACATCAACGGTAAGCGTTGCTGTCGCGGTACCGCCCTGTCCGTCGGATACGGTATAGGTGACGACTGCCTGGCCATTGAAATTCTCGGCCGGGGTGAAAGTCAGTGTACCGTCGGGATTAACTACAACCGTTCCATCAGGCGTGCTAGCCGCTGTGATGGTCAGCGGATCACCGTCCGGATCGCTGTCATTGGTCAACACTGCCACCGTGACAGGCGTATCTTCTGGGGTGGTGGCTGTATCATTCACTGCGATCGGCGGAACATTCTGAATCGAATAGACAAAGGTTGTCGATACGGATTCACCGGACGGATCGGTGGCCGTTACCGTAACAATGAATGGTCCGTTGACCGAACTGTCCGAAGCGAGCGTGCCAGTGATCAGGCCTGTATCGGGGTCGATCGCCAAAGAAGGTGGCAAGCCGGAAGCACTAAAGGTCAGATCATCACCATCAACGTCATCAAATCCCTGTGCCGTTGGGATGGAGACCGTTCCCCCGTCTTCACCATTTTGATTGGCCAGGCCAACAGTGGTTGGACCGTCATTAACCGGCGTGACCGTAACCGTGACTGTTGCGGTCGAGAAACCGCCTTCGCCATCACTAATGGTATAGATGATCGTATCTTCACCATTGAAATTGGCATTTGGTGAATAAGCAAGCGTGCCGTCTGGATTGATAGTAACCGTGCCGTTGCCGGCCTCTGCCTCAGTGACGGTCAGCGGATCACCGTCGGAATCGACATCATTGCTCAGCACCGCAATATTGACGTCTGTATCCTCGTTCGTTGTGATACTGTCATTGCTGGCCACCGGTGCAGGATTGGTAACGGTCCATGTAAAGGTCGTGGATACCGTGCCGCCACGACCATCATCGGCCGTCACGGTTATGGAATATACGCCGCCATTTACCTGGCTGGCGCTGCGATCAATTGTGCCGGAGATAACACCTGTGGAGGGGTCAATCGTCAAGCCAGCGGGCAGGCCGGAAGCGGTGTAGGACAGCGTATCGCCATCCGGGTCACTGAATGCCCCCGCCACCGGCAAATTGATAACCTGGCTGTCCAGATTGGTCTGATCGCCGATGCTGTTATTCGATATCGGTACGTCATTGACATCAGCAACGGTCACGGTGATTTCGGCCATTGATGTACCGCCCTCACCGTCTGAAATTTCATATGTGATTGTATCGGTACCATTAAATCCGGGGTTCGGTGTATAGGTAACCGTACCATCAGGATTGATCACCACACTGCCATTCAAGGCGCTGGCAGCCGTTATTGTGAGATCGTCCCCATCGGGATCACTGTCGTTGGCTAGAGGCGAGATGGTTACCGGCACATCTTCATCGGTCGATGCACTATCATCAACGGCTGTTGGGCCGGGGTTGGCGACATTGAACGTAATGGTCTGGGTTGTTGTGCCGCCATTACCGTCCGAGACAGTGATGGTTGCCGTATATGTGCCACCATTGGTTTGGCTGGCCGAATTATCAATCGTGCCGGATATCACGCCGGTATCAGGATCAATCGACAGGCCTGGCGGCAGGTCGGTCGCCGCGAAGGTCAGTGTATCGCCATCAACATCACTGAAATTGCCAGCAACCGGAACGGAAATAACCGCACCGTCTTCGGTATCCTGCGGCGGCAGCGGCGTGCCCACTGGCGCATCATTAACCGGCGCAACCGTAACAGTGATCGTCGCTGTTGCCGTACCACCTTCACCGTCACTGATCGTGTAGGTGATGGTCGCCGTACCGTTGAAATTGGCTGGCGGCACATAATTTACCTGATTGCCCACCACCGTTGCCTGGCCCACTGATGCCGCCGCAGCAATCAAAGTAATCGGATCACCATCGGGATCGCTGTCATTAGGCAGCACATCGATCAACACGGGCGTGTCTTCGTTGGTTGTGGCGGTATCGTCCACCGCCACAGGTCCCGGATTGGTAACGGTCCAGCTAAATTCCTGCGTCGTACTGAGCCCGCCCGCATCTGTTGCCGTGACAGTTACCGTGTAAACACCGTTGGAACCACCTTGGCTGGCGGATCGATCAATCGTACCAGTGATCTCGCCAGTGGCAGAATCTATGCTTAGGCCAGCAGGAAGGCCAGACACGCTATAGGTCAGGGTTGCATCATCGCTATCTGTGAAGCCGCCTGCGGTTGCAACGCTGATACCCGCATCCGCATCGACATTGACCTGTGGCGGCAATGAACCAACCGGTGTCGGCGCGTCGTTGACCGCAGCAACGGTGACGTCGACGGTTGCAGTGGATGTTCCACCTTCTCCGTCACTAATCGTATAGGTGATCGTGTCGGTACCGTTAAAGTCAGCATTGGGCGTATAGGTGATGGTCCCATTCGGATTTATCACCACCGTGCCATTATTAGCACTTGCTGTGGTTACCGTCAGATCATCACCATCAGGATCATTGTCATTGCTCAGCACATCAACGGTGACAGCTGTGTCCTCATTGGTAGACGCGCTGTCATTGGCAGCCGTTGGTCCAGGATTGGTGACGGTCCATGAGAATGTCTGGGTCGCAGGTGTTCCTTGGAAATCCGTTGCCGTAATCGTGACTGTATAGACGCCATTCGTGCCGCCCTGACTGGCACTATTGTCAATCGTTCCGGTAATCTCTCCGGTGGTGGAGTTGATCGACAATCCGGGCGGCAATCCAGTAGCACTATAGCTTATTGTTGGGCCATCAATATCAGTAAAGCCACCTGCAGTTGCGACACTGACACCCGCATCGGCATCGACATTAACCTGTGGTGGCAGCGTTCCGACCGGCTGCGGCCCGTCATTTACCGCCACCACAGTCATGTTAAAGACTGCGGTATCTGTCCCACCTTCGCCATCGCTAATGGTGTAAGTAATCACATCATTGCCATTGAAATTGGCATTGGGTGTGTATGTGAGTGTGCCGTCAGGATTGATAACAACCGTGCCATTGGACGCGCTGGCCGAAATGACGGTCAAGTCATCGCCATCCGGGTCCTGATCATTGGCTAGCACATTGACTGTAATCGGCGTGTCTTCATTGGTCGAACCGCCGTCATCATTAGCCTGTGGCCCCGGATTGGTGATTGTCCAGGCGAAGCTTTGCGTCGCAGATTCTCCATCAGGGTCAGTCGCGGTAACGACGATATTATAAACCCCGCCAGAGCCACCCTGGCTGGCGCTATTGTCAATCGTTCCGGTAATGGCACCAGTATTGGCGTTGATCGAAAGGCCCGGCGGCAAGCCGGTTGCCGAGTAGCTGAGTTCACCAAAGCCATTGTCCGGATCGCTAAATCCCTGGGAGGTACTTACGAAAATACCTTGGGCCGCATCGACATTAGTCTGGGGCGGCAGGTTACCGACCGGTACCGGCGGATCATTCACCGCTGCTATTGTCACATCGAAGGTTGCCGTCGACGTTCCACCGCGCCCGTCGCTAATCGTATAAGTGACCGTGTCAGTGCCGGAAAACCCGCTATTGGGCGTATAGTTTAAGGTACCATTGGCATTGATTGTCACAGTGCCATTATTGGCATTAGCGGCCGTAACCGTCAGCGGATCACCATCGCCATCAAAATCATTGGCCAGCACATTGATGCCGGTTATCGCGGTACCTTCATTTGTCGCCTGCGTCGCATCATTGACCGCTGTCGGCGGGTCATTAATCTCAACCACGCTGATGGTGGAAACCGCGACATTGGAACTCAGCGCAGCATTGGCAAAGCTAACAGTGATGTTACGATCCGTCTCCGAAGGTCGTTCTGTTGTATTCTCAAAGGTGATCGCTTTGAGCGCATTTTCATAAGCCGCTGCAGTTGCTCCACCGGTCAGTGAAACACCAGTATCCGTTCGAGTATAGCTTATACCACCAGCCAACGTACCCGATGCTGCGGCAGAGCCGTTGACCAGCAAACGGTCACCGGTCTGTGCATTGGTTAATGTTACAGTAGCATTTTGAACCGTGCCGTCTGGATTTGTAATACGAACGTCGCCGTCAACGATAGCGGTACCGGCCGCATTTTCGACATAGGTTCCTCGATAAGCCGAACCGCCAGCAGTGCTATCATTCCTATCGAGATCCAGCCTGGGAATAGAGACTGTTGTACCACCCGACCCCAGGTTGAAATCCAGATCACCATCATGCCTGAAACCTGCTGCACGGGCGCCTGACGCCGGATCAAGATTATAGGTGATGGTAAAGCTGCTAGTGTCTAGCCAATTAAACCGGGCTGCTGAACTTGCATCGCCTGACTCATTCAGGGTGCCTGAAGCGGTGACTTCGCCGGGTATCGAGATATCAAAATCAATATCCGATACTCCGGCATTTTCAAACGAGGATAGGGTATCTGTATCGACCGTTACCCACTCTCGGCTGCGCGGATTATTGCCCACTCCGTCGATATCAGCAACGGTGAACGAAATATCGATATTCACCGGCGCGCCGCTAGCGGCGTAGAAAACATCCCAGCGAATTTCGGTCGTAGCAATGCCAGACGCACCGCGCTCCCTCATCAGAAAATTCGGATCATCTCCTATGGTGCTGAACCGAATATCATCGCCTGCGGTTAGAGATATGACGGTTGCGCGCAGGCTGATTTGTTGACCATTAAACGTCCCGACGTCGGTCCATGTTGCCGTTGCACCTTGCCCGACACGCGTATTACTTCCAACCGGATTGCCAGCACCGTTGACGACATCGGGGGCACCTGATTGCACAGATATGGCAGTCGAAGCCAACAACCCATCCCAATTTCGCGCTATCAAAGATGCAGACTCCACCTGACCGACGCGGCTCTCAAGCGTCCAGTCGCCGCCACGCACTATGCTACCGGTATCGTCGATCGACGCAGCTATATCTGCGCCGGTTACCGCCGCCAGCGTGTTCATCAGCTGTTGACCCGCCTGATCTGCGCCAACGTCGCAGCCGTAGATTAGAATATCACCGTCAGCCGATAGCTTTGCGCCGATTGACGCCAGTGAGGAAGCAAGCGCTCCGGTTACGGATGCGCTGTCAATCCGCGTCGTGCCTAACCAGAACACCCCTTCATCACCATGACTGACAATGTGAATGGCCCCGATCTCACTGGCGCCAGCCAGGGCAGTCATCATTTGGTCAAGGCCATCGCTATTGCCGTCGATGAAGACGATTGTGCCTTTGCCGGCCCAGGTATCGGCAAGCTCTTGATAATTTTCGACACTGGTGTCGATGAATATGAAATCCTGCCCAGTAGCCGCCACGTTTTGCGCAACCAAAGCATCTTCTGAAATTTCCGGATCGCCTACGAGCGGCACCCGATTCATAACAAATCGGGAGTCATTATCGTCGATGATGAAATAGTCCTGAAAATTGGTAGGCCGAACGCCGGGCTCCCGAAAATCATAAGAAGCCGGTTCACTCCGCACTTCGACTTGCTGGACAACATTATCTTGAACGGTTCCAGCATCAAATCCTTCATCAGCAATGACAGCGCCACCAGAACCGCCTGTAACAGCGTCCTTTGCAACCACCTGCTCTTTTACAGTAATATTTTCTGAAATATTTGAAGAATATCCAGGCGCGCTATCCGGCAGAAGCACAGCATCATTGTTCACAGAATTGGTAAGTAGGGCTTCACCAGATGACGCAGATGCCTCCGACCCGACTGCAGCAATAGAAAGCGCCTCAACACCATCAGCCTCAAGCCCGCCATCCAAGCCATCAAGCACGGCCGAACCCGCCATATCGCTATCGGCAGAGTCAGGACCAGGGCCAGTTGGAAACGCGCTATCGCCGTCCCGCATAGCGATATCAACTGCAACCATGTCCGGACGGCCATTTTCCGCATAACGCTCGGATGTCGTGGGTGGCGCGAGACCAATATTCGGGATCGTATCGCCTACGGAGCCGCCCTTGCCAGAGCCAAAGAAACTGGGAGAAACAGAGCCATTTTCCAGTGCATCAGCGGCTGCCACAGTCGCAACCGCAGTTACCACAGCAGCGCCATCAAACATCATGCGCGGCTCAAGAGCAATGAGATGGGTTTGCGGTTTTTTATTTTGCTTGGCCATCTAACTCTCCGATATGAGCATTTAATTGCTATTATAATGCTTCAAGCCTGCAACGACTTGAAACAAAACAAATAGTCAATGCCCCAGACCGATTTGTTAGTGCTTATGGTTAACAGAGATGCGCAGCGGCCCGCAACCCCAAAAAGCCCATAGTTTCAGGGATTTTGTAAAATTTGGTCTCGCTTGGAGCCGAAATTTTGGCGAAGCATGCGTCATGCAATATTATGTATTTCTCTCTCTATATTTTGTATAGTGCAACAATAAATCAATTAATATAGAATTATATAATTCTATTTATAAAATATAGAATTCTTGATGATTCCCGCCATCCAGTGAGACACCAGATTCCAAAGGCGAAGTGAGGTATCTCATCTCAGCCGTACCGGTGATTCAATCGTCCTTCATACCCATTCTCACTTTTCTCCATGAAAACTTCCTTTTGATGAAGGAACGGATCGAGCATCCACTCAACGGCAGAGACCCATGAAATTTGTACATAAGTGCCTGACTTAACCGGTCATCTATCTGCACGAATTTTGGCGCTGTACAAAAACTCTCGCTTTGAATTCATAGCCTTAATGCTAATGATAATGATTCTTATTTACATATGACCGGTGGCCGACTATTCCGCTCCGCGAACAGGAACAGAGGGCTCAAAATGATAAGAAAATTACTCCTTCTTACGTCAGCTTTCGCGATGCCATCCGCGGCTTTTGCTCAAAATGACGACGATACTCGCAATGACACGACCGATGATGAAGATGTGATCATTGTTACCGGTCAGCTATCGGACTTTGGCGCACTGAAATCAGCAACACCGATCGTTGAAACGGCGCGCTCCGTTACTATCGAGACCGAAGAACAGTTTCGCGACAAAGGCGCTCTGACATTGGATGATGTCCTGAACTATGTGCCCGGGGTAGTTGGGGATACGTTCGGCTTCGCTACGCGCGGTGACTTTCCCCAGGTGCGCGGCTTCGATGCAGCGGAATATCGCGACGGCCAACAGGTGCTATTTGGTTTTTATAACAACACACGGTCTGATGTTTATGTGCTGGAGCAGGTTGAGGTGCTGAAAGGACCAGCGTCTGTACTCTACGGCAAGGGCACACCCGGCGGCATCGTTAACGCCGTTTCAAAGTTGGCAGGTCCAGACAAGCAAAGTGAAGTTGTTTTTGATGTTGGCACATTTGATCGTTACCAGGCCGCAGCCGACTTGAATGCAGAGCTTGCCGACAATCTCTTTGTGCGGTTTGTTGGCCTATACCGGAATGCCGATACGCAGATTAACTTCGTAAACGACGATGCCGTCGTGGTCATGCCTTCCATCACCTATGATGACGGCCGGACGAGGCTAACCGCGATGCTCGAATATGTCGATCGCGATAGTGATACTGCCCAGCAATTCCTCCCGCTCACCGGAACCGGCTGTGTTAGCAGCGATGTGAAGATCACACCCGCAGCGGTTTGTGTAAATGCAACGGGCGACCAGGTTGAGTTGGACACTTATCTCGGCGATCCTGCATTGAACCGCTACAATACAAACTCGACGCTGGTGAGCTTGCTCGCCAGCCATGCATTTACTGAAAATTTCTCTGTTGACGGTATTTTCCGATATAAGGATGCTGACGTCGACTACCGGCAGTCTTATATTGATTTTCTAGGCGAATTTGGTCCCCCCCGGGTCGATGCGAATGGAGATGGCGGACGGACATTTATCCGCAGCGATGCTTTTTCAGAACAGGCCGCCTTTGATCTTCGCGCGCGCTGGGCGTTCAATACCGGACCTGTAGAGCACGAACTTTTTGCCGGCTTTGCTTATCAAAATGTCACAACTGGCAACCAGTTCATTTCCCGTAGTGATCCGGTTACACGCCGCTTTGGTGCTATAAATATCTATAACCCGGTTTATGGCAACGTACCGACAGATCTTTTCGACGACGCCAACTTGATAGATATAGGGGATACCGAAACTAACGACTACGGGCTCTACCTGAACAATCAAATGTCAATCGGCGACCTCAAGCTGAATTTTGGGCTGCGTTATGACGATAGCAAAACGGAAAGCCGGGGCAATGTTCAGAAGGATGATGCGGTTTCATTCAGTGCAGGTGCTCTATATGCCTTTGAAAATGGCATTTCACCCTACGTCAGCTTCGCAGATTCTTTTGAACCGGTGATCGGAACAGACGGCCTGACCAACAATCCGCTCAAACCAAGGGAAGGAAAGCAATGGGAGGCCGGGTTAAAATATCAACCGCCCGGAACGCAAACTTACATCACCCTCGCTTATTTCGACATTGAAGAATCCAACCTGCCCAATCCCTCTTCCTTGATCAATCAGCCAGACAGTCAACAAGAGGGCGTTGGCACCGTCAAAGGGTTTGAACTGCAGGCCCAAACCACCCTTGGCGATTGGTATCTCGAATTTAACGGCAGCATATTGGATACGGAAACAGCGGACGGCGTCCCATTTGCCTCCATCCCGGAAGAACAAGCCTCGGCATGGGTACAATATCAACCGTCCATGGGCTTGTGGGATGGCTTTAAGCTCGGGTTCGGCTTACGCTATGTTGGTGACAATGAAAGCAACGGCACAGGAGCCGTCGGTCCCATCCGTGTCGTAACCGATGGCAATATTCTCGGTGATTTTCTGCTGGGCTATGAAACAGAACATTGGGATGTCACTTTTAACGTCCGCAACATCACGAACGAGCGTTATTTCTCTACCTGCCTGGCGCGCGGCGACTGTTTCGTGGCTGAAGAACGAACCGCAGTGGTTCGCGTCGGATATAAGTTCTGATCATGGAAAGTGTCTTGCTCTGGCAATTGACCGGCATCGTGTCTGCCATCGGCGGGGTATATTTGCTGCACAAGGCTTGGCACAAACGGTTTGGCGCCAATCTGGAGATTATCGGCGGTGTGCTGCTCATCCTGTTCTCGATTATTGCTTGGGTCCAAACCAGCGGCGCTGACAAAGGTACAGCTTTGGGAATCATCGTCCTCATTATTGTAGGCGGGCTGGCAGTATTGATCAGCGCGTTGCAGACACCCAAACGTAAGGCCAAAGAGGGGCGCAGTCCTTCCGAACATGTGCTTAGTGCCTCGTCCGCTGGGGCCATGGTTTGGCTGCAGCGGATTTACCATGGGCTACTGCTTTTTCTCCTTTCAGGATTGGCCGCCGTTTCAGTATCATCAGCTTTGTTCATGATGTTCCGGTGGTTGGGGATGGAACATAGTGTCAATCTGACGATCGCCGCTTTCGCGTTTTCGATCCTTTGGGCGAGTCTTGCTGTCTATGTCGGATCGCAGCGAGCGACGATGCGCAAATCAATAATCATCCTGGGGCTGGCGATCATACCCGCAGCTGCCCTGGCATTCAAAAGCTAAGGTGTTGATTATGCCGGATAAGGCCCAACCAAAAAAATCTACCTTGCGCGTTTTGCGATCCCTTGAGGCACACAGCTTGCTCGCCATTATTTTTGGTGGGCTGATTTATATATTGGCGGTCACGGGAACACTGTCCGTCTTCAACCATGAGCTTCAGCGATGGGAACAACCCAATGCGCCGGAAATGCAAAGCATTAGCGCGGCGGCGGCCGAACGGGCAGCCTATTCCGTCTTCCGCAGCGAAGCCGTTCCGACGACTCATCTTTATGTCACTTTCCCCCGTCCGGATTTGCCCAGGACCGTTATTACAACCGACACGCAGGCCTTTTTCGCCGACGAGGATGGGAATATTGTAGCAGAAGAAACCTTTCCATGGACGCAATTCCTGCTCGATCTGCATTATTATCTGCATATGCCGCAAATATTGGGTCTGACGATCGTCGGCGCCCTGGGCATAATGCTCATTGGCCTTTCACTATCAGGCATACTCGCCCACCCCCGGATCTTTCGGGACGCCTTTACGTTTCGACGTGGGGCAGGCCGGCTGACAACCGTTGATCTACATAACAGGCTGAGTGTCTGGACATTGCCGTTCCATTTTTCGAACGCGCTAACCGGCTCCATATTGGGCGTCGCCAGTGTCCTTGCGTTCGCCATTGCAGCGGCTGGCTTTGATGGCGATACTGAACAAGTCTTCGCGCCGATTTTTGGCAGTGAGCCAGCGCCAAATTCTGCGCCAGCCGATATTGCGACCATCGCGAAACCGATACAACATATAGAGGAAAATTTTCCTGATATCGATCCAACTTACTTCATAATGCACGATCCGGGCACCGCCGGACAGAATTCCCAAATCGTGGGCGAACATGGTGATCGGCTGATTTTTGGCGACTATTATACCTATGATGCAAGCGGCAATTACAACGGCAATGTCGGCATCTCGGATGGCACGATCGGGCAGCAAATCATCGGATCTGTCTATAACGTACATTTCGGCAATTGGGGCGGATTGCCAGTCAAGCTCGCCTATCTGCTATTCGGCATTGGGCTTTGCGTGATTGTTGCATCTGGGTTGAAAATCTATTTCGCCAAACGCCGAGACAAAGGCAATTCGGCACCACGTCTGGAAGGCGCCTGGACCGCAATAATCTGGGGTACTCCTGCTGCATTGGCGCTGACATTGGTAATTGCCCTCGCGGATGTTGTGCCAGAATCTGGTCTGGTTGCCCTCTTCTGGTTGTCGCTTGTTGCAATGATTACATATGGCAGCCGCATCGGTAGCACCCGCATAAAGCCAATACTTTTGGTGGCAACCGGGATGCTACTCACTTTGGCCATGTTCGCCCATGCCGTGCGCTATAAGGAAGCTGTTATCAGCTCGGCTGGCCTACCTATCTCGCTGAGTCTCTTTGTCTTGGCTATCGCAGCCTTTTTGCAAGCGAGTCTAGGACGCAAAAATGCTCATGCAAAGCAGGGCATCATGTTCCCAGCCGAATAGCTGCAGGACGATTCAGAAGTTTATATTTTGGGATCAAAAACCGGAGTCTGTCGAAAATATCTGGTGCAGAAGAGGACTCGCTTCTTAATACTATATAGTTATATTCAAAAGACTATTTCAATTTCATATTGAAAGAGGCCCCCAATGTGGCCCCCAACTTCGCTGTCCTAGAAATTGGTTGTTGAAAAGCGTCTATCAGTGTTGGTCACAAATACACTTTCAGCCTACTAATCGCAATATTCAATATCAGCGCTGTGGAAAATAGGGAGGGTAACGCTCTAATCGACAATTACTTATCAACTTGGCTTCCCGGTTAATGCAATGCCCTCCCTGCTCAACTAATTGCACTCTTTTTTTATTCGCGAGTCACCTTACCAGCACTGCGCCCAGAATTGTTTATCGCCCTGGAAGGAGTCTTTTGTTGGCCCAAATTAGGGTTTTTAGGTCGTGAATTTTTCAAGCAACGTGAGTAGTTTTTTGATCGAGCAGAACAACTTTGCGCTGCCGCTCCGCCACAATTTTGCTTCAAGATATAATCACATGGACCGCGCGCTTGTGAGGCCGTCGACGGAACCATTATGATTCCAATCGCGAATACTGACGATACAATTAATTTAGTCTGTTTAATTCTCCTAATACCAGACCAAATTTAGTCTGTTTCGAGACTTTATTGGAGATGATTATTTTGCACCCGTGATGGAAATCACGCTCAGATATCTTGGATAAGAAACAAGGTATAAAATTAAAATGAGTCAAACTATTCCATCTGACACGAGACACCCAAGTTATTGTTTAAAAAACGTGACAACTCGAAAATTGAGTCATATTATTTCGACTATTAGTAAAGTTCGTGGCCAAAGTGATTGAAGAATGAGGATGACGTATAGGGGTGGTTATTAGATCCGAATTGGAAAGTACGGAATTTCGTGCGTTTGTTAGCTACAGCCACTCTGATGCGGCGATTGCAAAAAAAATCCACCGGAAAATGGAAGCCTACAAGCTTCCCAAATTGCTGCGCGACATGCAATCGGGCGGTACCAAAGACGGCAGATTGGGTCAGCTGTTCCGCGACCGGGAGGATTTGCCAGCGGCTCTGGATCTTTCGAAATCGGTGAAGGCGGCTTTGGCACAATCCCAAGTACTCATAGTCCTGTGCTCACCCAATGCCAAAAACTCACCCTGGGTTGCAAAAGAGATTGAACTTTTTCGCGAGTTGCATCCGGATCGCCCGATATTGGCAGCGTTGGTTGCAGGTGAACCAGACGAAGCATTCCCGCCAGCCTTGATACAAGAAGGCGAACCTCTTGCAGCTGATTTGCGCAAAGAAGGCGATGGCTGGCGACTAGGGTTGTTCAAGCTGATTGCGGGGGTTGCAGAAGTCCCTCTTGACGCCCTCGTTCAACGCGATGCCCAGCGCCAGTTTCGTAGCGTGATGGCCGTCACGCTCGCTACCACAATTGGCCTGCTAACAATGATTGGAATGACATACTACGCAATCCAACAGCGCAATGAAGCGCAGCATCAACAAGCCCAAGCCGAAGCGTTGATCGAGTTCATGCTGACCGATCTACGCGGGAGTCTGAAGGGTGTTGGGCGGCTTGATATCATGACTGCCGTTAATGAAAAAACGATGGACTACTATGAGGCGCAAGGCGATCTATCGACCCTGTCAGCCGAGAGCCTTGCTCTGCGCGCACGCAATCTGCACGGCTGGGGTGAGATTGATGAAAAACGGGGAGATATGAACGCTGCTTTTGAAAAATTCAGCGAAGCGCACCGTGTTACCGAAGCTTTGCTGGCAAAGGATCCATCCAATCACGAACGTATTTTCACTCATGCACAGAGCGAAAATTGGCTTAGCCATCTGGCTTATTGGGGAAAGGACTTTGAAGAGGCTAAATCACGAACAGCCAAAAACAAAGCACTCATTTCCAGATTGATGAAGGCACCCCAAAAGAAGCCCGATTGGGCACGTCATGCTGGTTATAGCTATGGTGCAGATTGTGCCCGGCTTGTTGCCGCAGATGACAAACCGAAGGCCGCGCTCAAGGAATGCTCTCAGGCATTGGATCATATCAAGACGCTCATCAAAATTGCGCCGGATGACAAACAAGCGATATCCGACCTCGCTAATCGCCACGCATGGCTATCAGATGCCTATTTCGCCGATGGCCAGGATGACAAGGGATTTGTTCATCGCGGTGAGCAGCTGCGGCTTGTCAAATCACTGGTTGAAGGTAATCCCGAAAATCGAAGCTGGCAGGAACAATGGGCCGCAACACAAATGAGCTATGCCCAGCTACTGATGGGTCATCAGCGAGATTCAGAAGCATTAGAATATGCAAAGAGAGCGTACAAGATTGCCAACGAATTGGCCTCGCTTGACCCTGACAATAGCAGATACATGATCTGGAAAGAGCGTACAGAGAAGTTGATAAAATTGAAGGAGATAGAGAATGACAAGTGAAGCCTACAATCCGTATCTAACAATTTATCTTGAGGTCAGAGAAGACAAGGCCGGAATCTATTACAAGAATTTTCTACCAGAACCTTATCTATCAGAGCCCGAATTCAAGGATGGTCTTAAGAAAATTATAATGAACAATGGGCATACCGGGGCGGTTCGAAGTCCAAGGCCCAACCTGGATAGTCGAAGGAACACGACAAGAGCATCGATATTATGCAACGGTACGGATACAGAATTCGTTCTCTACATACCAAAAGGCACAGGTTCCTTTGACCTGAATATCGTGCCATTTTCCAATTTCGATAACGATATAATTGGAAATCTGAGATTGTATTATGTTGATAGTGGAAAGTTGCACGAGGTTAGTACATTTTCTGGAAACCCAGATGTGCAGTCCCAATTGGCTGTTTTCTCCTACTCCGGAAAGAAGGCTTCAAGCG
Source organism: Parasphingorhabdus litoris DSM 22379 (assembly GCF_020906275.1). Classification (GTDB taxonomy): domain Bacteria; phylum Pseudomonadota; class Alphaproteobacteria; order Sphingomonadales; family Sphingomonadaceae; genus Parasphingorhabdus; species Parasphingorhabdus litoris. The sequence continues at coordinate 3,441,509 of NZ_CP086727.1, forward strand.
ATAGGGGCACGCCTTATACGAAGGTGTTTGACATCAATGCAAAGGACCCTCGATTATTTCCCGGAAGCGGTGATATCGGACACCCTGGTGGCAACGACTAATTGACCAGAACGATTCCCACCACCCTATCCCAAATCCTATCCCTAGCCCGTGCCGGATCTCCGGGGCAGGCTTGGGCTTTGTTTGTGGCGGAGGGTTGGGAACGCGAAACTAGTGATCCAAAAGCGCTGACGCTAAAAGGCCGCTTGCTTAAAGATCAAGCCAAAGCGGCAGATGGTGCGGATCGCCATAGGCTTTATGAAAAAGCCGCTGCAGCTTATGTAGCTGCGGCGGACATCCGCACTGACAGCTATCCGCTCATTAACGCAGCAGCGCTGGCTCTGCTTGGCGATGATCCAGCACGCTCCGCGGAGCTCGCCGCACAAGTGCTGGCCATGGTCGATGGTGACCCTGACGAAGGCGAAAACGCCTATTGGCGGGAGGCGACACGAGCAGAAGCATTGCTGCTCATGGGCCTTGAAGATCAAGCACAACGATCGCTGGCTGAGGGCATTGCCAGGTTGCCTCATGCATGGGAAGATCATGCTGCGACTATCGGCCAATTTGCACTAATCCTATCCGAAAAAAATCGTGATTCCAGTTGGTTAGACCGATATCGGCCGCCCTGCAGTGTTCATTTTAGCGGGATGATCAGGCTACAAGAAAATGACAATGGGGCGCTGCGGGCAATCCGCAATTTTATTGAAGAGGAACAACCCGGCTTTGCCTATGGCGCCCTCGCCGCTGGATCAGACCTATTATTCGCGCAAGCCTTTCTGGATCATACAGACAAAAATCAAACCGCAGCAGAATTGCACGTCATTCTCCCCTTCCCGATTGACCAGTTCCGCGATCTGTCGGTTCGCCCCTTTGGCGATGAATGGCTTACCAAATTTGATGCAGCATTGGCGCGAGCCGAAACAATAGAGATTTTGGGTCTTGATGACCCACCTTTAGAACTCGCAGTGGAAATTGCCGATCGCATGGCGATGGGGCTGGCTGTTCGCAATGCGCGCAACCTTCAAAGCACGGCTAAAGCTGTTACTATTGCCGGCGCCAGCGAAAAGTTGCCGTCGCAACTGACGTTATGGGGAGATTCCGGAAAGGAATTGATTGTCATTGAAGGCAAAAGAAAACGAACGTCAGTCGGCGAGTTTGAGCCTGAGCAAACCAGCCAGTCATTGGGTACATTGATTTGGATTAGTAACAGTGATTCTGCCGAGATCATGCGGCTACTAGGGTATAACCTAACCTTGCACTCCCAAGGAAAGGGACATTGGTTTGCGTCTAACGATCAAAATCAAGCTTATGATCTGGGGATGTTGATCGCTCAGTCCAAACAGGAAGAAGTGCGGGTAGCGATGGTGTACGATATCATGGATACTGGCCTTCCTTCTCAGAATCTGTTGCGCCGAGCGGAGGTTTTAGCCAGCGTTTCACAATCCGGCGTGCTCATAACCGATCAACTCGGCGCAATGTCCCTGACATTGATCGGCTGTGCGCAATCGATCGAGGAAATTGGTGAGTTAAAAACCGTCTGGGGCTCTCAGCCGCTTTGGCGAATCTTCTAAGTCATGTGATATTTATACGACCAAAGACTCCAACAGGCCTCTTGAGATAATTTCTAAACGCCTCTTGTCACGCTCTATTATTCCTCGGCGCACCAATGCGTTAATGGCCCTGGATGCTGTCTCTCTAGTTGTTTGCGCGGTCAAAGCGAGCGCCGCAATAACGGGCGGCGGTGATGCTTGATCATTTTCATCGACTAGCCGCAGTAGTTCCCGGTAAACACGGCCGGTTGCAGTCAACGTTACATGCGAAGCCAAACGGTCTAATATGGCGTTAAACTGATTACCCAATATCTTGGATAGGCCGGCACCAAGACTAGGATAGGTCCGCAGCAATTCATGCAGATCGTTAGAAGGGATTTGCAAGGCGGTAAGGCTGCCATAAACTTTTATGTCCATATTACTCTCGGTTTCTTCTGGAAATGCGCCCAATATTTCGCCAGGACCATGGGTGGCCAAAAGCGTAATTTGGCCTTCATATCCGATTATCTGTAGCTGAGCTTTTCCATCAAGAATGAGCCAGATCTGCGAATTTTTGTCGCCCTGATGCACAAGAATATCTTTGTGGTCGAAAGCCTGGGGCGCCATTGCGGCATCCAGCGCTTGTGCGACTTCCGGCGTGCAATTCAAGAAAGCCATTAGTGCCGATACTTGCTCGCTATTTTGCATCATCCCCCACAACTATTAGATAAACTGTGATCATTGTAGAATGGACTATACTTACAGTGCCTATGTCTTCGCGCAACAATGATGAACTTATTGAATCTGCATCGCATCATAATTTATCGAACTAGCCCCATTTTGAAAAAGCAATCTAGTTCCAAATATGGCCTCGAAACCGTGATTTGTATCACGAGTTCACGACCAACATTTCCCGTAGTGAACATTGATATCAATACAACGCAATATGCTTGTCTTGACTTGAAGGGGAAAATTTATGGGGTGCAATGTCACAGGATCAAAGCCAACGGGTGGGTGCAATCGAGCAGCAGGATTGTTGCGCAGTTCTTCCATTTTGGCGGCAGCGTTTCTAATATGTTCAGGAGCGGCTGCAAAACCATCCGAAAGTAAAAATCAAGATGTCGCTCAAAGGATAGAAGCTCTTGAGAAAGCTATCGAGGCTCTAAAGGCAGATCTCCCTCAAAAAAACGACAAAGTTGGTCAGGTTGATAATGCGTCGTTAGTCAGCAATGAAGTAGATGACACCAAAAACCGAGTTGGTATTTGTGGGATGGCGAGTAAACGAGATTTCGATCTTGCCTTTGCTGATCCTAACAAAATCGTAGAGTGTGATTTCAATTCGGAAGTGGCGCGAACTAAAGTCGAGCAAGCTAGGCGTGAAGCGACTCTTCTAAGTCAACAATTAGACAATTACTCTGGAATATCTGGGCGCGTGAACCAAGCCTTGGGATTTCGAGGCGCAGTAAATTTCAACGGCGGCGATGAAGCTTCTATTTCATACAGTCACGGCATTAAGGGCCGCAAAATAGGAAAGGACAATGACTATCAACGGCCGATTCTGAAGAAAATAACAGGCATAATTTCAACACCGATTAGCAGTGGAAAAAACAGGTTGATCGACCTTAACAATGGGTTCGATGTTACGCCCGGAACTTCTTTTAAATTGGCATTTGATTATCAGGCTTATGAAAAAGAATCCAATCCAGATGTCTATATAAGAACCGTAAAGTTTCTCAACTCAGCTCGTGAAGCTTGTGAAAAAAGTAAAGCACCAGCCGTTACTTCTCAAGTCTGGGAGAAACGCAGGTCCTTCGTATCGCAATATACCGATCAAGACGTCCATGAGGTTTTGAAATTAGCAAAACCGGGAACACAAAAATGTATGGATCATCACTTGATCAACTGGATTTTCAAAACAAAGACAGTCAAGAAAAAAGAAGTCCTGATCAACAAAGAATTGGCAGGACAGTACATCAACCTTTTTTGGACTGCTGCAGATGAAGTACCAATTCCTCAGTTGGGGTGGGGAGTCTCTGTTGAATATGCCCCGAGAGATTTCAACTATTTGCAAGCTACATTTCCTGTTGATGCAGACGGAAATCGTTCGTTTGATCGGACAACAACGTTGATCAAAGATCCGGCAACCGACAAAGCGTTCAAACAATCGACGGATAACTGGGTTTTAGAAGGATATGGGTCTGCATTCAAAAAGCTATATGGATCAAAGCGCCCTAAAATTGGCGTTTACGCCGAAGGCATCATGGGAATTGCATCAGTTAAATACTCGAGCGCATATGATTTTCCTGCAGATGCGAAAGGTATCACCGTCTGCAATATTGAAAATCCCTTAATAATATTAGCGGATTGCAATTCCTTAAACATCGACAAGCCTAGAAAACGGAGCGGATTTTCAGGGGGGCTGGAAGGAAGATTGATTTTCAGGAATTTCCCGGTTGTCGATTTGGTCGGCTTCGCACCCAAGTTTGAATATCGGTTTGATGATGGCTTGAAGTCACTTGACCTTCCTCTTTATGTGTCCGCGAATGACAAAGGGCTCGGTACCAGCGGTATCAGGGTTCAGGGAAATTGGGGTGGAAGAGATTTACTAGGAAATTCTAGAAAGAAGGATTGGGGGCTTTCCATATTCTATAGTGCTTCACTCGATTTTCTGGTCAATTAGTCAGAAACATAAACAAACAATCTGTTTTGAAAGAGGGGTGATTATAAGTTTTCCTGAGATCATAGCTGCATTGATTGCCGCCGACATAGGGTTTAAACATTTGAAAACCGTGCAATGTACGGAAGCTATTTGGGAAAGCGGTCGTGGCAGCCCGACTTTATTCCGACAACAACTCAATCGCTACTCTCGCACGGCAGACTTGATTGAATGAGATTCTACCATTGGGCATCTCAATATTGGATTTCCGCCAATTTCCTGCTCGCCTGTTCGATACGAAGTGCTGAATCGCTTCAATCTATTAGGCCAATATGCGCCAGCTGATGTATGCATCGGGGCGATGACGAAATCACTATCAGCCCGCTTTGAGCTAACCCAAAAAGAGACACGTGCTTTTCTTGCGATAGATGAGCGGCTGGAGCCTAAGCTAGATTTGATCGCAGAAGCGATTGATCGTTTTCAAGAAAAGTCTGAAAAAGCTCGACAGGAAAGATTTGCCAATATGGCCCAGCGGACAGACCTTCGCGATTGGAAGGGAGAACTCATCTCTCAGCTTGGCGATAAGTCACAGTTTGATTCCGTCGCCAAAAGCGCAAGATCAGTGATCGATGCGATTGGAAAACTTGTTCCGTGGCAACAAGAACAGTTTGCTTCGCTGTTGGAAGCGTATGGCCACCCGCAGATCGATGCACGGCAATCGCACGAGCACATCCACCCAGAACTGCGAAACTACATTTCAATCTTGGAGCGAATAGCCCAAGAGGCAGAAGACCTGCGGCCTCAAAAAAATGCTGGTCAGCCTCAGCTTTACACCAGTCTTGTTGAAAGCCTTATTCTCGTTTGTGCGGCGGTTGGGATAGTCGATGACCTAAACGTTATGCCAACTGGCAGCAAAGGGATCATCGGGAGGCTCTTGAGTTTGTGTCTCGAAGTTGCCGGAGTTCCAGATGCAAGCCACCCCGATCACGGCAAGGCCGTTCGAAACGCGCTAGCCTACATCGATGATGGTGAAGCTAAAGCCATTGCCGAATACGCTGAGTGGGAAGAGTCAGTGAGAAAGAATCGCGGGAAATAGAACACTGTTTCTTTCTCCGTCGTTTGGTTGAAGCAATCGGATTCATGCGTATTCAAGAGAACGGCTAACGAGCCGCCATCATCCAAGGCTCGCAACCCGGAGCCTTTCTGTGACCAAGAAACTACTTACCGTCCGCCAATTCTGCTACCTCTATGGGATTGGGAGAACCACATTTTATGCGGAGGTTAAGCAAGGTCGAATCCCGATCCTAAAGATCGGCAAAGCAACCAGAGTAGCGCGTGAAGATGCAGAAAAATGGGTTGAAAACCTTCGGGAAGCCCAGTGAGTTTAGATAGCTAACTTGAATCGAGACGCCACGATGGGCTGGAAGCTGATTCAAATGTCAAATAAGGTTGCCACAGGGTCGCCTGCAAACAAAGCTGTCTTGAACCAACTCGCGTTTGCAGCACGCGATGACTCTCCGGTCACTTGGATCGGAAATGGGTTTATGGCTCAGCAGAGCGAATACAGCACGAAGACTGTTGAACGCGCCCTTCCCTGCCTGGTTGAGGCCGGTCACGTCAGCATCTTGCGGATCCAAGGAGTGATCAACATTCACGCGGTCCATCCAGACGGAAAATGGTGTGCGAAACCAGAACGAGCCGCGTTAGAGGCACATTTGCGCGGATGGACGAAAGGCGGTCCACCATTGATAGAGATCGTGATGGGTTGGCTATTGAATCTCAATCCAATGCTCGGAGGACAAGCCCAAGAGTTTCGGCCCACCCCGGACAAGCTGTCGGGGGTCGACAAATCCACCCCCCGACATCGTGGGAAAGAATCCCCGGCACAGTGTCTAAAAACCCTCGGCACGATGTCGCACGAACATAAAGGATCCAAAAAAAGAAAAGGATCAGATGCTCGGCCGATCGGCGATGTTTTGAGTGGTATGCCTTTGCCATCAGGGATGACTGACGCCTTAGGGGGAGGGGGTCATATTGCTGATGTCTGCAATGAACCGGACCGGTAAGGGGACAGAAATTTGCGCTGCCAAAATAAAATTTCGAGGCCTAATAAATTTTCAAAAGAGAGGACGTGAAGTATGCGCTTTACGTTTAGTGCGCTCGGGAAAGGTAAGCGGGGGTAGCTTGTTTGGCAGCTTTGCGCCCCAATATCAGACATTCCTAGCGAGACCGCTTCATTCCAAAAGCGGTCGTTAGAGGGCTAAATTTCATCAGTGTGATTAGGCACTCTGGGGAATGGAGCGAAACAGAGATCCTTAACAGAGAAGCAGCCATCGGGTTCAGCTACCAAGGTTCTCACATTCACTAACCAATTGCTTCTTATGCCATCCTGCAATCTGCTGCGGAGACCACAAATACGATATTTTATATGCGCGACGCACATTTTTCAATTGCAATATATGCGTAGCGCATATAAACTGGAGCAGTAATCAACAACCGCTGCGGAGAGCAACATGACCGGCACAAACCTCACCTCTGAACAACACGATTTCTATGAGCGTTTCAAATCGTTCTGGGCCGAACCTTCAGGTGCTCGAGTACCTGAAGTGATTGCGCCTGACGCGAAAATTCATTTCACTGGCGCAGGAATAATGTCCGGTACCACCTATGCAGAATGGATGACCGAGACATTGGCCACGATGGAGGACATGACAGTGACTCCGCTCGACTGCGCTGGGAATGGAGATATGTTATACATTGCTTGGGAAACGTCGGCCTTGATCCATGGGGAGCGGCGTACCTATCGGGGCGTAGATCGTTTCCGCCTTAAAGATGGAATGGCGATAGAAGAGCATGTGATTTTCGATTCAGCGGTGCTCACACCAGAAGGGCGAGGCGGTATTGAACAGTGATCATCAACTCCTTAGCAACGACTCGTGACCGACTTTAAGACCAAACCGCTCAACGAAAAAACTTGGCCGGACTTCGCGCGACTAGTTGACGCAAACAACGGCGTCTGGGGTGGGTGCTGGTGTATGTGGTATCACGGAAAGGGTGCAAGTGCAGAAGATGCAGCTGAAAAGCGCAAGGCGAAAGAATGTCTTGTTCGCCAAGGCCGAGCGCATGCCGCGCTTGTATATGAAGGCGAGGATTGCGTAGGGTGGTGTCAATTTGGATCGCCAAATGAGCTCCCGCGCATCCACAACCAGCGTGCCTATCAAAAGACCGATCCAGTATTACCCGACTGGCGGATCACTTGTTTTTTCTCTGGCAAGGGACATCGCGGAAACGGCGTTGCTTCGGTTGCGCTTGAAGGTGCAATCGAAGAAATTCGAAAGCTTGGTGGTGGAATTGTCGAGGCTTATCCGGAGGATATTGAGGGTAGGAAGGCATCGTCGGCCTTTCTGTTCAATGGTGCTTTACATATGTTCGAACGACAAGGTTTCGAGAGATCAAGGCAGATCGGAAAGCATAAATGGGTGATGGTAAAAACCGTCAGATGATCAAAAGCTGTTGAAAATCAATCCTGCGGCTTAGTCGCGAGTGGAAGATCATCAAACAAGGACGGTGGATCGGCAATTTGTGCCCCTTCAATTGAGAGCATCTTGAGCTTGGTTTCAGTTCCGCCGGGCGCTGAAAAACCGACAAGCTTGCCGTTTGCGCCCACAACACGGTGGCAAGGAATAATAATCGGGAAAGGGTTACGTCCCAGAGCCTGACCGACCCTTTGTGCGTATAGTTTGTCGCCAAGCTGCAAGGCAACATCTCCGTAAGTAAGCGTCTCGCCAACCGGAATTGTCCGAGTGACGGAGTAGACCTTCATTGAGAATGGGTCGATCCCATGTAAGTCGCAGGTGATAAATGATAAGTCTGCTTTTTCACCTTCAAGCAGCGCAGAGATCGATTGAATGGCGAGCTCTATAGCCGCTATCGGCTTGCCCTTTTTCGCTCCTGTTCGCTTCAATAGGCGGGCTTCTGTCGCAGCGGGCGTCTTCTCCGGCAAAAAGGTGGCAACGACCGTATCGCCACGCCATGCGATACCGCAGTCGCCGACCGCTGTCGGGAAAAGAGTAAACTGCACTGTTTCCAAAAGCATCAATCCTTAAGAATGGTATTAAAGTCTACAGCAGTCGTCCGGTCAATATAGTCGAACGTGCCTTTGTCTTGTATTTCCTTAGCGGCTTCATGCATTGCCGTGATCGCATAGGTGTAAAGCGACGTTGCGAGGCTGATACGCTTAACGCCTGCAGCGGCAAGGTCGGCTTTTGAAAAAGACTGACCTGGAATACCCGCCATGAAGTTTACCGGTTTTGTTACACAGGAACATACTTGGCGCACCGCATCGAGACTTGGCAATCCCGGCGACATTAATACATCAGCACCTGCTTTCTCGAAAGCTTGAAGTCGCTCTATGGTATCATCGAAATCATCGACGCCGCGCACAAAATTCTCAGCTCGCGCCGTAAGGGTGAATTTGAATGGCAATTCACGCGCTGCTTCAACCGCAGCTTCCACTCTTTCTGCCGCATGGACGATATCATAAATAGCCGCAGAGGGATCGCCGGTGGCATCCTCAATCGAGCCCCCAACAAGACCTACGGCACCAGCCTCCCGTATCGTTGCAGCTGCGTCTTCTGGTGTATCACCAAAACCTTTTTCTAGATCGGCGGATACTGGAAGGTCTGTTGCACCCACAATTGGCGCAGCGTGTGCAAGCGCCTCTTCTCGCGTGGTATTGCCATCCATTTTGCCGAGTAAAGCGGCTTGCACCCAACTCGATGTAGCAATGGCATTGAAACCAAGCGCATCCAACATACGTGCCGAGCAGCCATCAAAAGCATTGGCGATGACGAAAATTTCCGATCCTTGATGCAAAGCAGCGAAGGCATTGGCTTTTTCTGACTGACTGATTGGCATAATTAAATCTCCATACCTAATTCTGGGTTGGGGGTTTTTTTGAGAGAGTGACGTAAATTTGGTGGCCAGGGCAAAAGCCAAAATGCGAGGGTGCCTAGGGCAAGCACTCCGCAGATCAATAACAATGCTGCGCTTACTGGGTCGAAATGCAGATCAGGTGCTATTGAAGCTGCAAGGCCGCTCACCCATTGCATCCCTGATACGCCTGCAAACATGGCCATCGTAAAAACGCTGAGTGCGCGTCCAGTCATGTCGGCGGGATATGCGGATCGCAAATCGGCATATTGCAAAGTAATGTATCCTGACAAAAAACAGCTCAAGATAACCAAAGCTACGTCAAGAAATGCGCTCGCACCAAAGGCATGCAGCACGAAGAATGCAGCATAAACTGCACTGCATCCGATAATGACTGTGCGCCGCGAGCGATTGCCTGGATCAAGCCAACCAAAGACGAGCGGCCCGAGCATCGCAGCAATGGAGACAACAAAGGCAACGTGGCCAACCTCGATTAAAGAGAATGCATGGCGCTCGGAAAATAATGGACCCAGCCATAATCCGCGCAGAGCGAGGAACGCAGCATAGCTGGTAGCGGCCAGACAGCAAATTCCTGCCGTATAGGGTTGGCGCACAATGGATCGAAGATCACGAATGGCATCGCTGATGGGTTGGTGCTCAGTGCCAGATGGAGCTGGCTCTTTTTCTACTAGCCAGAACACTGCGATCCAACTCAGGGTTGCGAGGATCCCGAGCGCAACGAAGCCTGCGCGCCAAGACCAAGTCTCAACGATCCAAGCAAGCGGAGTACCTGTAATAAGCATTCCGGCCCCACCTGCCGAAAATACAATGCCCGACAATAGTGCGAAGCGATTGGGAGGGTAGCGCCGCGAAATGAATACCATCGCAGCAAGTAGAGAGGGCGCACAGCCAAAACCAATCATCCATTCACCGGCTATGAGCGTGATTGCACCGTTTGCACTTGCCGAAACCGCACTGCCAAGAATTGCGAGTACGAAGGCAACCGCGACTGTGTTGCGCGGACCGTATCTATCAAGCGCAACCCCGACTACTGGCTGTGCGACAGCAAAAGCGATATTGAAGGCTCCTGCAACCGCCCCGATACCATGCGCCGATACGCTAAGTTCGGCAATCAGAGGATCTGACGCGATGGCAATTGTGGTTCTAAAGGCATGACTTAAGACGAAGCCGGTGGTTAGCGCAGCCAACATCAACCAGACAGGAATGGATTCTCGTACGATTTTGGAATCATTGGCCAAAATAATAATCTTCTATTGAGAACCTATCACCGTCTCACGCAAAGCCATCAAAGCGCTGTTGATTGTGGTGCTGTGTTGAAGATATTCTTCCGCTTGCCATAAATGGAGACACCTGACTGAGCAGCTACATCCTGACGGCTCTTTGCTAGGCCCAAACCATGGGCGAGTTGATATATTCTTTCTGTCTTCATCAGCGCGTTTCTTTCACTCCTAAAAATTATGAGCGGCCTGATAAAGCTCACCTGATTTTGCTGTTGCAGTTCGCGAGGGCATCGGCGCTAAATGGCTTGCCGCGATGACTGAAGCTTTTGAGTTTTCCAATTTCACGTGCCAGACGAACGCAAATATATCGGGCCGAACTATTGGACTTTTTTGCGACGCATTCGCCACCAGCGCAGCGCCAGACCGTCTGCCTGACGATTATCGTATCACTGATTGGTTCGATTGCCGTTGCTCGATAGTCCGGTTCTTTGTTTCTCGCTTCAGCTCGCACAGGGCTTAACATGCCAAGCGCGGCGATCATCGAAACCGTGGCGTAGCTGTTGAATTGTCGGATCATAAGTTTTCTCCTCAAGCGCCAATAGTTATCGGTTGATCAGTTATATGCATAACGCATACATATTAGTCAATCTGCAATTGCATTTTTTATGCGGAGCGCATACATTGCTGGCATGGACCGCACGACAAATCTGCTTGGAGCGCTTGCTCTGGCTCTTACCGACCGGATTAGCTCTGGTATGAAAGAGACCCTTGACCGCTCCGGTGAAACGGCTGCGGCAATTATCGTTATTGGATATGTGCCGGGTCTGTCCGTTCAAATTCTTCGGCAGGTTCTTGAGCTTTCACATCCCGGCGCAGTACGTGTGATTGACCGGTTGGAAGAAGATGGTCTTGTCGAGCGGCGTAAGGCCACAGATGGCCGGGCAGTAGCGCTGCACCTAACGCGAAAAGGCAGCAAGCTACGTCAACAGCTCATGGACAGCCGTCTTGATACGCTAGAAGCGGCCCTGGAGGGGTTTACTGTTGATGAGCGACTTGTTTTGGGTGACTTGCTTTCCAAGGTTCTCACGAATCTGCCCGAAACCGAAATGGGCAAACATCGCATATGCAGACTCTGTTCGGTTCAGACTTGCAATGATTGTCCAATTCCGGGGCACGCGATCTAAACAACCACAGTGTTTGTTCGCTCGCCAAATCACTCGCGATCCGACGAAGATGCCCTTTTCTGCAGCGCTGCCAACTGCTCGGGGGTCAGCCGTTCTGCTCCCTTCGCATAATTGCGAGCGATAGTTTCATAGAAACGGGCATTGAAAATAGTGCGGTCTGAGTTATCATTTTCACCTATGATTTTTCCCGGAACCCCGGCAATGATTGAGTTTTCTGGGAAGACCTTATTCTCGTTTACAATAGTGTGCCCCGCAATAATGGAGTTGGCACCAATTTTGGCTCCATCCATAATCGTAGCGTTTATTCCGATCAGGCACTGGTCGCCAATCTCGCATCCATGCAAAGTGACATGGTGCGTGATAGAGCAATCGTCACCAACGATAGTCGGCGTGGTACTCCCGACATGAACCATCACGAAGTCCTGAATATTGGTGCGAGCACCGATTTTGATTTCATGCATTTCAGCGCGCATCACTACGTTAGGCCATATGGAGGAGCCAGGCCCAACATAGACCTTGCCATAAAGATGTGCAGTCTCATGAACAAAAGCCGGATCATCTAAATCTACTTGGGGACCAATGTGACTCATGCCGACGAGTACTAAGCCTCTAGTTCAACAAAATCAAAGGTAAGCTCCTTTATAGGTATTTCATCACCATGAGTAGCTTTTGTAGAAGCCAGCCTGTTGATCAAGCGTACGGCAAGATTGGCAACAACAGGTTTACCTAAGTTGGGCTAGAAATGGTAATTTGCCATAGCCATTGATGCGGAAAATTGAAGTCTCGTTTTGCGCTCAGAGCGGTCAGAACCAGACCGTCTGCCATCGGCCCAGTTTTTGAACTTCCGGAAATGATGTGAGCGGTCATTCAGCAATGCGCCCCAATTTCCGACGTTCCTACGGTTTCCGCTTTATCCCAAATGCGGACATTGGTGAATTTAAGGCCTGATGAACCATGTGGATAGAAAATCTGTTGGACAGCACCCTCGCTCATGAAAAAGGCGAGGCTGCGAACAGCCCCGCCTCTGAATTTCAGATTTCCAATTTCTATTGAAACTTGAACTTTGCCCGCAGACCGATGGAACGCGGTGGCAGAACATTGGTTCGGAAACGCCGGACATTGTGCGTCAGGATCATCTGGTTGTTGAGCGGCGTGTTGGAAGCGCTCGATTCCGAGAAGTCGTTGAACAGATTGTTCGCATATGCCGTTATGGACCATCTTTCCGCTTGATAGCCAAGGGCAATGTCTGCACGGCCATAGCTAGGCAGCGTAAAACTGCCGCCGCGCCCGCCGATTACGGTTAGTACATTGCCTTGCCATGCATAGCTGCCGTTAAATATGATGTCCGCACCGTTGTTGAGCGGCAGGCGGTATTCTCCGAAAATTGAATATTGTGTTTTGGGAGAACCAGGCAATCGGTCTCCATCCTGGCCGGCTTCCAGCGATGTACCAAACCCTGGTGGCTGGATCGTTTGTACCAGTCCAGGGACATCAGCAGTCAGCTTGGCATCCGTGTAGCTGAAATTTCCGCTCAGCCTGAAATTATCGGTAACACGCCAGCTGCCTGAAAGCTCAAATCCCTTGGATTCTGCCGACACGCCATTGACGGTTATACTGGTGCCCGCATTGATCGACGTCGCTGCGATTTGCGGGTCTTTCCAGTCAATGAAGAACAAAGCGCCGTTCAAAATCAAATCGCCGTTGAGCCAGGTCGTTTTCGCGCCAATTTCGTAGCTGTTCACAGTGTCTGGCTCAAAAAACCTTTCGTTTCCTGGGAAAATGTCATTCGGATCAGGACTGAATTGTTGTCCCGGCCCGAGCAGACACAGACCTTGTCCACCCGGCATAAACATATCAGGACAAGGTTGTCCGCCATTGGTTTCACCAACACGGAAGCCCTGACTGAAGGTT